>JBFHFM010000175.1:0-7266 GCA_041583595.1 Trichloromonas sp. | reverse complement strand
GACCACGACCGGTTCAATCCCCTGCTGCAGCAGCGGCGTAAAGGTGCGCTCCGGAACCGGGATCTCAGCCGGTTCAGAAACAGAGGATGGCTCGTTTACCTTAGAAGGTTCATCCTGTTTTTTTTCACAGGCAAAAAACAGTGGGATCAGACAACAGAGCAGCAAGATACGCATCAATGATCTCCTCGATATCATTCAACAGCGAACCCGGACACCGGCTGCTCCAACAGTTTCAGGGCATGTACGCGCTGATCGCGGGCACCGACTATCAGCAGGTCTGCTAATGCGGTCGGCGTTGACTGGATGGCGCCATCGGCAGTCCAGACCGTCAGCAAATCGCCACTGTCAACCCCGAATACACGCAAGGTTCCCTCATTGTCACCCACCAGGAGGCGTCCGTTCAGCAACAAGGGAGTGGCGTAGATCGGGCCGAGATCTGTTTTTCGCCAGATCACCTGTCCGCCTGCGGCATCCAGCTTCCACAGGGACCCACCGGCGGTTGCTAAAAACAAGTTCCCCTCGGCGTAGAGTGGCGCGCCGTAATAACAGACTTCGCCCAATTCCCGCTGCCAGCGTAATTGGCCGTCCGTCGTCCAGGCACTCACCCGCCCCTGACGATCAACCACCACCGGGCCAGCAGAGGTCAGCACGGGGGAAGCCAGCAGAGGCTGGCCGGCATCGACCTGCCAGAGCAGGGAACCTTTAAAGCTGACCGCAGAGAGTTTGCCGCTGCCACTGGCGACATACACGCGGTCACCAGCTACTGCGACGGCCGAACGCAAAGGCTGGCCGGCCTCGAATTGCCAGTGAAGCTGGCCGGTCGCCGCGTCAAGCGCATAGAGGGTGCCGTTCCAGGCCGGGACCAGCAATAATTCGCCGAACCGGGTAACACTTCCCTGTCGATGGTCGTCGGCCACCGAAGCCGGATAATCGAATGTCCAGCGGAGTCCTCCATTGTCCCGATCTAGCGCCCAGACCTGCCGCCCCCAGGTCTGCACATAGACCGCGTGCTGATCCAGCGCCGGTGCGCTATCGATCACTTCGCCCAGGTCACGCGACCAGCGAGTCTTGCCGGAGGAGTCGAGAGAATAGAGACGACCGTCCCAGCTGCCGACAAAAACCTCGTTATCGTCAGCGACCGCCGAAGCGTCGACGTAGCCGCCGGTATCCAGACTCCAGCGCGGCACAAACTCAACGGCATCCCGCGGACCGCAGTTCTCGACCCAGGCCGGCGCTAGCTGCAACGAAACGATGCCGATAGCCGCGTCCTGCTTACGGTCGTAAATGGTCAATGCGGCAGCAGAAGGGTCGGCAGTCCCCCACCAGTTGTCGCGTAATTGCACATCGCCGGTGTAGAAATCCCCGAGACGGAAGTTTTCCAGGTTATCGTAGAGGTTGTTGTGATGAATGGAGAGTTCGCGGTCGTTTTCGAACAGAAAGATCCCCGAACCGTTGTGACGGATGATGTTACGGGTGATCTCGACCGTTGAATTGCGAAAGTTGATCCCCTTGCCCTGGTTATGCTCGATGAGATTGTTGGCAAAAACGAAACGGGCCTGGCCTAAACGACTGCCGTCGATGTTGTGATGGATGGTGCAATCCTCGACCCGCCCCTTGGTGAAGTGCGCATGCAGGGTGTAGGCGGAGCCAGAAATATCGCAATAGCACAACCGCGTCTCACGCGAAAAATCGACCCGAATCTCCAGCCAGTCTCCAGGCTTTGGGTCGGCCTCGGCGCTACGGAAGCGAATCGGTGCCGCGCGGGTTCCTTCGGCCAGCAGACGCCCCTCGATGATCAACACGCCGTCGCCAAGACCATCGCGATCAGCATCACGACGAACAAAGGCGATGTCGCTGCCAGGCAGGATGCGCAGGGTCGCCCCCTTAAAGACCTTGACCGCACCGTCGATGATAATTGGTCCGTCCCACACCGTATCCTGGTGGATTTCAGTATCGTGAAGAATCTGTGGCGAGGGGGAAAGTACGGGGGGCGCGGCGCAAGCGCCGAGCAGAAGAACAAACAAAAGGAGCAGTCTCACTGGACACCTCCGGAAAAACAGGCAAAAAACCGTCTGCACCGCAGGCAGAGCGGTCAGATGTCCATCAGGCCAACAGTTGATAGAGCCAGCCGAGCAGAACCGAAAGAGAGAGGCTGACGGCGAGAAAGGTCAGGACCACCCGCTTGCGGAACATGCCGAACAGAGCAATGATCGCCGGGATGCTGGAAACCGGTCCGGCCAGCAGTAGAGTCAGAGCCGCACCGCGATCCATCCCCCGCTCAAGCAAGCCGGCCAGGATGGGGATAATCGGGATCTGATTGGTCGGCAGCGGCAGCCCGACCACTGCGGCCACCAACACCGAGCCGACACTCTTCTGCCCGGCCAGTACGGTGATCCAGGAGATCGGAATCAGGGTGACGATGAGGGCTTCGAGGACGATAGCCAAAAGCAGGTATTTGCCGACGAAGAGGCCGGCATCGAGAGTACGGTCGAAGATAAAACGCAGCTTGCTGTCCCGCATGACGATACGCATGGTCTTGACTTCGATCCCGGCAGCGGCGCCAATCTCGGCGGCAGGGGCAAGGCTGCCATCGTCGCGATAGACCGGCTTGAGCCGCAGCAGATCCCCGGCCAGAAAGCCCTGGTTGACCAACAACTGGGTGATCAGCCCGGCGCCAAGGCCGAGCACTGCGGCCCCAACCACCTTAAGTACGGCGAACTCCATGCCGAGACCGCTGTAGGTCAGGAGCAAAGCATCCGGTCCCATCACCGGCGAGGTCACCAGCAGAGCGATCAGTGGCGCGATGGGCGTCCCCATCATGGCCAGTGAAATCACTACCGGCAAAATGCCGCAGGCACAAAGAGGCGAGACCATGCCAACCGCAACGGCCAGGACGATGCCGAAGACTCCGGCCCGGTTGATCGAGTCGCGGATGCGCAGGTCGAGCCGGTACCCCTTGATCAGGCCGACCAGCACAATGGAAAGAAGAAAAAACCACCACATACGGGCGATTTCATCGCCGATGACGGTGAGTATCTGGATCAGGATGGAATCAGACATGCGGCTCAGCGCTCCAGAAAAACGTTCGGATCAAGTTCGGCCGGGATGATTTCCAGCAGTTCTTCGTCGGAAATGATCCACAATCGTTGCAGCACAGCGTCGAGCACCCGCGCCAGTTCAGCTTGCCGCTCAGCCAGAGAAGAATCGTCGAGCCCGGCGCGATCGCGATCGAGCGCCTCGCTCACCCGGCGATACTCCCAGGCGATATCGAGCGCGGCCGGCCTCAAGCTCACCTGCACCCCCCGGCCGTCGGAGCGATCAACCAGCACCAGAGCATGACGCCCCTGCTCGACAATACGCGGACTGTCAATGCCAGTGGTCACCCGAATGCCGTCAAGGGCGCAGGTATTGGCGTAATAAACCGCCAGCCGCTCACCGGTCGCTACCCGCACCGAAGCAGCATACCCAATGCGCCCGCCCAGAGTGCTCATCGGACAGCGATGACCATGGAGGGCATAGATTTCATCAAAAAGTTCACGCGGGACAGACATGGGAAACCTGGTGACGGGTAACGGGTGACTGAACATCGAACATCGAACATCGAACATCGAACATCGAACATCGAACATCGAACATCGAACATCGAACCTAGAATTCATAATGATGAGGGCAATCCTGTTCGCGAATCTCGTAATACTTGGCCGTCATATCCGGGGTCAAAAACTGGCGGACTTCCTTGAGAGACTTTTCAAAGTGAGCCATGGTGACGATTTCGGCATCTTCCTTGATGGCATTAACCGTCGCCCGCTTGCACAGGCTCTCAATATCCCAACCAACATACCCCTCACTGCGTTCGGCCAAGATCCGCCGATCGATGTCAGGAGCCAGGTTGGGCATTTTATCCATGTAGATGTTGAGCATACCGAGCCGGTCTACGGCGGTGGGGGGATTCAGGAAGACCTTGCGATTGAAGCGTTTCTTTTCCTTGATCAGGGCCTGGTCGACCGTATCGATACGATAGCAGGAGCCAACCAGCATCACGTTCGGCACCTGGTTGATGCGATCAATCTGCTCGATAAAAAGACGATTGAGATCCTTATCAGCGAAGGTCGGCGGAATCGCCCTCAGGTTACCCGGACTCCATTCGTAATCACAACCGGCCCGGGGGCAGAGCCACTCGCAGTCGGAAACGAAGAGCACACAGGGAGCCTCATGGATGGCGCAGTCAAAAGCCTCGACCAGTTCCGGACCCTTACCGAGCATTTCCTGGCCTGAGATATAGACGAAGGAAACGCCGGCTTCTTTGGCGCAGGCTTCAGCGAGCATGGTGATACCGGTGCCGAGCGGCCCCCACATCATCACCCCGGCGGGAATCCCCAGGTTATGAAGTTTGAGCATCTCCGGCTTTTTCAGTGGCAGACACACCATCTCTTTCAGGGTTTCCTTAACCTCGGCGTAGCCACCGATATCGTCCCAGCTTAAAACCGGATCACGTACTTCATAAAATATATTCGTCAATTTTTTATGCATTGAGCTATCTCCCGCTTATTTCATTAAAGCCCGGCCATTCCGGACTCCACCGATAAAAAGCAACTACTATGCCACATCCCTTGACAAAGGTTTGGTTTTAGCCGCTCGCCAAAGAATGGATTCGCTGAAAAACAACAGGCAGGAAGCACAAAGCTTCCTGCCAGTGATAAAGGATCGAACTCCGAACTCCGAACTCCGAACTCCGAACTCCGAACTCCGAACTCCGAACTCCGAACTCCGAACTCCGAACTCCGAACTCCGAACTCCGAACTCCGAACTCCGAACTCCGAACTCCGCCCCTAAAGATCATTAAGCAGTCGGTAAATTTTCTGTTCCAGTTCCCACAGGGACGCCGCCTGGTCTTCTTTCCCCTGCTCCTCAAAGAGCAACCGGACACGATCAAACTGGCTGTGCGCCTTAAGCAGAACCGGGGTCAGGTCAGGTTCAAGCCGGATGCGGGGGATTTCCCCAACCGTCTCCTGTAATTCGACCAATCCTTCGACCGCCTTGCGGATCTCCCGGATTTCACGACCTTCTTCGGGCGCAGCCTCGACAAAACCAGCGAGTACCAGATTAACTTCCGCGACCAGTTCTCTGTAACGTTCGGATATGCTCATTTCGCAGAACTCCTGAAATCGGCCAGGCCCCTTTAGCTAAGGGGCAGGGACCGGACTTTGAAAAAAAGATTATATTAGTGAAGTTGGCCCGCGAAAACAACGAAAACCTTATTTTCCCTGGCAGAAAAACCATTGACTCGGCCTAAGGCTTCTGATAGCGTGCCAATTACAATTTTGCAACGCCCTAGGGGAGTGAATCACTGAGAGTCCTGCTTGCAGGATGACCCTTCGAACCTGATCCGGATCATACCGGCGTAGGGAAGCGGCAACACCTGGGATTAATCCCGGGATAGGCCGCTTTCAGCGGCCTTTTTACGTTATGAAGATTGAAATCAACGAACGCCCAACGGATATCGCCGACGGCACCACCCTGCAGCAACTACAGCGCCAAGTCACCCCAGACGCCGATCTTGCTATCCTCAACGGCTTCCCCATGAAAACGGACTCGCCTCTCGCCGAGGGAGACCGGGTGGTTTTCATCCGCCGCGGTCTGCAACCCAACGCCGATGAGCTCGAAGCCCTGATGGCCGCCCGTCACACCCCGGGAGTGCATGCCCGAATCAAGAGGACGACGGTCGGTATCGCCGGTTGCGGCGGACTTGGCTCGTCGGTCGCCATCGCTCTGGCCCGGATCGGGGTAGGACACCTGATCATTGCCGACTTTGACGTCGTCGAACCCTCGAACCTCAACCGCCAGCAATATTTTATCGACCAGATCGGCCTCCCGAAAGTCGAGGCCCTGCGTGACAATCT
Source organism: Trichloromonas sp. (assembly GCA_041583595.1). Taxonomy (GTDB): domain Bacteria; phylum Desulfobacterota; class Desulfuromonadia; order Desulfuromonadales; family Trichloromonadaceae; genus Trichloromonas. The sequence goes on along the minus strand of JBFHFM010000175.1, from coordinate 1,366 downwards.
GTCCCGCATAAATCCATACGTCCGCATTACCCACCACTTCGAACGCCTGACCCCGGTCAACATTCCCGAACTTTTCGGTTCCGTCGATGTCATGGTCGAAGCCTTCGATGAAGCCGACCAGAAAGCCATGCTGGCCCAAACTTTTCTTAGCCGGGTTTCCGGCAAACCGCTGGTAATGGGCTCGGGGATGGCCGGGTTTGGCCCATCTAACACGGTCGTTACCCAGCGCGCTGCCACGAACCTGTACCTGGTCGGCGATGGCGAAACGGCCGCCCGGCCGGGTGAAGGATTGATGGCCCCGCGAGTCGGAATTGCCGCCCATCACCAGGCCAACGCCGTGCTGCGACTACTGCTGGGTGAATCCCCGGCCTGACATGAGGAAACAATGAACATCACCATCAACGGCCAACCCAAACAATTTTCAGCCGCCCTGACCGTCAGCGCCCTGCTTGAGACCCTGCAACTTGACAGTAAACGAGTCGCCATTGAACTCAACAGCAAAGTGCTGCTTCTGGAGCAATTCGACGCATCCCGTCTACAAGACGGCGATGTTCTCGAAATTGTTCAGTTCGTCGGCGGCGGGTAACGCGAAAAAACAACAACAGGGCGAGCACAAGGTTCGCCCGTACGCGAGGAAAACGAAAATGGATGAACTGATCATCGCTGGACGTAAATTCAAATCCCGACTGCTGGTCGGCACGGGCAAATTCGCCTCCAATAAGCTGATGGTCGAAGCCATGGAGCAGTCCGGCAGCGAAATCGTAACCGTCGCCCTGCGCCGGGTCGATATCGACAATCCGGGCGACAATATGCTTAAGCACATCGACCCGAAAAAGTATCTTTTGCTTCCCAACACCAGTGGCGCCCGCGACGCCGAAGAGGCAGTACGCCTGGCTCGCCTGGCTCGCGCCGCCGGATGCGAACCCTGGATCAAGCTGGAGGTCACCCCCGACCCCTACTACCTGCTCCCGGACCCCATCGAAACGCTGAAGGCTGCCGAGATTCTGGTCAAGGAAGGCTTCATCGTCCTCCCTTACATCAACGCTGACCCGGTGCTGGCCAAGCGACTGCAGGAAGTCGGTACCGCCACGGTCATGCCTCTGGGGGCACCGATCGGCACCAACAAGGGGGTACGCACCGCCGACAGCATCGCCATTATCATCGAACAGGCCATTGTGCCGGTAATCGTTGATGCCGGACTCGGCGCACCGTCCCACGCCGCCCTGGCCATGGAAATGGGCGCTGATGCCGTACTGGTCAACACGGCCCTGGCGGTCACCCCCAACCCGGGAAAAATGGCCGCCGCCTTCAAAAAAGGGGTCGAAGCCGGGCGCGAAGCTTTCCTCGCCGGACTCGGCGAGCAGCG
>JBFHFM010000174.1:0-7298 GCA_041583595.1 Trichloromonas sp. | reverse complement strand
CAATTCGCTCTCAGCCTGCCCCGGGAAGCCTTTGGACAGGTTAAAAAGTCCCTTTTTCAAGTGAGCATCGGCCAACGACGGGTCAATTTCGATCGCCTTGTCCAGGTTGCTCATGGCGAGGTCAAAATCGCCTTTCGCCAGATAGGCACTCCCCAGAATGCTGTAGGCAAAACCGTTTCGCTTGTCATATTGAAACGACTTGATCACTTCAGCGATACAGTCATCCAAGCGTTGCTGCTTGAGGAGCGTCAAGGCCACCATGAGTCTCGACTGGGCGTGTGAAGGCTGAAAATCCAGCGCCTTTTGAAACTGGTTCAGCGCCTGTTCATATTGCTCAAGTTTGTACTCAGTAAGTCCGGTAAAATAATAGCCAATCAGGTCCGGCATGCGTTGCAGGGAGTTCCGCAATTCAACAAGGGCCTCTTTGTAATTCCCCTTGAGGTACAACACCATTCCCTTAAGGCGCAAACCCGCTGGATGGTCAGGAAAGTTGCTGAACAGATCAACGATCATCGCTTCGGCTGACGGCAAGTCGCCACTGTCCAAAGCAAAAAGCCCGGCCATATACAGGGCGCCAATATTCGCGGGGTCAATTTCTATGATTTTACGATAGAGGCCCAGTGCAGCAGCCCGATTTCCCTGAGCGGCCTCCACTCGGGCCAGAATGAAATAAGCACTTGTCAACCTGGGAGCCTGGCTAATGGTTTCCTCGAGAAGAGTTCTGGCTTCGCTTAGCCGCTGTGAAAAGAAAAAGACCCTGGCCAAATCAAGCCGCGCGGCCGAATTGGCCGGATCCAGCGCAAGAGCCTGGCGAAAATTTGTCTCGGCCTGCCCCAGATCATCTTTGATCGCATAACTACGTCCGAGAGATTCGAAGACTCGAGACGACTTGTTTCCCTGTTGAATGTACCGGGTGGCTGAATCAATCGCAGCGTCCGGACGCCCGGTAGCATTTTGCACGTCAGCCAACCTCAGCAACACCTCGGCATTGGTCGGATCCTGAAGTTGAACCTTCTGAAACTCTCTTTCCGCCTTTTCGTACCGGGTCGTTTCAAGGTAGGCAATGCCAAGAGCGAATCTGGCTTCGGAATAATTCGGGTCTTTATCCAGGGCATTTTTGTAGAGCACCATGGCCCCGTTGAAGTTGCCCTGCCGACTCAATTCAAGCCCTTCCTGCAGCAATTCCTCCCTGGACTGGTTCTTACAGCCAGCGATCAAAGTCAGAATAAAGCACAAGCACAACAGCCCCTTAATCAATTTCAAACCCTCCCTGCAAAGCGGATCTACCTCAATAGCTGGACGAAATAAGCATAGGATTGTTAGAATCCAGCGGTGACGCCAACCAGCAAAAAAGGCATCCCCGGTTCATCTCAGCAAAGAGACGATACAAAATGAAATCAGGTAACTCCAGCCACCACACAGCTCTCGCCTCCAATGTATCGAGCATACGATTTTGCACCGCAAATCCTCCCGGAAACGCCCAAGGAACCTCATCAAAAGACCAGCACAAAACATTAATTCTTTTTCTTATTTGGTGAGTGTTGAAAGGATGACATATTTCCAACAAACTTCAAGCAAGGGTCTGGAGAAATTCCCCGTGGTGAAAATTTCATCTGTCATGACAGTAACTTAACCGCTCACCTCAGCATTTCAGGTAAAAGCCAAACAGCTTTTCCAGCGATTCATGTCAACGGAGATAATAGCGGTTGACCCGATCTAAGGCCTCGCTCATAATTCAAATCATGCGCATTGCCAGCCTTTTTATTCTTATACCGGGGAGGGAGTCTTGAAACAGAGAGCACTACCGCGAATTTTTCCTTTTGCCCTCTATATGGGATTCATCGGGCTCGAAGAAGGGATAAGATTTCTGGGCGACCAAGGTCTGGGTCATTTCACCGATCATGACCTTCTCACCCTTTATTTGATCAAGGCGGGAGCGGTTGGACTGGTACTGATTCTGCTCGCAAAGAATTATGATGAAATCCGCCTGCAGGATTTCACCCGGGTCGGGCATACGGCAATCAGCATGGTGTCGGGGATGTTGATTTTTTGTCTATGGATCAATATGGACTGGGGATTTGCCACCCTCGGCACCCCGAGAGGATTCAACCCTGAACTGGTCACCGATGAGGGCATGCGGAGCTTTGTGGTGGCGTCACGGATGGTTGGAGCGGTACTGGTCGTACCGGTCATGGAAGAATTATTCTGGCGCTCGTACCTCTTGCGTTACATAATCAACAGCGATTTTTCGAAAATCGGCATTGCCCATTTTACCTGGACATCCTTTCTGATCACCAGCGTCCTGTTCGGACTGGAACACAACTATTACCTGGCTGGGATCATGGCTGGCGTCATCTTCAATATCTTGCTCTATTACACTCGCAGCATCGCCCAGTGCATCCTCAGCCACGCTGTCGCCAACCTGGCCCTGGGGGTCTACGTACTGCAGAGCGGACAGTGGCGATTCTGGTAACAACAAGCAGCCAGTTATTTTATCCCTTACTTTTCTTCATTTTTCCCTGAACCGAACTTACGCAGAGATTCAGCCATCAGCTTGAGACGTCGGTCGACCAGGCCGTTGACCGTTCCTTCAGGCCAGAGACCATCCTCCCCTCGCTGTCCGGCCGGCGTTCCAGTGAGAATTTCGATCCCTTCATCGACCGTCGACACCGCCCAGATACGAAACTGACCACTGGCAACCGCATCGATCACCTCTTTGTTCAGCATAAGGTTCTTCACGTTTTGCACCGGAATCATGACCCCCTGCTCGCTGTTCAATCCTTTCGCCTTGCAGACCGCATAGAACCCTTCAATCTTTTCATTGACCCCGCCGATGGGCTGAAGCTGTCCTCGCTGGTTAACGGAACCGGTCACCGCGATCCCCTGACGGATCGGTAGACCGGACAGAGACGATAACAGACCATAGAGCTCGGTGGATGAGGCGCTATCGCCATCGACCCCGCCGTATGATTGCTCGAAACAGATAGAAGCAGCGAGAGCCAGCGGCTTGTCCTGAGCGAAACGATCGCCGAAAAAGCCTGTAAGAATAAGGACTCCCTTGTCGTGAATCGGCCCGGAGAGTTTGACCTCCCGTTCAATATTGACCATCCCCCCTTTGCCGATATACGTGCGCACCGTCACCCGCGAAGGCTTGCCGAAAGAATAATCGCCGAGCATATAAACCGACAACCCGTTGACTTGGCCGACCACAGCGCCGTCAGTGTCGACCAGAAGCGAGCCCTCATCGATGAATTCCTGGATGTGTTCCTCGACCTTATTGGAACGATAGATTTTGGATTCAATGGCCAGCTCAACATGGGTTGCGCTGACCAGATCCTGATTTTGACGTGCGGCATAAAAAGAGGCCTCGCGAATCAAATCGGCAATATCGAGAAAGCGCGAGGAGAGGCGGCCCTTGTCCTCGATCATCCGGGCCGAATATTCGACCAGCCGGGACACCCCGGTTGGCTCGAAATGTCTGAGGTTTTCCTCGTTGCACTTGGCCGCAACAAACAGGGCATACTGCTGGACATTTTCCCAGGTATTTTTCATCATCCGATCAAAGTCAGCTTTAACCTTGAAGTATTTGCGAAAATCCTGATCAAGGGTGTAAAGCAGATAGTACAACTGCGGGGTGCCGATAAGAATAATTTTACAATCGAGGGGAACCGGCTGGGGTTTCAGAGAAACGGTGGCGATCAGCCGGAACTGCTCAGCCATGTCTTCGATCTTGACTTCGCCCTTGCGAATACTGCGTTTAAGGGCCTCGTAGGTAAACATGTTGATCAGCACTTCACGACAATCGAGAATCAGGTAGCCGCCGTTGGCCCGATGCAGAGCACCTGGCTTGATCATGGTAAAGTTGGTGATGGCATTACCCATCTGGATAACGTGCTCAATCCGTCCAAACACATTAAAATAGGTGGGGTTGGCTTCGTACACCACCGGGGCCCCCTTCATCTCACCATTATCGACGAACAGGTTAACGCGATAGCGGTCAAAGGACGGCTCCTGAGCCAAGCCCTTAAGTCCGGGGATAGGCAAATTCTGCCCTTCTGTGGGTCGAAACTCGTCGATCCGCTCGAGGATGTTCTTGGCGCAGTCGGAAAAATGCTCCAGCACCTGCTCGTAATCCCGATATTTTTCTTCCAGTTCTTCGAACAAATGGCCGACAGCTAAGCCGAGCACCTCTTTTTCCATCTTGAGGATCGCCGCCCGCATTTCCTTTTCCTGGTCGCGAACCTGCCGAAGCACCTCAGCCAACCGCTCCTGCAGCTCGCCTCCTTTTTCATCGAGGGCCGCCCGCTCCGAGTCAGAAAGGTCTTCGTATTCCTGCTGGGATAGAGGCTGGCCATCTCTGGTCGGAACCAGCACCAGGCCGTTCACGGTCCGCTGCAGCACGAATTGCTTAAGATTGGCCTCGTTTTCCAGTTTTTCGTAGAGGAGGCGGTGCTGTTCCTGAAAGTCGCTGGAAATCTGATTTTTCTGCTGCTCGTATTCCTTGCTTTCGAAAACCCTTGGAATTTCCTCGGCCAGGCGCCCGACTAGCGCCTCCACATCCGTCTGCAGCTGTCGTCCCATGCCAGCTGGCATCTGCAGGCGAACGGCCCGGCCGCTTTCCTTGAAATCGTTCAGGTAGCACCAGTCGTTCGGTACCGGTTCGTTCGTCGCGCGCCGGCTGAGCAAATTTTTAATGGTCGATGAACGCCCGGTTCCCGGCTCACCAAGGACAAATACGTTGAATCCGCCGTCCCGGATCCCAAGACCGAATTCGATAGCGGTCAGCGCCCGATCCTGGCCGATGGTCCCCTCCAGGGGCGGCAGTTCTGCAGTGGAATTAAATTCAAATTGAGCCGGATCACATTGCCAGGACAGCGCATCCGGCAAAAGCAACAGATGTTCCAAATGTCGAATCCTCCCTTAAGGAATTAAACTACCGGAGTCAAGTGTAACCGGCGCTTCAAGGTAGCTCTTGAGGGTAGTCAAAAAATCGGCGACATCGGCTCCGTCAAGAACCCGATGATCCGCAGAGAGGGTCAAGCGCAGCATTGGCGCAACCCCCAAACCGCCACCGTCTTTAATCACCACCTCGCCACGGATAGTTCCAACCGCCAGGGCCGCAGCCTGGGGGGGCATGATGAGAGTTCCAAAGGATTCAACCCCAAGCATTCCCATGTTAGACACGGTAAAAGTTCCGCAGGCCATTTCGGCCTCGGTCAGAAGCCCTTGATGGGCTTCAACCGCTAACTCCGCAGCACGCTGACTGATCCCTCGCAGAGTCAGGCCACCACAATCAGCAATGACCGGATAATAAAGCCCCCGGTCGGTGGCAACAGCCATCGCCAGATTGACCTGTGGCTGCTCGACCGCTTCCCCGTCAAGCCAGAGACTGTTCACCCACGGGTGTTCCTTAAGAGAGCAGACGCAGGCAGCGAGAATAAAATCGTTGACGGTAACCCCAAGGCTCTTGCGCAGATTAATTACGTCGGTCATGTCGACCGCAACGGTAACGAAAAAGTGGGGAATGCTCTGCCAGCTCTCTGTCATCTTGCGCGCGATGATCCGCCGCACCTTAACCGACTTCCCTTTTTTTACGCCACCCGACTCCACCAGACGCCCCGGGCTGCGGTCAATGACCGCCAGCAATGTGCCGACTGGAACGGTTTCCCCTTCCGCCACCTTTAGAACGACCACTTGACCGGCTTCGGAAGCCTCGATCCGGATGATATCACCGCCGGTATCTATTTCAGCAACCAGATCTCCAGGCGCGACCAGGCCACCTTCCCGGATGTGCCACTTGACCACTGTTCCTTCCTGCATTTCATCATCAAACTTGGCCATGGCGATTCGCGTAAGCATGGGTCTCTCCTCAAATATACAATGAGATCAAACACTATTAAACTGTAACAATGGTATGCTGGGTTGGCAAGCGAAGTCCACGGCGATCATAAGGAAATCTCCCGCCCCCCCTTGCCCTTGTGTCGCATCGGGTTATCATTAAAGCAACAGTTACCATCCTATGGAGAACCTATGAGTCGATACCTATCCTTTACAGTTGAAGACGGACTGGCCCTGGTCAAGCTGGATGCACCGGGGGAAACTGTCAACATCCTGTCTGAACCCTTTTTGCTGGAACTCGAGCAAACGGCCAAGGATCTGGCTTTTCGAAACGACATCTCTGCCTCGGTAGTCTACAGTGCCAAGGAGCTCGGATTCATTGCGGGTGCAGATATTTCTGCCATCGCAGATGTCACCGAGATTGAAACTGGACGAAACCTGGCCAGGCAAGGACAGCAGATTTTCAGTCGCTGGGCCGCCTTGCCCTTTCCGGTGGTTGCCGCAGTTCACGGTCATTGTCTCGGCGGCGGCACCGAATTCGCCCTGGCCTGCAGCGCCCGGGTCGTCGCCGAGAATGCCAGCTTTGCCTTGCCCGAAGTACGACTCGGTATCCTTCCCGGGTTCGGTGGCACTCAACGTCTGCCGCGACTGATCGCCTTGGAAAATGCCCTCGACATGATCCTCACTGGGCGTACCGTCAAAGCCGAAAAGGCCCGCAAAATTGGTCTGGCTGACAAAGTGGTGCCCGCCATAAATTTGCTCGAGCAGGCCACCGCTTTAGCCCGAAACCTGGTCACCGACCCCAACCTGCTGCGATCAGAACGAGCCAAGGCCCGGGGGGGAGCAAGGCGACTGCTGCTCGAAAGAAACCCCATCGGGCGGATGCTGCTTTTTCGCATGGCCGCTCGCAATGTCAACCACCAGACCAAAGGACATTACCCGGCGCCGCCGGCAGCCCTGAACCTTTTGCGCGAGACTTTTTCAATGAACCTCGAGCAGGGGCTGGAAAGGGAAGCTCAGGCCCTGGGCCAGCTGATCGTGACTGAGGTCTGCAAAAACCTGGTGCACATCTTCTTTCTCTCACAGAAAGCCAAAAAGGGAAGCAATCTCGCCGCCGCCGGCCTGTCAATAAAGCAGGCGTCCGTTCTTGGGGCAGGCGTGATGGGTGCCGGAATTGCCGGCCTTTTTGCCAGCAAGTCCTTACCGGTGCAACTGAAGGACATCCGCCAGGAAGCCATCGATTCGGGAATGACGCAGATTCACCAGCTACTGGTCAAAAAGGCCGGAAACCGTCCCGGTGCGCAGGAGCAAGTCGCCGCGCAAATGGCTCAGGTCACTGGAACCATCGACTCCACCGAGCTCAGCGATACCGATCTGGTCATCGAAGCGGTGGTTGAAAAAATGGCGGTGAAACAGGCCGTATTAAAAGAGACCGAGCCACGACTGAAAGAAACAGCTAT
>JBFHFM010000173.1:0-7310 GCA_041583595.1 Trichloromonas sp. | reverse complement strand
GCAATGCTGAAGAGCGAACGGCCGGGGTTTCTCGAAGGATAAATGATGTAGGGGCGAATTTGCTATTCGCCCGGTACAGCAAGGGCGAATAACAAATTCGCCCCTACACCACATAAAAGAGGAGAATTAGTATGGCAAAACTGACCGGATTGACCCGCGGCGGCAAAAGCTGGACCCCGACCTTCGCCGACGCCGTTGACCCTGAAAAATGCATTGGCTGCGGCCGCTGCTACAAAGCCTGTTCGCGTAAAGTGCTCGGACCCACCGATATCTACGACGAGGAAACCGATACGGAGCGGATGGTCATGTCGATCGCCAATGCCGATAACTGCATCGGCTGCGCCGGTTGTGGCGTGACCTGCCCGAAAAAATGCTTCACCTTTATCACAATGGAAGCTTAAGGTTCCTGGTAAAAAAACAGGCTTTACCTGATCCGTCCCATATTTTTTCTCCCTACCCGGTTCAACGCCATCGTTACGGCGCATTCAAGATACAGGGCGTTACCTACAACGAGGATCGACAAAGGTCTGAACCTGAAAAATGTGAGGTGTAAAAGATCAAAAAAAGTAATTCGCCTACCTGACATGCTTCTCCAAATGAATATTTCTGCCCATGGCAGGAGGACAATGGCCAGTCCTCCTGCTTTTTTTTAGAATTGACAGGCTTCATTGGGGCCGAGCTGCAGAACTCACACCCCGACAACAACCCGCACTTTACCAAGCCCTAAAAACAGCCATTTCACCCTCGCCCTGCCTCACTTCGAAATGATATTTCACAAAATTGCCTATTTTTTACACAATATTTCAGCGTGTAAATACGGAAAGGCAGGGTTTATCTCACTATAGAAATCGGCACGGCATTTGCTTTACTATAAATGAGAAGCTTCCGGCAGTGTCGCCGGAAAAAACCGCAACGACGCCCCGGCCATTTACTTATGGCACGGGGCTTTTTTATTTGAGGTGACCCATGCAAAGCCTGGACTCAGAAAATATAGTCATTGACGATACCACGTTGCGTGACGGCGAACAGACTGCCGGAGTGGTTTTTTCCCTGAAAGAGAAAAAACGAATTGCCCGGATACTCGATGAAATCGGTGTCGGAGAATTGGAATGCGGCATTCCGGCGATGGGAAAAGAAGAGCAGCTTTCGATCCGGGCTCTGGTCGATATGGGCTTACAGGCGCGACTGATCACCTGGAACCGGGCCGTTATTTCCGATATCCAGGCCTCACTGGCAACCGGTGTGGAGGCGGTCGATGTTTCTCTATCGGTTTCCGATATCCACATCGAGAAGAAGCTTGGCAAGAGTCGCAACTGGGTTAAAGAACAGCTGAAGGTCGCTGTCGGTTTCGCCAAACAGCACGACCTGTACGTTTCGGTTGGTGGCGAAGATGCCAGCCGGGCCGATCTCGACTTTCTAGTCGAGTTGGTACAAATCGCCGAGTCCGAAGGGGCCGACCGCTTCCGCTTCTGCGACACCTTGGGTATCCTCGACCCTTTTGCAACCTACGACAAAATCAGTTATCTCCGAGCTCGTTCAAAACTCGATCTCGAAATCCACACCCACAATGATCTGGGGATGGCGACCGCCAACTCGATTGCGGGCATTAAGGCTGGTGCGCGCTTTGTAAACACCACCGTCAACGGTCTTGGTGAACGGGCCGGTAATGCCGCACTCGAAGAGGTGGTGATGGCCCTCAAACACGCCTGTCACGCCGACCCGAAGATCGATACAAGCCGCCTGGTCGAACTCTCCCGCTATGTCGGTAAAGCCAGTTGTCGCCCAGTTCCGGACTGGAAGGCTATCGTCGGTGAGAAGGTTTTTTCCCATGAATCAGGACTGCATGCCGACGGGGTAATCAAGAATCCCAACAACTATGAAGGCTATGACCCGGCCGAAGTCGGCCTTACTCGCCACCTGGTCATCGGTAAACATTCCGGCAGTCACGGATTGCAGGCTCGACTCGGGCAACTCGGCATTAATCTTTGCCAGAACGAATTGGACGCGCTATTGCCAAAAGTGAGAAGCTTTGCCCAGGGCAAAAAGCGCCCCTTGATCGACAGAGAACTGGTGCAGCTTTACAACAACCGGTGCGCGGGATAATCACTGAAATCGCCAGGAGCTGTGAACGAAAAGCACCTATTGCGACCATTCATGCGCTCCCAACCACCTCTCGCGATTGAGGTTTGTAGACGATGCCCTTAACGAGTGAATCCGAGCCGTTAGGTACGCCCCCCCCAAATGGACTCGGGGACCACCAGGCAGTAGACCTAAATCTTTAAATAATACTTTTTCCAGCACATTGAAACGGTCTTTAAATCGAACGACCGGTCTTGGTCATCAAAAAAGACAGCCGCACTATTTCAACGAATTCCGGGTCTGGAAAAAGAGTGAGGATGGCGTGGAAGTCAGAAATAAGGCCACTGAAGTTGCACATAAATTGGAACTTCACAGAATAATTTCCTTTATCAAAATTGTATGCTAGTTTAGATATATATTAAATCAGGGGGTAGTGCGCCATGAATGTGAATCAGGATTCACCAGAGATCGACCAGACCTCCAGGCGGCTTGACACGCAAACCAGGCGTGAGCAGATTACGCTGACGGCATTGAAACTTGTGGATGAAGAGGGTCTGGAAAAACTCAGTATCGCCGGTATTGCCAAGGAAATCGGCCTCGTCCCTTCCGCTATTTATCGTCATTTCAACGGGAAAGACCAAATTGTCGATGCCGTGAGCGACCTCATCCGCGAGCGGTTGCTCGGCAACGTCAGGTATGTGTGCAACGAGACTTCGGACCCGATCAAACGACTCCGACTGCTTCTCGAACGTCACATTGCCCTCATAAAAACTGACGCGGGTATCCCCAGGTTTGTTTTTTCCGCAGAGACCTTCAAGGGAGGCCCCGAAAGAAAAGAGCGACTGTACCAGACGGTGCGACTCTACCTCGAAAAGATCGGCGATATAATTCGGGAGGGTCAACTGAAAGGTAGAATCCGCAGAGATATTGATACCGAGGCACTGTCCGTCATGTTCCTGGGGCTGATTCAGCCGGCGGTTTTTTTGAGGCAACTGAGTGATGGACAGTTCGATGTGGAGAAGCAGGCCGAAAGCGCCTGGGGTATTTTCAAAGAATCGATCGAAAGGGATGCATCGTGAAATGCTCCTGCGGACGTAAAATCCGCGGAATTTGACGGCCATTCATTTTTTTTGCCCTTGATGTGAATCACAATTCACATCAAGGCTCACAATAATACCAGGTCTTCACCTGAATCGAAAAGATTGGGAGAAAAACCATGAAAAAACTATCCATTATTTTCATCACCTTGGCTCTGATTGCAGGGGCTGTTTTGCTGGTTGTTCAAAAAAAGCATCGTCTGGCGGCCGCTCCTGCAACCAGCGACCGTCCCCTTGCGGTTCGAACGGCGATAGCGGAGCTGGGATCGCTGGAGCAGACCCGGTCCTACCTGGGACGGGTGGAACCCTGGCAGGTCAATAAAGTCTCCAGTCAAATCACCTCCAGGGTAATTCAAATCCCGGTTAAGGAGGGTGACAGGGTTCGCAAAGGGGACACTCTGCTTCTGCTGGATGATCAAGAGATGCGTGAAGCCGTTGAGGCCGCGCAGGCCCAGGTGCAACAAAGCCGGGATCAGGCCGCCGGGCTTCAGGCAACGGTCACCACCCAGACACAATCCATGAAATTCTGGGAAAAGGAACTCGCCAGGGACGAGGTTCTGGCCCGGGAAGGGGCCATAGCACAGGCCACCGCCGACGCCACCGCCGACCACCTGAACGAGGCCAGTGGCCGTCTGACCGCGTCGCAAAAATCACTGCAATCCGCCCGAAGCCAGATCCAAATTCAGGAAAAACGACTGGCTCAAACGGCGACCCGCCTTGCCTATGCCGAGATTAAAAGCCCCTTTGACGGAGTCGTCACCACGCGCGCAGTCGATCCGGGAGATTTGGCAGTTCCTGGAAAGGTTCTCTTCGAGATTGAGGACCAAAGTCTCTTCAAACTGTGCTTTAACGTCCCCCAAAGTGAAATTGTTTCACTACAGGAAGGGATGAGTGTTTGGAGCCAAGATCGCCAAACAGAGTCAGTGATGAAAATCTCCCGTATCTATCCCGCCTTGAACCCGGACCGAACCGTAACAGTAGAGGTTCACGCCCCTGCAGCAGCGAACCTTCGCTCCGGCAGTTACCTTCCGGTGGAAGTGAACCTGAAGCGCCTTGAGAATGTCACTCTGATTCCAGAAGACTGTCTGCTCCCCTCTCCCAAGGGTGAAATCGCTGTATTTACCGTGGAGGACGGAGTCACCAGGGCACATTTCGTCAAAGTGCTGGCGACCAGCAAAGGCATCTCCGCTGTGGACGGACTGAGCGCCGGGACAAACGTTATACGCAGCACCTTTCTGGGCTGGAATCGTTTGGCTGGCGGTGAACCGGTCGAGGTGATCCAATGAATCTTCCAGAAATTTCCCTGAAAAATCCGTACGCCATCCTGGCCCTGGCCCTTGTGGTTGTGGCCCTGGGAAGTTTTGCCTTCTGGAGAGTCCCCACCGACCTATTTCCCGAAACGGTGCCGCCCCAGGTGTCGGTTGTGACGGTAAAGCCGGGGGCCTCCGCTCTCGACGTGGCCGATAAGGTCACACAGCTTATCGAAAAAGAACTCAGCAGTCTCTCGGGGCTGAAACGCATCGTCTCCACCTCCCGTGACGAGGTTTCTTCCATCAACGTCGAATTCCTCTACAGCAAACCAATCGGCGAAGCAGTCACCGATGTGCAAAACGCGGTGGCCCGAATTCGCGGCAGCCTTCCCTCTGACATTGAGGAGCCCCGCCTGTACCGGATTACCGACTCCACCCGTCCGCTGGCAACCCTGTCACTCACACCCAAGCCTAGCAGCCTTAAAAGACTAGCGGATATCCGCCTGCTGGCCGAAAATGACCTGAAAGACAGACTGCTGACGATTCCGGGAATCGGCGATGTGCAGGTGTTCGGCGCCCACCGTCCTGAAGTGGAGGTGCGGGTCAATCGCGACGCCCTGACCGCCCATGGCTTGACCCTCGGAGAAGTCATCGCCGCCCTGGCAACCCAGAACGTCGCCGCCCCCGGTGGAACCATTTACACAAACCAGGGGGAGTATCTAATCAAGATCGCGGGTGAACTTACCCACCTGAGTGCCTTTGAGAATCTGCCGATCCGGGCGACCTCCGATGGACAGCTGTATCTGCGAAACGTCGCCACGGTCCGACTTGGGGAGTCTGACCTGCGCAGCATGTACCATGGCAACGGGGAAAAGGCGATCGCACTCAATATTCTGCGCCCAGAACAAGGCCATACGGTCAACGCCATTCAAAACCTTAAAGCGGCCCTTCCCCAGATTGAAAAGAGTTATCCCGATATAGACTTTGCCATCACCGATGACCAGCAACCCTTGATCGATCTCAACGTCAGCGGAATGCGTTCCTCCCTGTGGCAGGCGGTTATCCTGACGGTGCTGGTGATTTTTCTTTTTCTGGCCAACCTTCGTGCGGCAGCCGTAGTCAGCGTAACCATCCCCCTGTCTTTTCTGGCGGCCCTGGCGGTCTTATGGTTCAGCCCTTATACCCTCAATATGGTTACCCTCTCGGGGCTGATCATCGCCGTTGGAATGGTTGTCGATGCCTCGATCGTGGTGCTGGAAAATATCTACCGGCGCCATTCCGAAACGAACTTTCTCGACGCACGCCAAGCAGCCATCAGCGGAGCCCGCCAGGTGGCCATGCCGATTACTGCCGGAATGCTGACCACCGTGGTGGTCCTGATTCCGGTGATTTTCACCCAGGGCTATACAGGGACGATCATGAAACCGCTCAATATCATGATTATCGCCACCCTGGTCGCCTCTTTGCTCATCTCCCTGACGATCATTCCCATCCTGGCGGCCAAATTGCTGGGTGGGGCTCAAAGAGATCGCAACGTCCTTGAACGGATGGCCGCACCGATAGAAAAAGGCCTCGACCATTTGACATCCTTCTACCTGAAGTTGGTCGGCAAAGCGCTGAGGTCCAGGGTTCTCTTTCTGATCGCCGCGCTTATTTTTCTGGTCTTCAGCCTGCGGGTGGTCAAACCGCTTTTGGGCGGAGAACAAATGCCCCCCATGGACACAGGGATCGCCATCGTGGAGTTCGATACCGACTCCTCAATGAATCCCCAAGGGGTCGAGGCCGTTCTCTCCCGGGTCGAGTCGATGCTGAAAGAAACCCAAGCGGTTACAACCATCTCCTCCGTGGTCGGCTCCGAGGCAGGCGCGGTCAGCTTTGGCGGGGGCGGAGCGACCACCCAATCGGCGAAACTGACAGTTCACCTGTTGCCCCGCACCGAACGATCCGAAACGATCTGGGACATCGAGAGCAAATGGCGTGAGGCGCTGCGTACCACCGCCGGAGTACGAACCTTTCGGGTTTCGGAATACGGTGCCACGCCGGTCTCCACTACCAAAGCTCCATTCAATATGGTTCTCTCCGGGCCCGACCCCCTGGTCTTGGACACTCTTGCAGACGAAGCCTTGCAGCGCTTGCGAAGCATTCCAGGGCTAACCGACCTGCGTCGGTCGTGGTATCGGGACAAGGCGGAACAAAAAGTGGTAGTTGACCCTGAATTGGCGAAACTATACGGCACCTCCCCTGCCGAGGTCGCTACCGTCCTGCGCACCGCGGTACAGGGAAATACGGCCACGGCCCTGCGTCTCGATGGATATTTGGACATCCCGGTCCGTGTGAGATACCGCGCGGATCAGATGGCTGATGTGGCGCACCTTGAAGAGGTGTATGTGCCGACTCGCTTTGGCCCTGTTCCTCTGGGGAATCTGGCCCAACTTGAAAAGAGCAGTGCTCGGCCCTTCATCACCCGGGAAAACTTGCGCGATACCATCGATATCACCGGAGGTAACCAGACCCTGACCATCTCCCAGGTGACAACTCTGGCGAAAAAAGGTCTGGCGAATCTGCCTCTTCCGGCCGGTTACAACCTGGAATTTGCAGGGACAGTACGCGATATGGGAGAAACTCAAGGCGAATTGGGACGAGCTCTGATTATTGGACTGGTCCTCCTTTTTATCCTGCTGATGGCCATGTTTAAATCTTTTGCCCATCCGGTCACCATCATGCTGTCGATCCCTTTGGCCGCAGCCGGAGCTATGTGGGGGCTGCTTTTGTTCGATAAGCCCTTTTGCATGCCGGCTTTAATGGGAATCATTCTGCTCGGCGGAACAATCGTCAACAATGCCATCCTGATGCTCGACTTTATTATCGAGGCCCGCAAAAAAGG
>JBFHFM010000172.1:0-7393 GCA_041583595.1 Trichloromonas sp. | reverse complement strand
GCCCATCTGCGCAATGTGACCGCTATGGTAGGCGGGGAGGGCGTTCTTCGCGTCGAGAAGACATTGAACCAAAAGCAGGACGGCTCCTTTTACCTGCCGGGGTATCCGGTAAAAAAACGGGAGCTGGCTTATATTCCTCCCGAAGCGGTCGATGCCTCCGTGCTTGACCGGTTGCAGGGTGGGGATTATCTCGGCATCTACAGCCCTGAGCCGGGGCTGGATGTGTCCCATGTCGGCATTGTGGTTAACAAGGAAGGAAAGCTTTTTCTGCGTCACGCCTCCTCAAAGTCCTCCGTTAAAAAAGTGCTGGATGAAGAGCTGGGCTCTTATCTGGGAGGAAAGAAGGGGCTGGTCGTTTACCGGCCGATTGAGCGGTAGTCTTGGTTCACGTCTTGGCTCGTGAAGATTTTGGATTGAAGACCCGGGTTTTTCACTGAACCTGATCAGGGCTAGCTGTCAGCCCTTTCCAGCTTCTCTGCTATCCATTATTTGAGAATGGAGTGCCGGGGAACGCCAGGACGCTCAGCATCTTCATCATGGGAATGGATCTTCCTGATTGGAAAGTCAATATTGCCCTGACCCCCCAATTCAATCTCCATGTTTGGCTGAAGGTTTGGTTTCGTTTCGGGATCTATATGGTTTTAATTTGTCTCGCATCTCTGTATGATTAAAATGTGAGCGATGAATCGAAGAATGGCTAAGTATTACCCTCTGCCCTCAATGAACCCCACAAAACAACAGCTTAAGGAATTGTTGTATGGCCGTTTCAGAAGAGAACTCTCGGGTCTTCTCTGAGCAAGTGACTCAGCTTTATCGTGCCGCTCCTCTCGGAATAATCGCATCTTTGATCAATGCTGTTTTTCTTGTTGTGGTTCTGCGTTTAGAGGTGCCTCTTTTTAACTTATTTATCTGGTTTGTCTGTCTCCTTGGCGTCAGTCTTATTCGAGCGATTCTCCTATGGCAATTTCACCGAACGTCGGTCAAGACAGGCGACTATGAACGATGGCAAAATCTTTTCCTCGCGGGGCTTTTTACCATCGCTGCAACATGGGGCTCGGTGGCCATTTTTATCTATCCGGAGAGTTCACTCGCTCATCAGGTTTTTATCGCTTTTTTGATTGGTGGGATGGTGGCAGGGGCTGCAGGTACCCTTTCCTTTGTCCCCGGCGCTTTTCTTGTGTTTTGTGTGCCGGCTCTGGGCCCTCTCGTTGCCTGTTTCATTCTGCAGGGCGATGAAATCCATATTCTGATGGGAGTTATCCTTCTGCTGTTCAGTACACTTTTGTTCTTTACCTCGCGCAGAAACGTAAAGATGGTTAAGTCCATATTTTTTTTGAAATTAAAAAATATCGACTTAATTGCCGACCTTGAAAATACCAATGCCGAATTGAAAAGTGAAAACACCAAGCGCAGAAATTCGCAGGCTGAGCTGGAAAAACATCGTGAGCATCTTGAAGAGATGGTGGCTGAACGAACCAATTCTTTGGTGGATGCCAATATGAAATTGCAGGCGGAAATTCACCAGCGACAATTAATTGAAGAGGATCTACAAAAAAGCAACCGTGCCAAAAGTGAATTCATCGCGACCGCTTCCCATGAGTTACGGACTCCTCTTAGTTCCATTCTCGGGTTTTCTGAATTACTCATGGAACCTGAGCAAATCACAGCGAACCAGCAGCTGGAATTTACTAAAATTATTCAGCAAAAAGCCGAAGCACTGGAGAAAATTGTCGATGATCTTCTTGACTTAAGCCGCGGAGAATCGGGACACCCTATCCTTTTGGAAAAAAGGCGAACGGACATCTGCCAACTGATTCGCCACGAAGTGAACCTGTTTCAGCGGAGTTCTTCCCGGCATCAAATCAAGACGATCTTTGTCGATGAATCCCTTGAGTTGCCGATTGATGTGAAAAAAGTTGAGCAGATTCTAGAAAATCTTCTGAGCAATGCTGTCAAATATTCCCCCAAAGGTGGCGAAATAGTTATTAAGACACAAAAACAAGGGGACTATCTCGAATGTTCGGTAAGTGACAGTGGTATTGGAATGACACCGGATCAAGTGGACAAAGTTTTTGACAAATTCTATCGTGCCGACACCTCCAATACTGCGGTGGCTGGGCTTGGCCTGGGAATGAGTATCGTTAAGCAAATCGTTGAAATCCACGGGGGACGTATTTGGGTTCAAAGCGAGAGAGGTCAAGGAACAACCATTTTTTTCACACTCCCTCTCGAAGAAGAATTAGGTCACCTCGAGGAAATTGCACCGGTGGCGTGATCAAAAAACGAAGCAGCCCAGTCTGGAGTCCACAGGTTGGGCTGCCTTGTCTTTTGTGCTTCAATAGGGACCTGCCTCATCTCGAACTTATCAATCCGATTGTATTTGTGCCTGGTTGGAGATAAATTGAGGCGAAAAAGGACTTGGAACCCTAAACAGGACCATGTTTTCCAACGCACCCCATCCTCGGCCCGCCGAAGCGGTCGAGTCTTGAACTCGCGGAGATTTGTCCCTTGAATAATATCTTTATTGTGACGCCCAGCTACCTGATCAAGAAAAAGCGTGATTTCACCGCTGGGGTCAAGCAGCTCACAACCTTGGGCTATAACATCCTCAACCCGGAATTCCCGCAGCTGCTCCCCTCGCCACAGGAGAAGGCCGAGCAGATCCATGGGGCCTTTGCCGATCCCGCAGTCGATATCCTGCTGGCCTTGCGCGGGGGGTACAGTGCGATGAAAAGTCTGCCCTTTATCGATTTCGATCTGATCCAAAAACACCCTAAAATCCTCGCCGGTTTC
Organism: Trichloromonas sp.; assembly: GCA_041583595.1. Lineage (GTDB taxonomy): Bacteria > Desulfobacterota > Desulfuromonadia > Desulfuromonadales > Trichloromonadaceae > Trichloromonas. The sequence continues at coordinate 4,600 of JBFHFM010000172.1, read as the reverse complement.
AGTGACCTTTCCGCATTGCTCAACCCGATCTTCGAGCGCACCGGGATGGTGACCCTGCATGCCCCGATGGTGATCAACCTCGATACGCCGACGCCTTTCACTCTGAAGTCGCTGGGCAACGCCGTGGGGGGGTATCCGGAGAAAAATCTGTTCAAAGGCGCCCCGTGCAAGGTCTATTGTCCCGGTTCGGCTACAGGGACTCTGAAAGGGGGCAATCTGATCACCCTGACCGCGCTGATCGATACGGACTGGGAGATCGAGACGCAGGGGGCGATTTTGTTTCTCGAGGACGTCGACGAAAAGCTGCACCAGGTGGATCGTTACCTGACCCAGTGGATTCTGGCCGGCAAATTCAAGGGGATCAAAGGGCTTATTCTCGGCGACTTCCGCGGGATCAGAAGCAAGCAGGTCTATGACATTTTGGTCTCGCAAATGGAACTGGATTTTCCGGTGGTGCATTGCCCGTATATCGGCCATGTGGCGAACAAGATCACCCTGCCGGTCGGGGCCGAGGTTGAGCTGAATACGGAGCGTAAGCAGCTGTTGATCCGGAACATGAACTTTCCCGGGGGCCACCGGTGAACGTCCTCTGGCTGATCATGATTTGCGTCAGTATCGTTTTCGCCATTTTTACTGGCAATCTGGAGGCCTTTACCAAGTCGATCTTCGACGGTGCCAAATCGGCGGTGGAAATTTCCCTTTATCTGCTCGGCATTGTCTCGGTCTGGCTGGGGATCACCAAGATCCTCGAAGACTCAGGCTTGATCTACCGCATCGCGCACCTCTTCAAACCGATCATCTGCCGGCTGTTCAAAAAAATTCCTGACGATCATCCCTCTATTACGGCGATCACCCTGAATGTTCTGGCTAACCTCTTCGGCCTCGGCAACGCGGCCACCCCGTTGGGAATCCAGGCCATGCAGGACCTCGATACGCTTAATCCGGACAAGGGGACCATCACCCCCGAGATGATGACCTTCATCGTCATCAACACCGCCAGTATCCAGTTGATCCCCTTCTCGGTGATCGGCATCCTGGCCGGCTACGGCCACCCCAATCCTGCTGCGGTTGTCTTCCCCGTGCTGATCGCCACCGCCATCTCGACCATGACGGCGCTGCTGATCCTGGCCGCCTTCAGGAGGATCTTCCGATGATCGGGGCCGTCGAGTATATTTCTCTACTGATTATTCCGCTCTTCATCCTCTTCACGGTTTTGTACGGAACCGTCAAGAAGGTGAGGGTGTACGACTCCTTCGTCGCCGGGGCCAAGGAAGGGCCGGCGATTATTCTCAAAATATTCCCTTACTTGTTGACCATCTTTGTGGCCATCAAAGGGTTCCAGGCCTCCGGGGCCTTCGACGTGCTGCGGGATGGTTTCTATCGTCTGTTCGGTTTTCTGGATATTCCCATCGAAGCCGTCTCCATGGCGATCATCAAGCCGCTCTCCGGCAGTGCCTCGACCGCACTCTTCACCGACATCGTCCAGACCACTGGCGCCGACTCGATGGCCACCCAGATGTCGGCGGTGATCATGGGGAGCGCCGAAACCACATTTTATGTGCTGGCCATTTATCTGGGGGCCGTCAGTATCAAGAAAACCCGCTACCTGGTGCCGGTCTGCCTGCTGGCAGATGTTGTTGGCGTCGTGGTGGCCATTACCGTGACGAGGTGGTTTTTCTAATATGTGCCGAGTTTTGGGGATCACCCATTTCGACTATAAAAAGCATGAGAGCATTGTGGCCCGCTTTTGCGAACTGGCGCGTAGCGGCCAGGTCATGGCCGAAGATCCTCCAGGACACGAGGATGGCTGGGGGCTGGCCTTCTATCAAGACGGGGAACTGGTCGTCCATAAAAGCGGCGGCAATATGCTGGAAGAGACCGACCAGGTCTTTGACATTTTGAGGACGGCGCAGACTTCGCCGGTAATGATCCTGCACCTGCGCAAATCGGCCTGGGCAAATACTTCCAGCACCCGGCACGCTCACCCCTTTTTCTCAGGCAACTCCGTCTTTTTTCATAACGGCGTGGTCTATGACTATCAGAACCTGCTCCCTGACATCGATTTGCCGGAACTCCCTGCCGATGCCCGCGACACCGAGGTTTTCTTCTATCACGTTATGAGTCGCAAGGCGGCTGATCTGGGCCAGGCGTTTCTTAAGTCCGTTGCGACGATCAAGCAGAAACACAAATTTTCGGCCCTGAATTGCCTCTTCAGTGATGGCGTGAAATTATTCGCCTATCGCGATTATGCCAAGGAAGCGGACTACTATTCGCTCTACAAAGCCTGTTCGGAAAACTCCTGCTTTATTTCATCCGAGCCCCTTGACGAAACCATCCCCTGGGCGATGATGGCAAGGGAAGAATTTTTGGCGATTGATCCGGAAGAGGGAGCCTGTCGTGGGACCGGAACGCTTGCGCAAACCTAGGTTTATAGGCCTGGGGGGGTAGCGACAGTGTTTTCGACGCCACTCGGGATACCTTTCCCCGCTCATCCGCAAAATCCAGGTTGTCCTCAACGGTTTTCTGACTTATTCTGAGTGTTATGAAACTACTATCATTTAACGTTAATGGCCTTCGTTCGCGACTGCACCAGCTTGAAGCGGTGATTGCGTCGCATGATCCCGATATCATCGGCTTGCAGGAAACCAAAGTGCAGGACGTCGATTTTCCTGTGGCTGCCATCGAACAGCTCGGGTACCGGGTGGCGTTTCACGGGCAGAAGACCCACTATGGCGTGGCTCTGCTGTCGAAACAGGCGCCGCTCAGGGTGCAACTCGGCTTTCCCGACGACGGTGACGAGGCGCAGAAACGCCTTATCTGCGGCTGGTTTGCCCTTGAATCGGGGGGGACGTTGCAGGTGATCAACGGTTACTTTCCGCAAGGGGAGAATCGCGAGCATCCGCTCAAGTTTCCCGCCAAGCGCCGTTTCTATGCTGACCTGCAGCGTTACCTCGAGCAGCAGTGCGACCCGGCGGGGGCGTTGGCGGTGATGGGGGACTTCAACATCGCCCCGGTTGATCTTGATATCGGGATCGGCGAGGACAACGCCAAGCGCTGGTTGCGCACCGGCAAGACCAGTTTCCTGCCGGAAGAGCGACAATGGTATCAGGCGCTGCAGGGCTGGGGGTTGCACGACAGCTTTCGGGAGCAGCATCCGCAGACCTGCGACCGTTTCAGCTGGTTTGACTACCGCAGTCGCGGGTTTGATAGCGATCCTAAACGGGGCTTACGCATTGACCAGATCCTGCTGAGCCGGACGCTGATGGAGCGCTGCCGGGCCACCGGTATCGATTACGAGATTCGTGCGATGGAAAAACCTTCGGATCACTGCCCCTTATGGGCCGACATTGAATTAACCGCCGCCACTGAAGCCTCGTCATGAGACTTTTGGCCAACCTTTTTTTGCTCCTGTTTCTGGCTGACGGTGGGATTTCTCTGATCGATGAAATCTTCCGTTTCATAACCGGCACGGCCACGCTTACTGCTGTTCGTCAGCCCGTTGCCGTGGCCGTCCTGGTCCTGGCTATTCTGCTCTTTTTCGTGCTTGGTATCGACCGGCGCCTGCCGAAGCGGATTTTTCTTCCCCTGATCTCCTTTGCCCTGTGGGGGGGCGTGGGCTTCTGGCCCCTGTTCGTGACAGTCGATTCTGCCGGTTTTTCTCTGCTGACCGCGGCGGGGCAGTTGCTTCTTGGGCTGATGGTGATTCTCTGGATACGCCATCAGAGCCACGGGCGTCTGCTGGTTTCGCAAGCGCTGCTGTCGGGGCCGCTGTTCAGCTGGAGCAATACGCTGAAATTTGCCGCCGTCAGCCTTATCCTATTCCCTTTCATGCTGATTTTTTTTGGTCTGGCATCAGCCAGCATCTACCTCGAGAATCAGACGGCGGGGTTCATGCGCCTTACGCCGGCCGGGATTTACATGGCCGAGCGCGTCTACCGGCGGGAGGATAAGACCATCCGGCTGGCTGCCATGGTGCATGTGGGTAAACAGGAATATTACCGGGAGCTCGCCGATTCGATTCATTTAGATCGAACCATTGTGCTGGTCGAAGGGGTCAGTGACCGCGACCATCTGCTGCAGCACCGTTTTGATTACAGCCGCGTTGGTGAAGCCCTGGGACTGGTGTCCCAGAATGAACTGAAGTTCGACGGGCGATTGATCACCCTGGACGAACTCGAACAGCGCACTGGCGAAGATTCTGATCCGTCGGTGCCGCATATCCTGCAGGCCGATGTCGACATCAACCGGTTTGATCCGAAAACCGTCGAATTTCTCAACATGCTCGGCCAAACGCTGCTCAACGATAATGCCTCGGGTTCGGGGCTGAAAGAGTACAATGCCTGGGCCGCCAGGCACATGACCCCCAGTTTGATGCGGACCCTGATGACGGACATTCTCTATCGGCGTAACAGCGAACTGGTGCGGATTCTGTTTAGGGCTGTTGGCAAATACGATACGATTGTGATTCCCTGGGGCGCCCTGCACATGCCCGGTATCGAGGCGGCAGTTCTTAACCTGGGGTTTCGCTTTGAATCGCAGTCTCGCCGGCTTAGCCTCGACTTCAGAACGCTCCCTTATGCCAGGCTGCTGGCAGGGGCGG
>JBFHFM010000171.1:0-7437 GCA_041583595.1 Trichloromonas sp. | reverse complement strand
TGTATCACCTGTCATCCTCAACCTAAAGCCGAGATGGAAAAGGTGGCCGATGCCCATAGTCAGCAGGCTTGCATCGACTGTCACGACCAGCACGGGCTGCTCCCCGACTGTCTCCAGTGCCATGAGTCGCATAGCGAGTCGATGACCGGGGGCGACTGCCAGCAGTGCCACGCACCTCACGGCCCGTCGGCGGTCCGTTTCGATCAGGATGTGTCACCGGCACTGTGTGGCGCCTGCCACGAGAGGCCAACGGCACTTTTGACCAAGGCTGGCGAGGCCCATAAAGAAGTTGGCTGTGCCGGATGCCACCAGCAGCATGGCGAGGTTCCGACCTGTGCTGACTGCCACGATGTAACTGAAAATGCTCATTTCGCCGTGGCCGATTGTGGCACCTGTCATGACCCCCATGCACCACTCGTTGAGGATCTGACCGCCTTGAGCAACGTCCGTTCGGCTTGTGTTTCCTGTCATGCAGGCCCCGGAGAGCAGACCGCCGAATTCCCCAGCGTTCATTCGGAGATGGGGTGTAACGAGTGTCATCCGCAGCATGGCGAGGCCATGTCCTGTCTCGACTGCCATGACCCGCACACGCCGGATATGACTTACGCCGATTGCTTGCGTTGCCATGCGCCCCATAAGCCGACCCAGACTGATTTCTCGGGTGCCCCTTCGACGGCGTTGTGCGCGTCCTGCCATGCGACCCAGGTCGCCGATATCGACAAGCGCGGTGGCGCGCATCAATCCGAAGTCAGCTGTGCCGACTGTCATGGGCGGCATCCCGGGATTGGTTGCACCAAATGCCATGTAAAACATCCCGAGGCCGGGGTCGCCGCTAAAATTTCCTGCGCCACCTGTCATGCACCAGCGGACAATCCGCATTTTGCCATTGGCGGCTGTGCCAAGTGTCATCCCCCCCACAGTCCCCTGGAAATCAACCTGGATGCGTTCGATCCGGTTAAACCGGCTTGCCTCTCCTGTCATGGCCCGATCGGGGCCGAACTGCAGGCGATTCCCAGTAAGCACAGCGCACTCGATTGCAAAGAGTGTCACCAGGCCCATGGTGAGCATCTGTCCTGTCTGGATTGCCACCAGCCGCATGCCAAGGAGATGACCTACGCTGACTGCTTGCGCTGCCACGCGCCGCATCAGCCGACGGCCCTCGAATATCCGCTCGATGTTCCGGGGCGCCTCTGTGCCTCCTGCCACGGCGACGAGGCGGGGCAGATCGAGAAGCAGGGGGCGGCCCATAAGACCAAGGCCAGTTGTGCCGCCTGTCATCCGCAGCACAAGCCCAACGGTGAGAAAACCATTTTGACCTGCCGTACCTGTCATCCGCGATTGCAGAAGATCCATTATACGTCTGAGCCTTGCATGCCCTGCCATAACCCCCATGCACCACTTGAGGTGAATCTGGAAAGTCGCAAGGAGGTGAAGTCGGTCTGCGTTTCCTGCCATGCGGTGGTCGGCCGGTTCATGGAGTTTAATCCCTCCAAACATTCGGCGGTAGACTGTCGGGAGTGTCATCAGAAGCATGGTGAGTTCAACGACTGCCTGTCCTGTCACCAGCCGCATACCAAGGGCATGACCTACGCGGATTGTCTGCGCTGTCATTCGCCGCACAAGCCAACCGATATCGCTTTTGCCCGAGAGGTTAATCCGGCCCACTGTTCGTCCTGCCATAAAGAGGTTGCGGCCAAAATTGACAGTAAGGGGCAGGCGCACAAGACTAAAGTCAATTGCGTCTCCTGTCATCAGGCGCATCCGCCCAAAGAGGATGGGGTGATCCCCGAGTGCGGAAAGTGTCATGCCCCGGAAAAGAACAGCCATTACCAGGTCAAGGGGTGCGTCAGCTGTCATGATCCCCACGCTCCCCTTGAACTTGATTTCAGCAAAGTGGCACAGGCCAAGCCGGCTTGTTTGAGTTGTCACGCCGAGATTGATACGGCGATGCAGGCCGCCCCCAGTAAGCATCTTGAGGTCGATTGCAGCCGTTGCCATGCCAATCATGGTGACAAAAAATCCTGCAATAGTTGCCATGAGCCACATACGCCGAAAATGACCACCAAGGATTGTCTCGCTTGTCATCCGGCGCATACACCGAATCAGGTCAGCTTCAAAGTCGGGCTGTCATCCGATTACTGCGCGGCTTGCCACGGTGATGTGGCCGGCATGCTGGCGGCGACCAAGGCCAAACATCGTGAACTGAACTGTATCAGTTGCCACCAGGGCGATCACGGTTCGGCCATGAATTGCGTCGACTGTCATGGGCAACCTCATGAATCGGGGCTGCACAGTAAATTTCCGGATTGCTTGAAGTGTCATGAAAATCCGCATAACCTGGCCAATTGGAGGGCTCAGTGATGAGTGTTCGGGGCCGTAGTGCGAGTCGCTTAGTTGTGAAGGAGAGGAATCGGATGAAATCTGCAGTACGTTGCATCCTGCCGTTGTTGGCGACCATCCTGCTTTTCGCTTCCGTGCTGCCTGTACGGGCTGAAACCGTGCGTCCGCTGACCCCCGGAGAAGGGGCTGAGGTCTATCGACAGCAGGTGGAGCAGATGGGCACCGTTGAGTGCGGCAAATGCCATTATGAAATTTTTACCCTGATTCGTGAACAGGGGGGCCTTCATCAACTCGAATGCCGTGATTGCCATAACATCTTTCACACCTTCACTCCAGGCATTGCCTGGGAGGACCGGGTTCCGGCGTGTGACGACTGCCATGAGGGGGTGCATGAGGGGAAATTCCCTCAGTGTCTTTCCTGTCATCAGCAGGCTCATGCGCCGATCGCCAGTCTGGTCGAGTCTGACAAAATGGCGACGGACTGCGGAGTTTGCCACGCTTCGGTTTCGACGGAATTGCTGGAGCACCCCAGCGGCCATGCCGAGGTGGGCTGCACTGATTGTCACCATGACGGGCACGGGTTCAAGCCGGGCTGTGATGAGTGCCACCCCAAGCCGCATACGTCTTTTCAGAGCAATGCAGATTGCATAAAATGCCATCAGCCACATATGCCGTTGCTGATTTCTTTCAATGATCAGGTTGAAAATATGGTCTGTCAGGGGTGTCACGAAGATCCTGCGGCGGTGCTGGTGGCAAGCAAAAAGCGCCATGCCTCGTTGAACTGCGTCTTTTGTCATGCCGAAACCCACGGCAATATTCCCAGCTGTCAGCAGTGTCACGGTAATGGGCCGCACAATCCTGAGCTACTCAAGGGTTTCAGTGGCTGTCTCGATTGCCACGGTGACCCGCATGGGCTGACCTTGTCCGGTTCTTAATAGCGTCCTGGAGGTATACATGGGGAAACAGCGTCTCGCCTGGGTAAGCGGGACTGTCGTTGTACTGATTTTGTTGATGATTGGTGCTGGCCGGTATCTTCAGCAGCGTAACTGCTGGGATTGTACTGCCAGCGAGCGTTACGCTCGCGGTACCGAACTGCTTTGTGATCAGGATGCGGATGTGGCCGCCCGCGGGCTGGATTTTATTTGCCATTCCGCAAGCCAGGGGCAGCCCGAAGCTCAGGCCTTGGCTGGTGAGCTTTTTCTGCAAACACTCCCGGGGCGTTATGCCAGCATTAATCGAGATCTGTTCGAATGCTCATCTCTGAGCATCGTCGCCGATCGCGAGCGGGCTCAGCGGTATTTTATGGCATTGGCGCTCGATGGACAGGTGTCGCCGGAAATGGAATTCAATTTAGGAGTGCTGATCGAAGAGGGCATTATCGAGTCCCCTCTGCCGAATAAGGGGGCGGATGATTATTTCCGCAGCGCGGCAAAGCAGGGTGATCCCCGGGCCATGTACGAAATAGGAATGCGTGAGGATCGGCAGAAAAATTATGTCGAGGCGGCGCGCCGGTTCAGTGAATCTTTCAGTCGGGTAGGGCACCCTGGAGCCGCCCTGATGCTCGGAGATTACAATTTTTTCGGGCGCCTTGGCGCAGTCGATTTAGAGCATGCTATTGCCTGGTATCAGAAGGCTCAGGAGGCCGCACAGAATCCGGAATTTACCGGAATCGCCGCGTCTTTGGCTCAAAGGGCCGAGCAGCGGCTTATAATCGCTACCGGCCACCAGCAGCGTACCGGCGGCAAGGGCGCGATTCTGGTCCCTTACCGGTTGGCTGGCGGACTGAGCGAATACCGGGTCTATGTGGCGAATTCGCAGACTCTTATGGGGCGGGTGGTGCGGGAGGGTGGTCTGGTGATCGCCCGGTTTGTTGGGACCACGGGGGCTGAGGGCGCAGCAGTCGAGAGTGAAGTGGCGAATATGAATGACGGCTTGAATTGGATACTTGAGCGCTACGCGGTCGACCGTTATGGTCCGGATAAAAAATTTCGCTTCGTTTTGGCTTCGGATTGACCGAGAATCAGGACCGGCGCAATACGCAGCAATAATAGCGGGCCGTCACCTTGGGGTGACGGCCCGTTTTCTTTATCTATTCAGCGTTCAGCCAGGCTTCGATCCTGGCCAGGGTCTGCGGCCAGTTGGCGCCGAGACGCGTGTCCAGAAAGTGACGGTAGAGGCTGTCGAAAAGTTGCAGCCCTTCTTCGAGTACATACATCCGTTCGTAAAAGACGCCTTCTTTTTCACTGCCCTCGTTGCTGCGATTGTCTCTTTCGATTTTGACGGATGGAGCTTTGAATGAGGCCAGGTGAAATGTTTCACCCTTCAGGGTCAGTTTCCACTGATGTTCGAGTTTTTCCATATGCAGGATGGATTCTGTGATTTGCTTGCCAGCCTGCAATGCGGTTCGCACTTCGCTGAAGGCGTCCTGGGGGCCGATGACGGTGACCTTTTGAACTCCGCTGTCGCTGCCGCCAACCAGCAGTAGTCGGTCATTCAGGTAGGCACTGAAGCCTTCTCCTGACTCGGCTGGGCCGGATTGGTTGACCGTGTAACTGGATGAGCCCTCCATGGTTTGATACATGAGCCAGAGCAGAAAATCCTGGCCGAGCCAGCGGTTGCCTTCGATCATATCGAGAACGGCGTCGCTGGAGGCCTGGTTGGCTTCTTGCAGCACTGGCAGCAGGTTTGTGTCGATGATTGATTCGGCCCGGGCAAAGGGATGTACGGCAACCAGGCGCAGGGTGTCGAAGGTTTGGCGAAACAAGTTTTCGAACAGTTCGACGACGGCAGCGCTGAGGTTGGTGAAGGTGAGGCGTCCGCTGCGGGTGTCCCAGACGACATCAAAGACTGCTGGGACCGGCAGGGTCTGGGCCAGCAGTGAGCCACGGACGGCGTCGCGTAGTTCTTCACGTTTTTGTTTGGGAACTCGCTGCAGGCCGGGATGGGCTGCCAGAAATTCGGTTTCGGCCAGTTCCATGTGGGCCTTGAGTAGAGCCGAGGGGACTCGACGCTGATCTCTGCGCATGGAAAAGGTCAGGTAATGATCGCGCCAAAGGGTTTGGGGGGTGTTGAAACTGCTGTCTTTAGGGTCATCGATGTGGACCCAGCCGACCGAGAGTTCTTCACTTCCCCGGTCGATAGGGCGAAAAGCCTGGTTGGCGAGGAGAGTAGATGCCCATTCGAAAAGATTTTCTTGCGGCAGTTCGCCGGAAACTTGAAACTGACAGATGCTGACGGTGTTGGCAAGGATGCCCATGGATTTTGCTCCTGGATATAGCTTTGAAAAGGTTTGTTGTGCTCGATCAGGGTTGGGAGATAGAGCGAGTGATCAGCCGGCGGTCGCCTTCCGGGTGAATTTGCTGGAAGGCGAGTTGTTGATGCGGGCATTGTGTACCTGCATCTCTTCGATCAATTGCTCGATCTGGCTTGAACAAAGGATCCCGGTTTCGAGGAAGTATTGTCCGATTTTCTGTTGCTGAGAACGTTGGAAGTAAAGCAGGGTTCGGACCTGGTTTTGGCGTAGCAGACCGAGACGTACCGCTTTTTCTCCGAAGCGCCCGTAGCCACCGCGGTCTCGGCAGATGCGCAGGACCTGTGCGTCGCTCAGCCATTTCCAGTGGCAGGCGATTTCGCCTATCGAGGGACGTTGACGGCGTTGCCAGACGAGGGCATCGATAAGGACCTGGTAGGGGACCAGCCCCCGGTAATAGATGTAACTGCCGAATTCGAGGGGGCGCAGTGGGACGGTTCCCTGATAGTAATGGCCGGCGGGTGGTTTGCGGCGGCTGGCTTGTGGCGGTGTCGGTCGATAATAGCGGCGAACCGACGGGTGTTGCAGTACTTGAGCCACCGATTGCCCGTACGTTTCGTCACGGTGCTTGAGAAAATCCTTGATCAAATTGAAGGCTTCCCGTACCTGGCGAAATACTTCCGCTTGCTGGTTCTGTACCTCCAGGCTATGGGTAGTAAAAAGATCCGGGTGGTTCTGCTTGGCTTTTTCCCGGAAAGCCGTCTTGGCTCCACTGGGTTGGAGGTAGCCGAGAAAATCCAGCGACAGCTGGATTTCGGGGCCGAACAGGGTTCGGCAGGCCAGAAAAATGTCTTTCTCGTGAAAACGGGCCCTCATGCTTTGGCCATCTCCTTCGTGGCTGCTTGAACAAACTAATCAAAATTTATACTACAGGGACTGCTAAAGTACAAGGTTGTTGCGGTGAAAGGTAACAAGGCTTTGACAGGACCAGATCAAACAGATTATCCTCGTGAGTACAAATCCTACACATGAACGGGGATGCCATGGAGTCTTTTGTCGTCGCACAGCTTTCTCATCTCAAGGGAAAGATCGCCAATTATAGCAAGGAAAACCTGGAGGATATTCTACACGTTCTGGTCGAAGCGGTCAGTCTGATTACCCGCCAGAACCGTTGTCGGATTTATCTCGAGGATCTGACCAGTGGTACGCTGGTTTGCGCCGCCGCCAATGGACTGCAGGCTCAGGCCATTAAGGAGCATGCTTTTCCCCTTAATACCTCCGATTATTTGATTCCCCGGGTATACATGACCCAGGAAGAAATTCAGGCCGAAGATGTGATGGCTTTGGTCAACCCGTTTGCCCGTGATATTGCCGAACGCTTTTCCATCCGGGCCAGCTATATGATTCCGTTGGTTCATAAAGGCCGCTCGGTTGGGGTGCTTAGCATCGACAGCAGCCGGATCGGACAGTTACCTGGGGAATCCCAGCGACGGGTACTCAAGCAATTTCTTGAAGAAGTCGTCCCTATTATAGACCAGGCCCGCAAGTACCACCAGCAGGTGGTGCTGGCCCGGCGAGTCGACAAGGCCAAGAAGAAAGAAGCCGCTTTTCTGATGGTAAAATCAGCGGTACGTCTGATCGACAAACTGGCGCTGGCTTCAGTGTTGATTCCGTCCCCCATAAACCCCGAATCGGGGGAGGAGGGTCTACAGATTCTGGCCTCTTACGCCAAAGACCAGGATGCCCGTCAGCTCTACGACGACGAAAAACTCATCAACCTGGGGCCAGGAAAATCGCTTTTGTCCCGCTACATCAGTAATAACGGCCTGATTACCGATGAAACTCTG
>JBFHFM010000170.1:0-7473 GCA_041583595.1 Trichloromonas sp. | reverse complement strand
TACCGAGTATATCGAGAACCTCACCGGTTTCAAAGATGGCCCGCCGATTCTTGAGCACCATTTTCACCTAAATGACCTTGTAGCATTCAGCTTGGCGCAGAGGGGATGAATGGTGGGATATCAGGTATTATAATTTTATCCGGTCCAGTGGGAGAGGCATTGGGGCAGTGCTCATCAGCGCAACTGTTATAATGGAGACAATCGTTTCGATAAATTCTTTCATTGCAGGTCGTCATGATGTTTTTAAATTACCCTCTGATATCAAAAAGTTAACAACTCTATTGGGGAGTCATTCATGAAAAAGATCCTTTTCTCCTTATTGTCGTTCGGATTAAGCCTGGGCCTGTGTCTGACTGCCGCGGCTCATAGTTATGATCTCAATGCTCGACAGGTAACGACATTTTCGGAAATAATCGCTGACTTGCGGTTGGTTCAAGTCGTCTTTATTGGTGAAATGCATGGTGTGGCTGCCCATCACAGCGCTCAACTGCAGGTGATCAAGGCTCTTCACGACGGTGGTACTCAAGTCAGTATCGGTTTGGAGATGTTCCGTCAGGACGGGCAGGAAGCGTTGGATCGCTGGGTTGCAGGGGATATGGACGAGTTTGAATTTGGCGGGATCTTTCTGCAAAACTGGAGCAATTGGCATGCTTACCGGGATATCTTCATCTTTGCGCGGGACAAAAAAATACCGCTGCGGGGATTAAATATTCCCCGGGAGATCGTCAGGCAGGTAGCGCGTGAAGGCTTTGATTCTCTCTCGGACGGTCAACAGAACCTGCTGCCCCTTACCTCCTGTAACGTCAGTCCGGAGTACCGGGATTTTATTCGTCGGTCACTGCAGGGTCACGCAGATAATGGTAGTGCTTTCGAGCATTTTTGCGAGGCGCAAATCCTTTGGGATGCCAGCATGGCGGAAAAGGTGGCAGAGTATCTTCAGCAGCATCCGCAGCGTCTGGTCGTGGTGCTGGCCGGCAACGGCCATTCCTGGAAGCACGGAATTGACGAGCAACTGAGTCGCATCGGGACTTATCGCACCAGGGTGCTGTTGCCGGAGGTTCCTGGCCGCATCGACTTGTTGCATATTGACAGCGACGATGCTGACTATCTGCTGCAGGGCGTCGAACTGGGGCCGCTGCATTGACCGCTTTAGAAAGGCTGTTCGACTGGTAGGTTATCGTCATAGCTGCAGTGCAGGCTTTCAGTTGGCTGTTTTGGGTAATCAGGGGTAGACAGGGTCATGTTCAACGTTTTTAGCCCAAAAAGTTTTTTAGTCCGGTGAAGAATATTTGTGCGGCAATGGCCGATACGAACAAGCCGGTCAATTTTGTCAGGATAGTCAGCCCCTGTTGGCCGAGGAGTTGCTCAAAGCGCCCGGCGACAAAGAGCAGGCCACCTACGGATAGCACGGCACATAGCAGGGCTATGCTGGCGACAATTTTTTCGGGAATGGTTTCGAGCCCAGCGCCCATGACCAGTAACGCGCCGATCGTTCCGGGGCCAACGGTGATCGGAATGGCGAGCGGAACGACGGCCACATCCTCTTTGGAATCTTGAGGGGAGACAGTGGCCTTCCCCTGAATCATGGTAACCGCCGAGAGAAACAGAACGGCCCCGGCGCCGATGCGGAAGGCGTCGAGGGTGATGCCAAACAGGGCGAAGATATAGGTGCCAAAGAGAAACAGGGCAAAACAGGTTAGGGTGACGGCCAGGGTTACTTTTCTGGCAATCCGTTGCCGCTCGGCTCGCGGTTCATTTTTTGTCAGGGAAAGAAAGGCTGAAACGACGAAAAACGGTGTGAAAATCATGAAGATTTTAAGAAAGACATTGATGAATAAAGTGAACATTTCTGCCATTAGTAAGCCTTTTTTGATATCTATTACAGTGGGTGCATGAGTGGCTAGTGAAAAACTCATAAACCCGGCAGGTTATGAAGGTTACTTCGAATCTCGATTGACTTTTTTTTATGATAGATCAAGCATACACGATCTGAGTGTATAAGAAATATCAGTTTTTAGCGAAGTGGGGCATAGGTTTACGGCCAACGTTTGAAAGAGGATCGAAGATGCGAAAGAAAATTATCGGATTACTGGTCCTGCTGGTTCTTCTGGCTGGCGGCCTTATTTATTGGCGTTTTCAGCAGGAACCTGAGGATGGAAATCCTCTTACCTTGTTTGGAAATGTCGATATCCGCAAGGTGGATCTCGGCTTTCGGGTTGGGGGGCGACTCGCCGAGGTCTTTTTTCAGGAAGGCGACCGGGTTCAATCCGGACAAGTCGTGGCGCGCCTGGAAAATACGCCCTACCAGGATGAATTGAATCTGGCGCTGGCTCAGCAGGAGCAGGCAGCCGCTCAACTGGCAAAGCTTGTGGCCGGTAATCGTCCTCAGGAAATCGCCCAGGCCGAGGCGTTGGTGCGCGAGCGGCAGGCGACGGTCAACAACCTTGAGGTCGAATTCAGACGCCTGAATTCCCTGCTGAACGACGGTGCCATAGCGCGTCAGTTGTTTGATAATGTGGAGGCCAGTCTGGCTGAGGCCAAGGCCCGTCTGGCGACCGGCAGGGAAGGGTTGAAACTGGCCCGTGAAGGTTTTCGCAGTGAAGATATCGATGCGGCGCGGGCTGATCTGCGCGCTGCCCAAGCGCGTTCTGCCAGTGCCCGAACCCGTTTGGCGGATACCGAGTGCCAGGCGCCGGATGCCGGGGTTATCCTGACCCGAGTGGCAGAGCCGGGGGCCATTATCGGCGCTGGCCAGACCGTGCTGACCCTTTCTCTCGATGCCCCGGTGTGGATTCGCGCCTATGTTGAGGAGCCCAATCTGGGGCGCATTCATCCTGGCATGGCAGCGCAGGTTTTTACTGACTCTCGGCCGCAGCATCCTTACCCGGGACATATCGGCTACATCTCGCCCGAAGCGGAATTTACTCCCAAAACCGTCCAGACCGAAGAACTTCGGACACGGTTGGTCTATCAGGTGCGCATTATTGCCGATAATCCCGACCATGGACTGCGCCAGGGAATGCCGGTAACCGTGAAGCTTATGGAAGAGGAGCGGTTAAGCCGCTCTGAATAATGATATGCCCGCTGCATCGCTGGTTATCGAAAACCTGACATACAGCTACGGTAAACAGCTGCCCCTTGCCCTTGCCGAATTTTCCGCAACGATCCGTCCCGGCATCGTTACCGGCCTGGTCGGCCCGGATGGTGCCGGCAAGACCACCCTGATTCGTCTGATGACCGCCCTGCTTTTGCCCTCAACGGGGAGTATCAAGGTTTTTGGCCTCGACACCCGTACCGACGCCAGCCAGCTGCATCAAATCATCGGCTATATGCCACAGAAATTTGGTCTTTACGAAGACCTGTCGGTCCTTCAGAACCTGCGGCTCTATGCGGATCTGCAGAATGTGACCGGGACAAAACGCCAACAGGTGTTTCAGCGGTTACTGACCTTTACCGGGCTGGAGCCGTTTCAGGGCCGCCTGGCCGGGCGCCTGTCCGGCGGTATGAAGCAGAAGCTCGGGCTCGCCTGTGCCCTGATCCGCAAGCCGCGGCTATTGCTGCTGGATGAACCGAGTGTCGGTGTTGACCCGGTCAGCCGACGGGAGCTGTGGCGCATGGTGCAGGAACTGGTCGACGCGGAGACGGCGGTCATCTGGTCCACCGCCTATCTGGACGAGGCTGAATTGTGCCAGAAAGTCCTGCTTCTAGATGGCGGACGGTTGCTCTTTTCCGGTTCGCCCAGGGAAATGACCGAACGGGTCGCCGGGCGCTGTTTTCAGGTCCAGGGGATTTCGAGTAATCGTCGCCAGGTGCTGTCCCGCGCCCTGCAGCAGGAAGGGGTACAGGATGGCATCGTCCAGGGGCAGAATGTTCGTATTGTCTTGCGAGACGGCCATGCTCAACCCACCCTGGAGGTTCTGGAGGCCGGTGCCGAGGCTCGGCTGGTGCCGGTCGCTCCCCGCTTCGAAGATGCTTATGTCGATGCCCTTGGCGGTGGTCCCGGCGGTATTTCGGCTTTGGCCGCCGCCATGGCGCCCTTGTCGGGGGATCGGGAGGTGACCGTCGAGGCGGTCGGGTTGACTAAACGTTTTGGCGATTTTACCGCAATTAATGACGTCAGCTTCGCCATCCACCGGGGAGAGATTTTCGGTTTGCTCGGTCCTAACGGTGCCGGCAAATCAACTACGTTCAAAATGATGTGTGGTCTTTTGCGGCCGAGCGGAGGAAACGGGCGGGTGGTCGGTCTCGATCTGCAGAAAGCTCCGGGCAAGGCCCGCTCTCGCCTCGGCTACATGGCCCAGAAATTCTCTTTATACGGCGATCTCTCCGCGCGGCAAAACCTGGAATTTTTTTCCGGGGTTTATGGCCTGACCGGAGTGCGGCAGCAGGAAACAGTCACCCGAATGATCGATATATTCGGCCTGCAACCCCACTTAAAGGACTCGGCCAAGGATCTGCCCCTCGGCTTCAAGCAGCGCCTGGCCTTAGCCTGTTCGGTCATGCATGAACCGGCGGTGCTGTTTCTCGATGAGCCGACCTCCGGGGTCGATCCTTTAACCCGGCGGGAATTCTGGACCCACATTAATGGCCTGGTTGAACGGGGAGTGACGGTTCTGGTCACGACGCACTTCATGGACGAGGCGGAATATTGCGACCGTATCGGCCTCATCTACCGGGGACAGATGATTGCCAGTGGTCCGCCCGATGAACTGAAGGCGCAGACCGCAACCGAGCAAATGCCGGACCCCACCCTTGAGGAGGCCTTTATCGCCATGCTCCAGCAGTGGGATGCGAAAAATGAGGAGGCGTCGTGAAAGATCATCTGCGACGCATGAAAGCGCTCATCGTTAAAGAGTTCGTGCAGATTTTGCGCGACCCCAGCAGCTTGATGATCGCCTTTGTTTTGCCCGTTATCCTGCTGTTTCTCTATGGATATGGCGTTTCCCTCGATGCCAGGGAAGTCAAGCTCGGCGTAGCGGTTCAGGACCAGGGGAAGGAGGCCGATCATCTGGCCGCGGCCTTTCTCGCCAGTCCCTACTTTCGAGCTCACCTCAGCCGCGACGAACGGATTTTGGAACAGGAACTGATGGCCGGCCGGCTGCGGGGTCTGGTCGTCATTCCTGAAGATTTTTCCCGGCAAGTGGAAAAGGGCGCCGGCCTGGGCAGGCTGCAAGTCATCGCCGACGGCAGCGAAACCAATACCGCCAACTACGTTCAGAACTATGCCCAGGGAGTGGTGGCCACCTGGTGGGCCATGCGGCAACGGGATCATGCCGTCGACAAGCAAAGCGGCCCACAGTTGCTGACTCGTATCTGGTTCAATCCCGAACTGGAAAGCCGCAATTCCCTGATCCCCGGGGCGTTGGCGATAATTATGGCCATCATCGGCACGTTGCTGACAGCCCTGGTCGTGGCCCGGGAATGGGAACGGGGCACCATGGAAGCGCTGATGGCGACGCCGGTCGCCATCGCCGAGTTAATTATCGGCAAACTGATTCCCTATTTCATTTTAGGGATGCTCGCCATGCTGGGGAGTGTGGCGATTTCCGTCGTGCTGTTCGATCTCCCTTTTCGGGGTTCGCTGCCGGCGTTGTTGCTCAGTTCCGGGGCGTTTCTGCTGGCGGCGCTGGGACAGGGACTGCTGATTTCTTCCGCAGCTAAAAATCAGTTTATCGCGGCGATGGTCGCCATGATCACCGGGTTTCTCCCGGCATTTCTCCTCTCCGGCTTCATCTTTGAGATCGCCTCCATGCCCCCCATGGTCCGCGCCTTAACCCACATTATTCCGGCACGCTACCTGGTGACTAATCTGCAGACCCTGTTTTTGGTGGGGGATGTCTGGCCGTTGTTACTTCCTAACGTTTTTATTTTACTGCTGCTCGCTGCAGTATTGTTTTTCCTCACGGCCCGAAAAACCGTCAAACGTTTGAGGTAAGCCATGTTCAACCGCATCCATGCCCTGATCATCAAGGAACTGCTGGCCCTCTTGCGGGACAAAAAAAGTCGTATCGTTCTCATCGTGCCGCCCCTGATCCAGCTTTTCATCTTTTCTTTTGCCGCCACCCAAGAAGTCAAAAACCAGACCCTGGCGATTCTCAACCTCGATCACGGCCGTCCGGCACTGACGCTGGAGCAGGATTTCACCGCGGCGAGCACCTTCAGCGAGGTGCTCCAACTGCAACGCGCAGAAGAGATTCCGGCAGTGATCGACCAGCAACAGGCCATCGCGGTACTTTGGATTCCGGAAGATTTTTCCCGAGATATTGAGGCAGGACGAGCGGCGCAGGCCAGTTTTATTCTGGATGGCCGTAAAACCAATGCCGCCCAAATTGTGCAGGGGTATGCGCTGAGCATCCTCAACAGCTACCGGGCCAAGTTGATAAATAACGGCCAGCAGGCCGGTGTCAGCCTGGTGTCGCGCAACTGGTTTAACCCTAATCTTGATTTCCGTTGGTACACAGTGCCGAGCCTGGTCTGTATTCTGACCACGGTCATCGGTTTGTTGGTCACCGGCCTGTCTGTCGCCAGGGAGCGGGAGATGGGGACCTTTGAGCAATTGCTGGTTTCCCCCCTGCATCCGCTGGAAATTTTGCTTGGCAAGGCGCTTCCGGCCCTGTTGGTAGCGATGATCGAAGGAGCTTTTATTGTATTGGTGGGGGTGTTTTTGCTGCGGGTTCCCTTTAACGGCTCGCTGTTGTTGCTGTTTGGCAGTATGGCGGTCTTTTTGCTGGCCATCATCGGCGTCGGCCTGTTCGTCTCCTCCCTGTCCATGACCCAGCAGCAAGCGGTGCTGGGGGCTTTCATGTTTCTTGTCCCTGCGGTTATTCTTTCCGGTTTTGCCAGTCCCATTGAAAACATGCCGCACTGGTTGCAGACCATCTCCTATGCCAACCCTCTGCGCTACTTCATGACGATCGTCCGCGGCGTCTTTCTGAAAGACGTATCGGCGGCCATTGTCTGGTCGCAGACCTGGCCGATGGCGATCATTGCCTGCGTTAACCTTTGTGCTGCGACCTGGCTGTTCAAGAAACGGATGGAGTGAGAAGTTGTATGATTTGATAGCATCCTTTTTCCCCGACCGCAGGCAGCTTAAAGTCATCAAAGCCCCACTCTGTTTTTCTGGGTTGGGGCTTTGATGGTTTTTGTCCTACAATGTGTTTGAGTTTGTTTTCCGGTCAAATCGCACCAGGTTTAGATCCGCTTGTGATGGTTGGTTTTGTGAACATTCCTGTTTCTATTCTGGCTACTCATTTTTTTTGAGGAGATCCCATGAACATCGTCTGTCTTTTCGGCAGTCCCCGCAAACAGGGGAACAGTGCCACCGTGGCTCGGCATTTTCTACGGCGGGCCGAGCAGCATGGCGCGAATACCCAGAGTTTTTATCTCAACGACCTGACCTACCGGGGCTGCCAGGCCTGTGATGCCTGCAAAACCAGCCATGACCGCTGTGTGCTGCAGGACGACTTGGCCCCG
>JBFHFM010000169.1:0-7480 GCA_041583595.1 Trichloromonas sp. | reverse complement strand
CCGTCCATTTCAATCTTAGAGGCGGGTATTGATCTGAAGTGCAACCTCAAGCGCCCGGCGACCATCCTCTCCGGAAACCACCGGCTGAGTCCCGCCCTTGACGACATCTACAAAAGAACGAATTTCCGCCATCAGCGCATCACTCTGGGAAAAACTCTTTTCTTCCAAGAGGATATTCGGCAGGCCGGGGATCATCATCCCACCATCGCTTTTACGATAGATGGAAATTTTTCGTTCCTGGTAATCTATGGAAATATAGGCATCCGGCTGAAAAATTCGAACCTTGCGCATCCCCTCACGACTGACGCGACTTGCGGTGACATTGGCGACACAGCCATTTTCAAACTGCAGACGGGCATTGGCGATATCGACTTCACCGGATAGAACCGGAACGCCCACCGAATTGACTGTTTTGATCGGATGCCCAACAATGCTCAGGATGATATCAATATCGTGAATCATCAAATCAAGAACAACGTTGACATCAGTTCCACGGGCCTTAAACGGAGCCAGGCGGTGGGACTCAATGAACTGAGGATTTTTAATGACACCCTTCAGAGCTAGAATCGCGGGGTTAAAGCGCTCAAGGTGTCCTACTTGAAAAACGCAACCCTTCTGACGGGCCAGTTCGATAAGCTGATCCGCTTCCTCAACGGAACGGGTAACCGGTTTTTCCAGCAGCACATGGCAACCGGCCTCGAAACAGTCACGTGCCACCTGAAAATGATACTTGGTGGGGACCACGATAGAAACCAATTCGACCTTGCCGAGCAGTTCACGGTAGTCAGTATAAGATGGGCAGCCAACCTCGGCCGCCACTTCAGCCGCACGTTCGGCAGAGGTATCGACGACTCCTACGAGTTCGACATCTTCAAGGGCGGCAAATTTTTGGGCGTGAAAACGCCCAAGATAACCCACCCCGATAACTGCTGCGCGCAACTTGACCATAACCGACTTCCCTCTAGCGGGCTATCCCTCGCTCGCTGTTTTTAATAAAATCGACAAAGACATCGAGTTCGGAGGAACGTTCGAGTTCCTCACCGATCTGCGCGAGTGCTTCTTCAACCTTGAGCCCCGAACGAAAGACCAGACGATAGGCCTTCTTGATAACCCGGACGGTCGCTTCAGAAAAACCACGACGCTTCAATCCCACCAGATTCAAACCTACAGTTTTGGCCCGGTCCCCCTGAACCATTGTATAGGGCGCTACGTCTTGCGCCACCATAGAACCACCGGCAACCATAGCGTGACAACCAATGCGCGTGAATTGATGTATTGCGCAAAGGCCGCTGAGGATCGCGTGATCGTCAACGATGACATGTCCAGCCAGGGTCGCCCCATTGGAAAGAATCACCCGGTTGCCCACACGGCAGTCGTGAGCCACGTGAGAATAAGCCAGAAACAAGTTATCATTGCCGACAACCGTCTCACTGCCGCCATCTTCGGTCCCGCAATGCATGGTCACAAATTCGCGAATGGTGTTGCGATCGCCAATTTTCAGCGTCGTCTTTTCACCTCGGAACTTAAGATCCTGCGGTGGCGCGCCGATCGAAGCAAACTGAAAAATCCGGTTATCCCGGCCGATTTCAGTTTCTCCATCAAGAACCACATGTGGCCCGATTACTGTTCCAGCACCGATGGACACATTTTCGCCGACCACAGTATAAGGACCGATAAGCACATCATCAGCAATCGTTGCAGACGGATGGACTATGGCTGTTGGATGTATCATAAATATCCTAACGAGTTAGCGGTCTGCAAAAGTGGCCTTCAGTTCAGCTTGGGCCACCAACGAACCTTCAACATAAGCCTTACCCGAAAAACAGAAAATACCGCGACGGCAGTTAATCAATTCAAGCTCCAGACGAAGGGTGTCGCCTGGAACAACAGGCTTTCTGAATTTAGCTTTGTCGATACCGACAAAATAGGTAACCTTGTTTTCACCGACATCGCCAGCCAGCAACGCGTACATTCCGCCAACCTGCGCCATCGCTTCGATAATCAGCACACCAGGCATGATCGGGTGTCCGGGGAAATGACCCTGAAAAAAAGGTTCATTGATTGTCACATTTTTGATGCCGACAATTCCCTTCCCCTTTTCAACCTCAATAATTTTATCCACCAATAGAAACGGATAACGATGAGGCAGACGCTCCATGATTTCAACAGCATTCAGAACCATATCTTTCAACTCTCCTTGATCTTCATTTCAAGCTCTTCCAGTTGACGTTTAAGCCGCCCGACTTCCTTGCGGAGTTCAGGAAGTTTGGTGAAACTCATGGATGCTTTCAGCCACTCCCTGTGAGGCATGACCGGCAACCCGGAGAGAACCTGGTTCGGTTCGAGATTATGCGTGACTCCGCCTCGTCCACCGATGGTGACATTGTCCCCTATCTTTAGATGGCCAGCAACAGCAGCCTGACCGCCGAAGGTGCAATGACGACCGATTTGCGAGCTGCCTGCAATCCCGACCTGAGAGACAAGAATGGTATCTTCACCGATCACCACGTTGTGCGCTATCTGAACCAGATTATCGATTTTAACTCCCCGACGGATGCTGGTCACGCCAAGAGCTGCCCGGTCGATGCAGGTCATCGAGCCGATTTCAACATCGTCAGCAATATCCACGATTCCCACCTGCGGGATCTTGAAGTATCGTTCACCGTCAGGGGCAAAGCCGAAACCATCCGAACCGATAACAGCCGATGGCTGCAGAATCACGCGATCTCCGAGCCGACACCCTTCCCGGATAACCACTCCGGCGTGAATGGTACACTCAGCCCCGATAGTGACATCGTCATACACCACGACATTCGGATAGAGAATCGTCCCGCGGCCAATGGACACTCGCTCTCCAACCACACAGCCAGGATGAATCGTTACATCCTCTGCAATCTCTGCTCCCGGGGCAACCCGGGCGCCTTCCATAACCCCCTTGGGCTCAGGGCGACGTACTTGCAGATAGGTCAATATCTTGGCGAAAGCCAGATAAGGGTTCTTACAAACGATGGCTGGCAATCCCGGCGATTCAACCCCTGGGAAGAGGATAACCGCAGAGGCTCCGGTCTGCTTGAGCCCAGCCAGATACTTCGGACTGGCAACGAAAGTAATATCGCCGGACACGGCCCCAGTGAGTGGCGCGACACGCTGCACCTCGGTGTTTTCATCACCGAGGACCGTACCACCGATAAGTTCTGCAAGCACCTTGAGAGTTGCCACGTCGATCCCCTTAGTTACTTCCCTGCGCGTCGAAAGCCTTAATCACCGCATCGGTCAGGTCGATTTTGTCATCAGCGTACAGCAAGGAACTTTCCGATTTCTCGAGAATAACCGTATAGCCCTGTTTCTCACCCATTTCGGCGACAACCTTGAGAACTTTCTCGAGAATCTGACGTGTGTAATCCGCATCAGAACGCTGCAGTTCTTCTTGGATATCTTTGGTGAACCGCTGAAAATCTTTAAGTTTCTGCTGATAATCGCGCTCTTTTTCGCCACGAGCCTGCTCGGAAAGGAGAACTGCCTGCTTCTCAAGTTCATCCTTGAGTGTTTTCAGCTCGGCCTTCTTCCCTTCGATTGACCCTTCATAATCTTTTACTTTTTTGGAAATGCTTTCCTTTGCCGCCTTTCCGGCCTGTGAGAAATTCAGAGCCTTCTGCAGGTCGACAAAACCAATCTTGCTGTCGGCACTGAACGCGGAAGAAACAGTGAACAGGAAGCATACCAGAACCAGCCCGACAATACGTTTCATGACAAACTCCTTACAAAGTTAGTAGAACTTACCAATGGAAAACTCAAATTCAGAGGCACTTTCATAATCTTTTGGATCCAGGTTGTAGCCCCATTCGAGGCGCAGAGGCCCCATCGGGCTCATCCAGCGTATTCCGGCACCGACACTGTAACGCATTTCGGAAAAATAGCTTTCATCTTCATCCCAGGCGTTGCCGCCATCAAAGAAAAGAACCCCTTTAAGGCCAAGATCCTTGATGATCGGAAAGAGGTATTCAGCATTAAAAAAGGCCTCTTTGTTACCACCGGTGAATTCATCTTCCTCTTCGTCATAGGGGCCAACCTCGCGGGATTGAAAGCCGCGAATCGAGCGCAGGCCACCGAGATAGAAGCGTTCGTCAACCGGAATTTCCTCGCTGCCAACTTCCATAATATAGCCGATCTGGCCATGAAGAGAGAAGACCGTATTCCATTTAAAAGGAAAGAAATGGCGGTAATCAACAATATATTTAGCAAATTTCTCGTCGCCGCCGAGGCCGGCAAACTCGACAGAACCTTCAGCCGTGTAACCCGTAGAAGGATCAAGATAGTAGTCGGTGGTATTCCGGGAAAAAACCGACATAAGTGAAGAAACCATCACCTTCCCCTTAGCCTCTTCTTCCAGCAGGGTGTCGCTTGCATCGTCATCGACATCCGTGATTTCCTTTTGCTCCAATCGGTAGGTGAAGGACGCACGGTTATCATCCCCAACGGGAAAACCAACCTTAATAGTCCCACCGGTACTGTCGCGGGTAAAATCGTTCCATTCGCGACTGGTCTTGTACAAATCAAAACCAAGTGCCATGTTCATATCAAGGAAGTACGGGTCGAGCAAACCGACCTGATAGGTCGTGCTGGACCCGCCGAAAGATCCAGAAAGGTTGAGTTTCCACCCTTTGCCAAGGAAATTATCCTGCGAAATCGAGCCTTGGCCGATGACGCCGTCGACCGACGAGTATCCGGCACCAACGCTGAAGGTTCCGGTGGCACGCTCCTTGACATCGATGTTGAGATCCATATGACTGTCATCAGCGCCCGGGACATTGGTTAGATTGACCTCTTCAAAGAAACCGAGGTTATTAATCCGCCGGCGGCTCTCTTTGATCTTGGCTGCACTATAGAGATCGCCTTCAGTGAGTTTCATCTCCCGCCGGATTACCTTGTCACGGGTCTTAACATTACCCGAGACGTTAATGCGATCGATGGACATCTGAATCCCTTGCTCAATATCGAAAACCAGTCCAATCAACAGTCGTTCGGAGTCTAGCTGCGTCAATGGGGTCACGTTGACATAAGCATAGCCCTGATCAGCATAGAGATCACTCAGAGATGAGACGCTGTCACGAAGCAACTTGCGGTTGAACACATCTCCTTCTTTCATCTTCACCAGATTAAGAAGTTCGTCCTTATCTTTTAGCATGTCGCCCTTGGCATCCACCGTGCCAACTCGAAATTGAGGTCCCTCTTCAACCTCCAGCAGGACATCCATATACTTATGGTCATCGGTCAGTTTGGCGTGCACCTTGCGGACCTTGATCCGGACATAACCGACGTTGTAGTAAAGATCAGCAATTCTCTCAAGGTCGTCCTTAAGGATGTCCTCGTTGAATTTGCCTCGACCGGTCAACCAGGAGAACATCCAGCGTTCATTTGTCTCCATGGCTTTACGCAGCTCTTTATCCTTGAAAACCGTATTCCCGTCAAAGCGAATAGTATCAACCAGAACCTTGTCCCCTTCCTTGACTTCGAAAGTAACCGTCGCCTCGTTTCGATCATCAACGTCCAAGCTGGATGTCACTTCAACTGCGTAATAGCCATCTTCGTGATAAGCGGTCTTAATCGCCTCAATACTCTTGTCAACCAGAGCCGGGTCATAGATATCCGGTGTTTTGACCACAACCAGCCCCCGGAGCTTTTCAATCGAAAATTCGTCATTTCCCTTGAAGTCCACTCGACGAACCAGAGCCCGCTCAACCAGGCGATAAGTAAGGATACCAGCCCCGTCGACCTCATCGATTTCAGCCGTCACATCCCGGAACCGCCCAAGACCATAAATGGCCTTGATATCTTTATCGATAACGGCTGCATCGTACGTCGATCCGGCACGGGCAGTAAGCACGGAATAAATCGCGCTGAGCTCAACCCGGACATTCCCTTGAATCCGGACCTCGCTAATTTTTGAGGGAGCGGACCAGGCAATAGTCGGAAGGAGCAGTAGAAGCGTTACCAATAACCTCAAATACATACCAAAAATCTCCGTAAAATCGTTCAGCGTGACAAAGAGAGGCATTATAGGTTAATCCCCCTCGGGGTGCAAACCAAAACTAGCTGGCCTCCTTCCATAGTTTCTAGACTGAAACTAGCTGAAGACGCATTCGCAAAAAACTTTAAAATGGGGAAACCCAATTTTCAGGTACAAGATCCGTTGGTTTTTAAAAGGCACCAGCCCCTACTCATGACAAGTCGAAACCTGGAAAAAACACTCTGACGCCCAAAAGGCAACTTCTCACAAGGTCATCAACTGACAACCTTACCGTCGACCATACGCACCACCCGATCCAGACGCGAAGCCAGATCCTCACTATGCGTAACGATAACCATGGTTAATTCCCTGGCAGCATGAATCTGTTCAAGAATCCGATAAATCTCATTGGATGTTCCGCTGTCAAGATTACCGGTTGGCTCGTCGGCCAGCAGCACCCGGGGTGAAAGAACCAGGGCTCTGGCGATGGCGACCCGTTGCTGCTCTCCACCGGAGAGCTGACCAGGCTTATGCTTGAGTCGATGGCTGAGCCCAACCTCCTCGAGCAATTTGGTCGCCATAGGAATCGCCTCCTTAAAGCTCTTGCGAGCAACCAAGGCCGGCATCATTACATTTTCGAGAGCAGTGAACTCAGGAAGAAGTTGATTAAACTGAAAAACGAAACCAACAGTTTGATTCCTGAAGGCATCGAGCGCCCCTCCCTTGAGGGTAAATATATCGGTCCCGTCAAAAGAGACTTTACCGCTGGTGGGCCGATCAAGCCCTCCCAAGATGTGCATAAGCGTGGTCTTTCCAGCCCCGGAGGAACCAACCAGACCAACCCGTTCGCCGCGGCCAATATCAAGATCAATACCCCGAAGAACATCCACCCGGCCATCCGAGGTTCCAAAATATTTTATTAAAGCACGCGCCTCAATCACAGAATCACCACCTCGTTCACTCATAACGCAAGGCTTCCGCGGGATCCATCCGGGCCGCGCGCCAAGCGGGATAAATAGTAGCCAAAAGCGAAATGGTCATGGCCACAACCACAACGGAGATGACGTCTTGTGCAATAACCACGGATGGAAAACGATCCATACCATAAACGGCTTGGTCGAAAATCTTGACGTGCAAAAAACGCTCGAGCGTCTTGATGATGGGATCGGCATTCTTGGCCAACAACAGACCAAGGAAGGTCCCAAGGGTAGTACCAAGAGTCCCAATGATGAAGCCTTCTAGCACGAAAATCTTCATAATACTTTTAGACGTGGCCCCGACCGCTCGAAGAATCGCGATATCCTTATGTTTCTCCATAACGACCATAATCAAGGTGGTGGCAATATTAAAAGCAGCGACCAACACAATGATACCAAGGACAATGAAAAGTCCGAGTTTTTCAAGCTTGAGGGCTGACAGGAAAGAACCAAACAGATCTTCCCACGAACGAACCACATAAGGGTATTCAAAGAT
>JBFHFM010000168.1:0-7520 GCA_041583595.1 Trichloromonas sp. | reverse complement strand
GGTTTCTCCTATCGGCAAAGCGTTGCTTGGCCGCTGCGAGGGGGATGAGGTGCGTTTCACAACACCTGGCGGAGTGGAGGAGCTGGAGATCGTCAAGGTGGAGTATCGGGCGCTGGAATAAAGGGGAGTGTTGTTGCGGTTTTTTTTGGCATCTTTTGTTATCGCTATTTTTTTCTGATCGGCGTGAGGTAATTCGGGTTCCTTCCCGCTTTCATCTTTCCGTCCTTTTTGCCCGCTGTTCAACGTCTGTTTTGTCTGCAATTAATGCCCCGGCATTTACCTCAAAGGTTAGTGATTTTTCTTAAGATTTTCATATAAAGGCCGCTTTTTCCCAGGGAAATTTTTGCCAGCCCAGTTTTTTTCAAATCTTCCACATTTTTTCCTCATTGTCGTGTTAAATCTATAGTTCAGATATATGAGTACCGGCTGCTGAGTTCCATGGAATGTGTCATGGGAAGCGAAGGCAGAGTGAAGATCTCATCGGCTCGTTCAACTAACAATCGCTCGGACCTGAAATGGTTTGGATTGGGAAATAGTGAGATGAAAATCAATTACAAAACTATGTTGGGAGAAGCACACCGGACAGTGAGACGCCTGTGGGGCGGGTTGTTATTGCTCGCCGTATTGGTTTCGGGGTGCAGTCCGGCGTTTCACCCGGTCAAAGTGCCGGTG
The DNA here is from genome assembly GCA_041583595.1 of Trichloromonas sp. Lineage (GTDB taxonomy): Bacteria > Desulfobacterota > Desulfuromonadia > Desulfuromonadales > Trichloromonadaceae > Trichloromonas. The sequence goes on along the minus strand of JBFHFM010000168.1, from coordinate 6,848 downwards.
GCGCTTCCGGAGCAGTTCTCCGAATCGGGCACCTCGAAGCTGCCGGATCGCTGGTGGCTGTCCTTTGAGGATCCGGTGCTGGACGGGCTCATCGAGCAGGCGCTGGCAGGCAATTTTAGCCTCAAGACGGCTTGGGACCGGCTGACTCAGGCCGAAGCGGTGGCGCGCAAGGAAGGGGCGGATCTTTGGCCGACACTCGATGTCGAAGGCGGGGATTCGCGAAGCCTGGACCACGACGCGGACGGCACCAGTAACAGTAGCAGCTTGTCGCTCGGTCTGGTGGCCAGCTATGAGTTGGACCTGTGGGGGCGCATCCGTTCAAGTCGCGACGCCGCGGCGTTTGATCTGCAGGCCAGTTCTGAAGACCTTCGGGCTGCGGCGCTTTCTCTCTCCGCCGAGGTGGCCGAGGGTTGGTACCAACTGGTTGAGCAATACGGCCAGCTTGAGGTGTTAGATGCGCAGCTTGCCGCCAATGAGCAGATTCTCGAGCTGGTCACCTTGCAGTTCCGCACCGGCCAAGTCAGTATTTCCGATGTGCTGCAACAGCGCCAGTTGGTGGAAGCCAACCGGGGTGAACGGGCGCAGGCCGAGTCTCGGGCCGCGGTTTTCGAGCATCAGTTGGCGATTTTACTCGGCGTTTCCCCGCAGCAGTTGGAGATCCCGCGAGTCACCAGTTTCTCGGCGCTTGCGCCGATGCCGACAACGGGGCTGCCGGCCGCATTGGTGCAACAGCGTCCGGACCTTCGCAGCGCCTATTACGGGGTACTGGCGGCGGACAGCACCCTTGCGGCGGCCCTTGCCGACCGTTTTCCGCGCTTGAGCCTCAGCGCCCAGGTGACGACTTCGGGCGAACACACCCGTGAGTTGTTCAATAACTGGTTGACGACCCTCGCCGCGAACCTGACGGCTCCGGTTCTCGACGGGGGATTGCGGAAAGCGGAGGTTGACCGCACCAGGGCCGCCGCATCCGAAGCGTTGAACAGCTATGCCCAGACGATTCTCGAAGCTTTGGGTGAAGTGGAAGACGCCCTTATTCAGGAGCAGCGTCAGGGAGACTATATCTCCAGCCTGAATCAGCAGCTGGATCTCGCCGGACAGGTCACCGAACGTGTGCGTGATCGGTATCTGAAAGGAGCGGTCGATTATCAGCGAGTGCTGGATGCGCTCCTCTCCCAGCAGCAGTTACAGCGCAGCCTCTTGACGGCACGGCAGGAGCAGATTCAGTACCGGATCAACCTCTGTCTGGCTCTGGGCGGCGGCTGGGAGATGGAGCGGCCTGAGCCGGCTTCTAATTAATTATTCCCATAAGGTGAAAACATGTTGAAAGAAGAAGATCGCTCCATTTCAGTTGATCCAATCCACTCTGCAACGCAGGACCCGTCCTCTCATCAGCATTCCCTGCTGGTGCGTATCTTGCGCATTTTGCTGCCGGTCGTTGTACTGGCCGCCGGCGTTTTTATTGTCTTGTGGATGATGGAAACCAAGCCTCAGGCCAAGCCGCGTCCTCAGGCCCGCAACGCCGCCCTGGTGGAGGTTCAAAGGGTCGAGTATGGGCCACAGCGAACCCAGGTTGATGCTATGGGGACGGTGGTCGCCGCCCGGCAGGTCGAACTGAAGCCGCAGGTCAGCGGCGAGATCCTCACCTTGAGTGACAATCTGGTTCCCGGCGGATATTTTCGTACAGGGGAGACCTTGCTCAGAATCGATCCGACAGACTACCGCCTGACCGTTCGGCAACTGGCCAGCGAGGTTGCCCAGATTGAATCAGATCTGCAACTCGAGCAGGGGAACCAGTTGATTGCGCAGAAGGAATATGAACTCCTCGGGCAGCCGGTTACCGAGGCGGAACTGTCGCTGATACTGCGCCAGCCGCAACTGGATAGCCTGCGGGCATCTCTGGAGGCCGCGCAGGTTAAGCTCGAACAGGCCAAGGTCGATCTGGCGCGTACCGAAATCTCGGCGCCGTTCAATGCCGTAGTGCAGACCCGGGAGGTCAACGTCGGTTCACGGGTCGGCGAGTCGACCGCCCTGGCGACTTTGGTCGGCACCGACGAGTACTGGGTGGAGGTTTCGGTGCCGGTCAGTCAGCTGCGCTGGATTAAAATCCCGCAGGCGAAAGGGGAGGTCGGTTCGCTGGTGAAAGTTTTTGACAACGCCGCCTGGGGAGCTGAAGTCTACCGTGAGGGGCGAGTGATTCGCCTGGCCGCGGGCCTTGAGACGCAGGGGCGGATGGCCCGGCTGCTGGTGCAGGTTAAAGATCCGTTGGCCTTGTCGGCCGGTTCGCTAGGAAAGCCGCGTCTGTTGATCGATTCGTACGTCCAGGTGCAGATCGAAGGACTCGCTCTTCCCTCGGCGGTCGCCCTGGATCGCAGCTTGCTGCGCGATGGGGACAACCTGTGGTTGCTCGATGATCAGGGCCGCCTTGAAATCCGTCCGGTTTCGGTGGCTTTCAAGGGGCGAGACCAAGCCCTGATCACGGCGGGGGTTGCCCCTGGAGAACAGCTGGTGACCTCCGACCTGGCGGCCCCGGTGGCGGGAATGGCGTTACGCGTTTCGGAGGATAAAACGCAGGACGGCAACGGCGTGGCGAATTCCACCCCGAAAGGGTTGAAATAATGAATACGCCCCGGATGAAATTCTGGCAGCGTGGCCCCCTGGCCTGGATGGTAGGTAACCGCGTCACCCCAAACCTGCTCATGCTCTTTTTTATTGTGGGCGGGCTTTTCATGACGACCCAGATCAAACAGGAGGTTTTTCCCGATTTTGATCTCGACCAGGTGACTGTGAGTGTCACCTACAGCGGGGCCAGTCCTGAAGAGGTTGAACAGGGGATCATTCTCGCAATCGAGGAAGCGGTTCGCGGCATCGATGGGGTCAAAGAATTGTCCGCCACAGCGGCCGAAGGGGGAGGGACGGTCAATATCGAGTTGGAGGAGAGCGCCAACCAGCAGAAGGTCTATCAGGAAATCCAGCAGGAAGTCGATCGGATCGACACCTTTCCTGATGATGCCGAAGAGCCGGTCGTAACTCTCGAGACTCGCCGCCGTCAGGTCCTTTCCTTGCAGCTGTATGGCGACGTTACCGAACAGGCGCTGCGCGAAACCGTCGAGCAGGTGCGTGACCGTTTGCTGCAGGGTTCCGAGATCACCCAGGTCGATTTGTCTGGAGGGCGGGACTACGAGATCCAGATTGATATCCCCAGAGCAAGTCTGCGGGCTTACGGCCTGACGATTGCCGAGGTCGCCCAGAAGATCGATGCGGCATCGACCGACCTCCCTGGCGGTTCGGTGGATACTGCCGGAGGCGATGTTCTGTTGCGAGTTAAAGATCGCCGGGACTGGGCGACAGAATTCTCCAGGATTCCTCTGGTTGCCACCACCGATGGCAGCATCGTTTACCTGGAAGACATTGCCCAGGTGCGTGAGGGGTTCGAAGACAGCGACCACTTTGCCATTTACAACGGTCAGCGTAGCCTCAGTCTTGATGTTTACCGGGTCGGGGATCAGACACCCATCGGAATTTCTGACGCGACCCACGAAATGATGAGCCAAATCGAAGCGGACCTGCCGGATGGTATTGCGTGGACCATCAGTAACGATAGTTCGGATGTCTATCGGCAACGTTTGCAATTGTTGCTGAAAAACGCCTTTATGGGGCTGCTTCTGGTGCTGGTGGTGCTCGGGATTTTTCTTGAATTCAAGCTGGCCTTCTGGGTTACCATGGGCATTCCAATCTCGTTTCTTGGCGGACTCTTGTTTTTGCCGATCATGGGGGTGTCGATCAATATGATCTCCATGTTCGCTTTTATTATCGCCCTCGGAATCGTGGTCGATGATGCCATTGTCGCCGGTGAAAACATCTACGAATACCGGCAGCAGGGGATAGGTTTCGGCAAGGCGGCAGTTCTCGGGGCACGCGATGTGTCGATTCCGATCACCTTTTCCATTCTCACCAACGTAGTGGCCTTTCTGCCCCTGTCTTTTGTTCCCGGGACTATGGGCAAAATCTGGGGGGTCATTCCTCTGGTGGTCATCACCGTCTTTTTGATCTCGTTGGTGGAGTCCTTGCTGATTCTTCCGGCGCACCTGGCCCATACCCGCAGTAAACCCAAAAGTCGCCTGACGGCCCGGCTGCATGATTGGCAGCAGGCTTTCACCGGGCAGGTCGCCCGTTTTATCGAAAAAGGTTACGGACCGGTTCTCGCGGTCTGCATCCGTTGGCGGGTTTTGACCGTAGCGACGGGCTTGACGATGCTGATCCTGATGCTCGGTTATGTCATGAGCGGCCGCATCGGGTTGATCATGATGCCCAAGATCGAGTCGGACCGGGCGGTGGTCACGGCCGTCCTTCCTGTGGGAGGTCCACAGGAAAAGGTGGCCGAGGTGCAGCATCTATTGCTCGAAGCTATGAATCGGGTGGTGGCGCAGCATGGTGGCGAACAGCTTCTCGTCGGAAGTTTTTCGCTGGTCGAGGAAAATCAGGTTGAGGTGCAGGCTTACTTGACCGACCCGGGGGTGCGGCCAGTGAGCACCAGCGAGTTTACCGGGCTGTGGCGCAGTGAGGTCGGTCCGCTGATCGGTCTTGAAAAGCTGCGTTTCGAATCAGACCGTGGCGGTCCCGGCTCGGGAGCGGGACTGACCGTGGAACTTTCGCACCGGGATATCAGTGTTCTGGATGCGGCCAGCGCCGCTTTGGCTGAAAAACTGGGCCAATTCCCCAATATCAAAGACATCGATGATGGATATACTCCGGGCAAGCAGCAGCTCGACTACCGGATCCGGCCAGAAGGGCAGGCGTTGGGGCTGACTTCGAGCGAGATCGGCCGCCAGGTGCGCAACGCCTTTTCGGGGGCCGAAGCGCTCAAACAGCAGCGGGGGCGCAACGAGGTCACGGTGCGGGTGCGTCTTCCTGAAACGGAGCGCAGCAGCGAATTTGACGTGGAGCACCTGATGATCCGCACACCCGACGGCATCTTCGTGCCCCTTTCGGAAGTGGCCGAGGTGGAGCGCGGGCGAGCTTATACGACCATTGAGCGAAGAGATGCCCGGCGCACGGTTACCCTCAGCGCCAACGTCGAGCCGGTAGGCGAGACCAGTTTGGTACAGGCGGCTCTCAATAGCACCATTTTGCCTGAGCTGTTGCGCGACTTCCCCGGTCTGAGCTACAGCTACCAGGGGAAGCAGGCCGATATGGCCGAGAGCATGCAGAGCTTGTTCAGAGGTTTCGCGCTGGCCCTGCTGGCGATTTACTTTCTGCTGGCGATTCCTTTTAAAAGCTACACCCAGCCGATTATCGTCATGGTCGCCATCCCCTTTGGTATTGTCGGGGCGGTGCTCGGGCATCTGCTGATGGACTACAATCTGAGTCTGATGAGCATGATGGGTGTTGTCGCTCTTTCGGGAGTGGTGGTGAACGATTCCCTGGTGCTTATCGACTACGCCAATCGACAGCGACTGGAGGGGGCCAACTCTCTGGAGGCGATTCACGCCGCCGGCCTGCGCCGCTTCCGGCCCATTATCCTGACGACCCTGACCACCTTCGGCGGGCTGGCGCCGATGATCTTCGAAACCTCACGCCAGGCCAGGTTCATGATTCCCATGGCCATCTCTCTAGGTTTCGGGATCCTGTTCGCCACCCTGATTTCCTTGATCCTGGTGCCCTGTCTGTACTTGTTGGTTGAGGATGTGCTGGGGGAGAGGCATGGAGAGACTAAAAGGGCAATGCTTGATACGGCAGCAGGAAAGTAGACACTGAGGGATGTGAGGAAGGGGAGAGTCCGGTTATTTATACATTTGTTTAACCCTGATGCCCTTGAAAAACTCCTGAGATGGTGACTCATATTTCGGTTCTTTTTTGTCCCATAGCTACGGCTACAAGCCTGCAAACGAGCAAAATCTGTTCTCAAATAGCCGAATTTTCGTTTCGGCCCGCATCGCCCGACAGGCCCCAAGGCCTGGTGGCTTTTCGGGGTGCAGTCCAATATCAGGTAGGTTGATGTCTTGAAAAACCACCGTAACTTAGTATGACAGCCTTTTTGCGATGCCATCAAGCTTGATGGCAATTCAGAACAATGTCCAGAATGAGTCCAGTAGGATATTCCAGTTGGGCTCATTAATGTGCTGGAAATGGTGACTTATGAGAAGGAAGAGTTCCTAGATCCACCCTGTGGGAAAATTCAGATAACGTAATTGAAGACTAGGGTAAACATATAGAACCGTCCAGGGAGGGTGGAGGAGTCGAGGTGGGGATTTGTTTCACACAACACTAAGGCCTTTTACCCCAAAGGGGCGAAACCCGGCAACTCACTGGATTTCGCCCCTTTTTGTCTTTGCGACAGCTAAGCTGCCGGTTTCCAGTGCGCCGCCAAAATGGCCTGAACGTCATCCTGTTTATCTTGAAGTGCCTGCTCCCAGGAGAGTCCGGATTCCGCTCCAAATGTTGCCATGGCTTGAATTAATTGATTGACCTGGGTGTTCAACAACTGGCTGCCATCTGACGTCTTAAGTATTTCGGTCTGGTAATAGGAATTGGTATACCAAGCCTGAATATTTAGAGAATCGGTTGTTCCATAAATGTCGATTTTAAGATTGTCGCCATTGCGACTGAACACCAAGTCCAGCGGGTTTGTTAAAAACTCAACCGTATCCGTATTGCCCGCCGTGCTGTCGTAATCCCTCAACGTATCCTGTCCGCTGCCGATACCGAATAGGTAACGATCGTTGCCGATACCGCCCTCCAGGTAGTCGTTACCCACTCCGCCATCCAACAGATCGTTGCCCTCGCCGCCATAGAGCTTGTCGTCCCCCTCACCACCGAAAAGTTGGTCGTTTCCGGAGTTGCCGTCAAGC
>JBFHFM010000167.1:0-7536 GCA_041583595.1 Trichloromonas sp. | reverse complement strand
TGTTTGACTTTGACACCTACCGCTTGGTGGGCAGGGTGAACTTGATAGCGGTTCATGGCGTCGAGGTCGGCGAAGTCGGAGACCAGGGCCAGGTCGTAAGAACGCTCGGAGCGGATGACATCGCGGCCGCAGCTGAAGGTGATGATCTCGCTGATCAGACCGGGAAGGGCGTTGAGGCTTTTTTCGAGGTCGAGGATGTCGGCTTCGGCGGCTTCGGGTTTGAATTTAAAGAAAACGATGTGCTTGATCATGCTATGTCCTCCTGTGTGTGGGCATTGACGAGGTGTGTTATGGCAAGGCGATATTATGCGGGGTGGGGGTGGATCTGGCAACTGTAAAGATCGTGAGGGGTGAGGCGGAAGGCGGAAGGCGGAAGGCGGAAGGCGGAAGGCGGAAGGCGGTCGTTGAAAAAAAATAACGGGTCGGCGTGGACCGACCCGTTTCTGTGTTCAGGGAGTGGCTTTTGGGGATCAGCTGTGCTGAAAGTTGACCTCGACGTCGGCGCGGTGGGCCGGGTCGATCTGCCAGAGGGTGCGGACGGCGAAGTTGAAGAGTTTGGCGACGATTACGTCGGGAAATTGCTCGATGCGGATGTTGTAGATGTTCACCGATTCGTTGAAGAGTTCGCGGCGGTCGGCGATCTGGTCTTCGATTTCGGTAATCCGGGCTCCGAGCTGACGGAATGCCTTGTCGGCCTTGAGGTCAGGGTAGCGCTCGACCACCATGAAGAGTGATTTCAATGTGTCAGAGAGGGCGTTCTGGGCCGAAAGTTTATCGCTGTCGCTGCGGGCGTTGCTGACCATCTGCCGGGCCTTGATGACCGCCTCAAGGGTCTTCTGCTCGTGCTGCATGTAGCCTTCACAGACCTTGATCAGCTTGGGCAGTTCGTCGAAGCGCTGCTTGAGCAGAATGTCAATATTACTCCAGGCTTTGTCGATGTTGTTCTTCAATGAGATCAGTCCATTGTAGATGGTGATGACGTAGAGAATGACGCCTGTCAGAATGAACAGGATGACGCCGAGTGCGATCCAGCCGGTCATGGTTGCCTCCTTGGTTGGAAAATGAAAGGTTTGAATCCTTATCCGGTGCGGGTCAGCTCCGGCCACCGAAGAAATGGGCCAGTTTCACCAGGGCGAACAGGCCGAGCCCAAGACCGAGAATCGCCAACGCCGCCGAGCTGATGGCGTAGTTGCGGGTCAGGTGGGTTTCCGACTCGGTTTCGGCGATAATAAAGGGAAGCGATCCGCGCACCGGACGGCCAATCACCACTTGGGATTGTTGCAAACGAGCGTCCTGTTTCTCTTCAAGGGACTGCTGCAGTACCTGCTGTTCGACGTCCTCCCGGGCGTTTTGCCATTCCTCTTCGCTGATCCGGCCGTCGCCGTCACTGTCGTAGCGCTGCATCTTGTGCCGGTTTTGCTTCAGTTCGCGCAGGGCCTGCATGGTCCGCTCGCGCAGCGAGGTGCCTTCGCGTTCTTTACTGTGGGCAAATCCAGTCACATAAATGAAGGTTCCCTCGGGGATCACCTCTTCGATCCACTTTTCACTTGGGTCATGCACCCCGGCGGCGGCGAAGACCATGCTCCCCTGACCCGGTCCGCCCTCCTGGCGGTGCCTGGCTATGACCTTGGCTCCGGCCGGGTCAATGGTAAGTCGACCGGTGTCGTCCTCGAGGTCGAAGGGGACCGGTCCGCAGTCAGTCGAACTGTATTCCTTCCAGTTGCGACCTTCGTCGTCGCGCCGGTACTTGCGCAGCCGGTAGAAGACGCAGGGTTGGTGGGTCATCGGGGAGACCAGCGCGAATTTGCGCCGGGCGTAGCCCTGCACCTCGACCAGCCCCATCGCCACCGAGCGTACCCGGCTGGTCGGCAGGTTCTCGATGTGTCGTTTGATTCGCAGGTGGCGCAAGCCGAGCCACCCGAAAAAAAGAGAGAGCAAAGCCGGTGCCGTGCCGGTGCGTACGCCGAAACCGACTGCACTGGCCAGCAGTTCGCCCCCCGTTCCGAGAAAAAACAGGCTCCCGCCGACGCCGACCCCGGCAAAGGTCAGGAGCTGCCGGATCCGGTTGCGATTGCTGAGCGGTTTGAGCTCGGGGGGAGGCGGCAGGGGCTGGCCGACCGGGGATTTCTTTGCTGGTTCGGGTTCCGGCGAACCGTGCATCTCGGCGGCGAGCTCTTCGAAGCCGGGCAGGGTGACGCCGCTGGCGGTGGCGATAGCTGCGGCCACCGGGGCTCCGAGGATTGCCGAGGCGGCGACCAGGTCGACTGAGGGGGCGACCGTTTTCGGTTCGATTTGCTGCTTGGCATGCAGATCGACCATCAGCCAGCCGAAACGGGTCAGTGGGGTCAGGTGGGTTTTGTCAGGATTCTGCTCTCCTTCGAGTTTCTTTAGCCGGCAGCCGGGCAGCTCGGAGAGACCGAAGTCGGTGTGCAAAGTGAACTCGCCCGCGTATTCGCGGGCTATACGGACGATGGCGTCGATGTTGCCCGCCGAACTGTAGGTCTTTTGTGCGCCGAGCCCGTTCGGATCGTAACGTCCGGCAAAGAAGCGTACCGCCTGGCGGACGCCATGCTGGTCGTCAAGCAGGTAGAGGTCGAGCACCGGCTGATTTTGCAGGATCGTTTTGTAGGTCTCGTCTTCATCCAGCTGCGCCGCCACGCCGGCACCGAGATAGGCGGTCTGCACCACCAGTTTTTTCAAGTTGCGCTGGATCATATTTCCAGTGAGGTCGGCCAGCACGGCGAGTACCCGGGCGCCCCGTTCGAGAACCACCTGCTTTTCGCCGGCCTGAAAGATCATTTTCTCATCACCGATGTCCAGGCTGCGAACGCGAAGCGGGGCAAAGCGGGGCGGGGTTGGCTCGATGATCCAGTTGTTAACGCCGTGATCCGTCAGCAGGGCGGCCACCTTGGCCAGCTTTTCTCCCGGGGCCTTGGCGAACAGGCCGAGCCCCTGGCCGGTCAGACGTTGCCGGGCGGTAAAAGCGTCGAGGCCGAACTTCTCTGTCAGCACGGCGATCAACTGCTGCATCTCATCCGGCAGCGGTGACGTTTTATTGACAATCAGCAGCTGTGCCTGGTTCATGGGCCCATCCGGAAAAAGTCGAAAAATGGTGACGGAGGCTTATTCTATCGGTTTTGTAGGGGGTGGATCAAGTAAACGTTGAAAGTAGAAAGCAATTAATGCGCCTATCGCGTGGCATGTTGGATAATGCTTTAGGTTGGAGGTAGTTATTATTCATTTCGCTGAGGGATTGGAATCCTTGGCGACGGGTACATAAGGTAAATGACAAATGACTCTATTGAAATCGATATTTTATTCCCCGTAAGAATTCAGTTTCCGATATAGGGTTGCAATCCCTATATTCAATGCTTCCGCAGTTTTGGTTTTATTGCCATCCAATTTTTTGAGGACCGAAAGAATATAATATTTTTCAACCTCCTCCAGGTTGCGAATCTTACCGGTTGTTTCTGGATTCGGGATGGTTGTGCGCAGTTCCTCGGGAAGGTCTTCGACGTCGATACGGTCGCCGGTTGCAAGGGCGACAGCATATTCAATGACGTTCTGGAGTTCTCTAATGTTCCCAGGCCAGTGATAGTTCAGTAGCTGTTTGGCCGCTTGCGGAGTAAACGAGGATATTTTTCGAGTGGCCTGCTGAGTGATTTCAGCCAGGATGGTTCGAGCCAGAGGAAGGATGTCATCCTCGCGTTCGCGGAGCGATGGCAGTTTCAATTCGATGACCCGTATCCGATAATAAAGGTCTTGCCGAAATCGACCGGCCTCGATTTCTTCGGAAAGATTGCGATTTGTGGCCGACAGGATTCTGAAATCAACCGGTCTCGTTTTGTTCTCGCCGATCCGCCGAATTTCCCTCTCCTGTAATACGCGAAGGATCTTGACCTGCATCCCGGGAGATATTTCACCAATTTCATCCAGGAAAAGGGTGCCGCCGTTCGCGGACTCAAATAAGCCGAGGGTGTCCTTGACCGCTCCGGTAAAAGAACCTTTAGCATAGCCGAACAGTTCACTTTCCAGCAGGGTCTCCGTCAGCGCGCCACAGTTGATGGCGACGAAGGGCTTGGCGGCACGCGGCGACTCATCATGGATAAAGCGAGCAATCCGCTCTTTACCAACGCCGGTTTCCCCGCTGATCACCACGGAAGAATCAGTTCTGGCTATCCGCTTGGCTATATCAATGGTCTTACGCATGGCGGCACTGCGACAGGAACCGCAGGGCAAATCCTCATCCAGATCGAAGCAGGATAATTGACGTTGCCGTTGCTGCAGTTGTTTTTCGACCCCCTTCAGTTTTGCTGTCAAATCAGCAAGAACAGCCTCAACCGACTCCATATGATAATAAGATAATTGGTCTTCGGCCGATGCTCCCCATTTTTCCTTGAAGCGCCCTTCTATTTTGCAGACGGAAGATCCCATGCCACAGCAGGCTGTCTCCAGAAAATAGACTTCTCGTTCGGCTCTGTTTGATACGTAACCGCTGGCAAAGCCGGTCAAGGTCCAGCAGGTTGGTTGGCTAGCCACACCAAAATGGAGCCGGTGTTGTTCGGCTTCGTAGGAGTCATGCCAGACTCCTGTCACCAGAGGTTCTTCGCCCTCGCCATCGGTACGGATAGATTTTTCAGGGGTAACCAACCCGTGCAGGGCATGCAGATGAGGACCAGTCCAGATTTCTTTAAATAACTCGGGATGGTCCCGTCGCATGATCTCAGCCGTTCGCCAGCCATGAGCGTAGCCAAAGCGAGTCAAAATCCCCCGCGCCGCGTTGAACCCGAGTGTTTGAATCAATTCCTCGCGCAGCAAGCCGAGAGCAAGCGCATCAAATAGCAGCACCCGCTGTCCCATAAACTTGATGATTCCGCTATTGGGAGTGGTTGTTAATAGTTCACGTAAATCGAGATCTTTGGCGCGCATCGGCATGGCTCAGCCTTTCGTTTTGATAATATCTTTATCGATTTGAAAGGCATAGTCAAGTATTAAAACAACCTATTCCTTTGATTTCAATAAGTTGCGGAGTGGCACGAGGGCTGCAAAAGTTCACTGAAAAGCATAGGAAAAAAGTGGCCTCCGTATGAGTCAATCGAGAAGGAAGTGAAAAGGTCCCTTTTTTCTGGTGCGATTGGCGGTGACAGCAATCAGTGGTGAGGCTATGGCAATTGAAGGCGTTGATTCCGGGCCCGATTTTAGCGGCAACGATTGCCATCAGGAAGCATGTCTGGCCTGTCACGAAATTTATTGTCACACCTTCGAGGCTGCTTAACGCGTCAGGATCTTCTATCGGAAAGGAAAAAAGGAATGAGCAAGGACAATTCACAGGGAGAAGTGGGAGTCGATCAGTACACGGAGAATGCCCTCCAAAACGGAATCTCGCGACGAAGCTTTATGTCACGCGCAGCGGTAGGGACCGCGGCGGGCATCGGTGCCATAGCTCTCTCTGGCCTGACAGGCCAGACCGCTGAAGCGGCACGGCTTGAGGAATGTGGCGAATTTGCCAAGAGTTCTGATGGCGGCGCAACGCTTAATTTCATGCCGAAGCCTGAGCCGATCGCTGACAAAGATATCGCCTCTACAACGACCTTTGATGTTGTCGTGGTCGGGGCCGGCGCGTCAGGCGTTCCTGCGGCGCTGTCGGCAGCAGAAAACGGCGCCAAGGTAGCTGTGCTCCAGAAACAGGCGATCGTTGTTTCTCAGGGAAACACCGGTTCCGGTATCGATCTGGCCACTAGCGACAAGGCTGGTGTCGAAGCCTTGGTTGCCCGCCTGATTAATGACAACAATCATCGTTGCAACCCTGCACTTCTCAAGTCCTGGGCCTACAATTCCGGCGAAGCGGTGTCCTGGGTTATCGACCGCGCCCTAAAGGGGGGGGCAACCGTCGTTAATCAGGGGACGAAGCCGCAGCATGGCATTAAAACGGTCAACGGCTACACGCTTAACTATGTGACGTCTTATTTTGGTCCCAAACCCTATACCACCGGCGACGGTATGCGTGCCCTGGCCAAAACGGCAGAAAAGGCTGGCGTTAAATTTTATTTCAATATGCCTGCTTCGCAACTGGTTCAGGAAAAATCGGGCCGGGTTATCGGTGTCATTGCCAAGGGACGGGACGGCAAATACCACAAGTTCATGGCCAAAAAAGGCGTCATTCTGGCGACAGGTGATTATCAGAACAACGAGGCGATGTGTAACTTCTTCATCCCCGACTTGAAAAACTTTGAGCGCAAGCAGATGGATCGGACGGGTGACGGTTTTGCCATGGCTTACTGGGCCGGTGGTGTTATCGAGCCGATCGGGCATACCAAAATGCTGCATGACTTTGATGCCGGTCCGGCGTCCATGTGCGACATGCCGTTTCTAGCCGTCAATCGCAAAGGTGAGCGCTTCGTCAACGAGACGGTCGCCATGTCACTGCTCAACAACTATCTGCGTGATGCTGAAAATGCCGGTCATTATTCACAGGTTTTCGATTCAAACTATATGACCCAAGCCGCTGACTGGCCAGGTCGTCTGGTTCCGCCTGAAGGCCTGAAAAATTACATGCCAGAAGATCCGTCTCCCAAAGAGAACGTATATCCATCCCAGACCAATACTTACGTTGCAGATACTTTGGAAAAACTTGCCAAAAAGCTGGAATGTGATCCGAAAACCTTCGTCGCCAACATCAAACGCTACAACGAGCTTTGCAAAACCGGCAAAGATGACGACTTCGGCAAACCGGCAGACAAAATGATTCCGGTAGAAAAAGCCCCCTTCTACGGCATTCACCGGCGCGTGCGAATTTCGACCCTCTGTTCAGGGATGCTGGTCAACGAGCATCATCAGTCGCTAGATGCCGATGGCAAGCCGATCGACGGTCTATATGTCATCGGCAATCTCGGTGGTGGTTTCTACGGTGGTGTCGACTATCCGCTGACCGTCTTCGGGTTGTCACTGGGCAGATGCTACACCTTCGGCTACATGGCCGGTAAGCATGTCGCCAAGCTGTAGGGTGCCAGCTCGTGAAAACTGCGCTCATTCCATCCATATCTTCCGGATGGAAACCAGCTGGAAAATATCAAATAACGGAACGGTTGAGGCTGTTCCTCCGAGATACGAATAATGGGAGAAAAGATGAAAACTCAATACATGCACAAGCTCGTGTTTGCCCTTGCGTTGACCCTGCTTCTGGGTGGTTTCTTTGCAAGCGGCGCGGTTGCGGCGGACGCCGTTCAGCTGGATCAGTTCCATGCCGGCAAGGGGGTTTCCTGCGCTGATTGCCATGGCGATGATAATCAAAGAGACGCTGTTCCAATGATCAAATGCCTGGAGTGTCACGCCACTAAAGATGTGGCAGCAGCGACAGCGGACCTGAAGCCGACCAATCCCCACAATAATCGCCACTACAGCACTGAAACCGATTGTAATTACTGTCACCACCAGCACAAGAAGTCAGAGAACTTCTGTACTCCGTGTCATCTTCGGTTTGAGTTCGACGTTCCTTAAGTCGCGCGTAGCGCAGATTTACCTGAGCTGTTGCGGGGG
>JBFHFM010000166.1:0-7549 GCA_041583595.1 Trichloromonas sp. | reverse complement strand
CACTGCGGCGAGGGATTGCTTGCGGCGCGGCAACAGCCAGTCAGAGCGGGACGACCGTCGGTTCTCTCGATCTGGTCAAAGAACTACTGGCGCAAGTTGAACTGTCGGAAGTCTGAATCTTCAACATTTAAAGTGGAGCGAAAAGGTGCCATCCAGGCCTGCTATTTCAATAATAGGGGGCATCTTCAGGCGATTGTCATCGCTTGTGCGGAATCGAATTCACCGGTGACTTGCAGGTCTCCGGGGGAGCCCGGAAGTCCGCCGATACTGTGTTTTTGCTGCCTATGGTTAAGGTTTCATTTTGTCACTGGTCATCATACGATAAAAGCCCCCGGTCTCTGGATCGGGGGCTTTCTCATTGAACGCTATATTTCAGACGGATGATGAGTGACCGTTTTCCATAACATGGAACCGAGAGAACTCAGGACATTTCCCCCGGAAAACTTATTGGTATATAATCGGGGCAGGTGTGGTTGCCAAGAGCAATGTGCTCAGGGACAGTTGGGCAATAAGGATGAATGTTGATATGGCTGGATGTTGCGAATCGGATTCTCTGGATGGTTTACGTGAGCGACAACGCGGAGTTTTACTGAGCGTCCTCGGCATTAATGCCTTGATGTTCCTAGTTATGGTGGCCGCTGCGCTCTATGGAAATTCGACCGCCTTGCTGGCAGATAGTCTTGACAACCTTGGTGATGCCTTAACCTACGGTCTGAGTCTGTACGCCGTTTCAAGAAGCACATCCGTCAAGGCCAAGGTTGCCCTGTTCAAGGGTGGCCTGATTCTCCTTGCTGCATTAGGGGTGCTGGCGCAAATCATTTACAAAATCTTCGTCCCAAGCGCACCTCTCTTTGAGATCATGGGAGCATTCAGCCTCATTGGTCTAGGAGCAAACTCCCTATGTCTTTTCCTATTGTGGCGCCATCGGCAGGACGATGTGAACATGGCCTCCGTTTGGGAATGCTCAAGGAACGATATCGCCGCAAACCTCGCTGTTTTCATCGCCGCAGGTGCCGTTTGGCTTACAAGTTCAAGCTTGCCAGATATGTTGGTCGCAGCCGGTCTCGTTTTGTTTTTGATGCGATCCGCCACACGTGTGTTTGTATCGGCACTGTCGGAGCTTCGGACAACTAAATGATTTCAATTTTTATAGCACTATAGCCAGCACAGAGTATCAAGTAGATATCAAAAATCACGATAATTATTACAAAATAACAGGCGTTAAATATTCAAAGGTTGTTAATTTCTTAAATACCGTTTTGAGTTTAAATCTCATTCCATCTAAGGATTTTTAAAACTGTCCGGTTATCGTTCAAGGGGGGTACAAATGGAATAGGCTTTAACTCTCGTTGGATGCTTCCTCGCATTTACTATGATTGATTATCATCCACGACAAGTTGGTTGATCGAGAAAATAAGTGACCATTTTTATCGCATTGTAATGCCGGTCAGCGCATGAACCCAGCAGGCAAAATCTCCGATTGTTTTACGATTATTAGTCAATAACTCTCGCCCCTCCTTGTCCTCACCGACTTTAGACATGTTGCGGCTTAGAATATTGCATGCATCAATGAAGGCATTATGCGCCAAATGTCCACTGCCGCATAGGCAACTCAGAAATATCCGGATCGGCATGAGATTCTTGCTGAAATTAACAACTTAGTCCGTTGATCCTGCTTTCTCTTGCGAGGCCTGGGCACTGAGATATAATCCAACGAGAGGAGATATGGACAACCATTGCCAGCCAGAGGCACTGATGTGTTATCCAATTCAATTAACAACCCTTGCGAAACATTTGTTGGAAAGGAAAACTTACATGAAAGCGCTCCTGATTAAAGACGAACTCTACTGGTTAAACGAATGGTCCAGTAAACTCGGAACGATGCTTGACACCAAGGACAGTAGCAACAATCTGCTCATCTTTGCCGAGAACTGCTCGGAGGAAGATATCCTGAAGGTCATCGGCAAGGTTCCTCAAAACATCTATCAGATCATCGATTTGGAAGAGGCCCCGGAGGAGGATTGCGATTTTATGGCTGACTCAGGCACCTGTTACCGCACACTGCACTAATAGGCTGTTGATGAAATGGTCTCCCCCGCTAACAATCTGGAATCAATGCGCCATGATGGGGAAAAAGTAGTTTTCTATCAGCGAGGAGCGGGAGGAGACCACAATGAATTGTTCCACCTTCGACCTGGACTTGGCACAGATTTCGACCTACAAGGCCTGGTGATTTCCAAGGGCGAAGGTCTACATCAGGTAGGTCGAGGGCCTGAAAAGCCACTGTAACGCCGTAAAGCAGACTCTTTTGCGGCACCATCAAACTTCGAGTGACGCAAAGCGCTGTTGGTATTTCGGCAAGTGTGAGAAGTTCTCTTGTTTGAACAAGAAATAGCCCTGGCGTTAACCGAATCTATTTCAATATGACCAAGACTCAAACCGGATTCGGTCCGCGGAGACGCCGAGCTCCGAAAGAACATCGGTCATCGTGTTGGCAAACGAGGTCGGCCCACAGATATAGAAAAGCGCCAGGGAATCAAACTCCTGCTGGAGAAGGACGTTCCGATTGATTCTACCCACCGGGCCGCGCCAGCAGTCATGGTGAGCGCCAGTCACCGTGGCCCAAAGCTTGAATGATGACCAATTATTTTCCAGTTCAGTCAATTCTTTTCTATATAGAAATTCGTTCGGTTCTCGGATGCTGTACAGTAAATGAACCTTGTTATCCGGACAAGCCTGCCTGGCATAACGGATGATACTCATCAGGGGGGTCAGGCCTATCCCCCCGCCAATCAGAACAATCGACCGGCTCATGTTGCAACGATAAACAAACTCTCCTTGCCCTTCGGAGATGACCACTTTTTCTCCGGGGAGCGCCCGCTCATAGAGATAACGGGAGACTGGATTTCGATAGGCCCGTCGCACCGCTAGCTCGATAAGGCCGTGTTCCAACGGGGAAGAGGTCGGTGAATACCCCGCTATTTCGATGTGTCCGCCAATATTCAGGTGTAAATCGACCCATTGCCCCGGTAAAAATCGATAAGGGGTGCTACCGATATCCAGGAGAAAGGACTTCACCGTCGGCGTTTCTTGACGGATCTCGATAATCTTTGCGGCCACGAGTTTTGGCTCCATCAGCTTCAACCTTGCCTTTTCGAGTCATAATACTGACTCTATCAGATAGCAAAGCCATTTCAACATCAGGTCTACTCTGCTGACCGCCTACCTGGGGATTGGGAAACCCGCTGCGTTGATGTCTGAAAAGTGGTGTGTTTGGGGGGGAGTGCTATAATTTTGGACACAGACAATATTGAGAGGAGGTATCATCATGACGCACTTCTATGATCCCAAAGACCAAGCCGATCAGGATCGTGTGGAAAAGATACTTCGAACAGGCGGCATCGAGTACTCCCTGCAGGCGGAGTCGGAACCAGGGATAGGTCCATATCAGATTAACGTCGCCGAAGAGGATATTCCTCAGGCAGAAAAACTACTGTCCCAGAACCAGTCAGGTTTATAATTCGATGAAAGAGCAAGCATACCTGCTGCGTTGCTCTTTAACAGTTTTCCGTCTCTGCTAACATCTGTCTGGCGGCACACGTCACCAACCCGGACGCTGGTGACGTGTTGACTTTAAAAGGACAACCGAACACTGACCTCCTGTGATTACGAAATTTTGACCACCTTCATGGGTTTAAAATCCATCCTTTTCGGGAGCCTGTTGTGCTGTTTTCGTCCTTTCAGGTTTAAGGAAAAATTCGGGTTTTTGTTTTTTTGTGGGGCGCCAGTGTAGCGAGCCGTGATGGCAGCGGTTAGGATGTGATCGAGAGCACCCGGGTTTGTGATAGTCACCTGTGTCGCCAGGATGATTGGCTTAACAGGCTGTTTTTTGATACTGGCAATTTCAGAGGTCAAACCATCTGTCAGAGCAGCCATGCAAGAAGAGTCTTCGACGTCTCCGGGTGCTGAAAGTAGGTCGTATGGGTTACACCCTGATCGTGGGCGAACCGGAGTGTTTTTTCTGCAGGGATGGGAAAACCGGGAATCCCTGCGACGCCTGCGACTCCTGCGGTCGGTACGACCAGATCGTTGGCGGCCTCGTCAAAGACGCGATCTATGATTTGATCAGCCACCACTTGTTTGACTAACTCGCGCAGGCTTCCCTTGGGTTCGAAATCAGAGGTGACTGCAAAGGGCTGGGAAACCTTAAGGGGCCCTTGTTGGAGTTGGGCCAGAAATTGGCCATTCGGGTTCATTGCGGCTAGACCGTCGAGTCTTTTAAGCGAAGCACTCCCAATCAATTTGACCAACACCGCAATTCCTTCGAGTGTTTCCGCAACCACAGAAAGCGGGCCCGGTGGAGCCAGATTCAAGATGCTGGTGTAACGGTCAATGAATTCGACCATATGCTTTGGGTCGGTGAGGGGGGTTCCCATATTCGGTGCCGCCACGAAGACAAGTTTTCCTACTCGGATGCTGGGTACCTTTTGTGCCAGGGTGCGGGAGACCAGCCCCCCTCGGCTATGGCAAATGATGTCTGCATCCAGCATGACCCCAGGCGGCAGCTGCTTTTGAAACCATTCGATATTCTTATTGGGATCCTCCGAAAGGGTGAAATGATTGAAGGCAAAGACCCGTCCCTGGTACCCCTGATAAAGTTTTTTCATCGTCTCGTAAGGGGTGCCGCCAAAACCGCCATGGGCGGTGCTGAAGGTGCCGTGCACGAAGAGCAGGCAGCGCTTTCCGGCCCACGAGTTTAAGTCGTCGGCGGTTACAGGGGGGCCTTGCGGGTTCTGGTAATTATCCGGAGTAAAATGCCTTAGACCGTAAGGACGATTCTTGGTTTCCCAGCGCCCGGCAAAATAGTCGGATATAGACCCGAGCACCGGATCTATCAGCGGGAAGACGATTACCTTGAGAAGCTTGCGCCCCAGGCGCCCGACCAGACCCCGTTTGGTCCCTTCGGATGTGGGTGGGACGGACTGGACCTTTCTGCGAATGACAAACCGTTTATAGCCTCCCGCGCCACGGGTTGCCGATGATTCCTGTTTTCCTTTGGTGTCGAGGGGAAAATTCCAGGTAATAACTCCTTCTTCATCGACTGCCAACACAACCTGCCCGACGGTGTCGCCCAGGTCGGGAACCTCCAGCACCAGAGCATCATCACCCTGTGTGGATCGGATCGGCGCTTCGGTAGGCAGGGGCGTCACTTCAACGACGTCGAGTTCAATCAACTTGATCTCTTTCATGCCGACCGCCGTGAGCGCCTCATCCAATGCCGTGGTAGCCAACTCGAGACCGCCACCACTCCGTCCCGATTTTGCTCCCTCATGGACTGCAGCCGTCCCCTTAAGTCCTTGGGCCGCAATCCGGTAGCCTGGGATCAGTTCGATAACTTTTCCACTGCCGTCTAAATTCGTCATTTTAACCTCCTATGGTCCCGCTGGGGGACGTCGAAGAATGAGGTTGGGGTGGCCATAAAAAATGTAAGCGACAAACGTCGAAGATGGGATCTCTTGGGTCAGATCAAATTTCGACCGAACGTCTCGCATCACCTCACCAACTTCGATCCCATCATCGAGGGTTCTTTCGTAAAAACTGATGGCGATGTCATGAGCCAACTGGTCGTCGATCGACCAGAGGGGTGCCAAAAATCCTCTGCTCCCCGCCCGCAGGAATTCACCGGCCATCCCGCCGTAATCAGCCAAGAGCTCAGACGAGAATCCCAGTTGACAGGCGTTAAGGAAAACGAAAGGTTGTTGTTCACGGCAGATCTTTGAGCCGGAGACGATGTTAGGGGAAAGTCGGATGGCTTTTTCACTCAGAACGATACCATTGTAGCGATGATTGGTGGGGTCGACTTCACCATGGCAGGCAAAGTGGAGCGAACTGACGGGAACATCTTTACCGCCTTTCTGCAAGGTGTTGTTGAGCAGCTGATTCAAATCGTCTTCCGTTGCGGCCATGGGGACGGTCTCATAGCGAAGCGCCAATGTTTTCCCCTCTTCTTTTGCCAAGGGGAGGGGGCGCTGGCCATTTTCCGCAGCGTAGTCACCGATAACCAGCGCCATGCGCCCAATCTCGATCACATGGGCGGGGGGCAACGCCGGTCGCTGGACCCCACGTGGACGTTTGGGGCCGGGGGGGATCCAGCGTCCCACCCGTAGCTGAGCCCCCAAAAGCGGAGGACGGCTAGAGTCAAGCAAAGCCGGGTCGATCCAGTCCTCTTCGGTGGAGGCGAGTTCCCAGGGAATGTAGGCTTCAGAGCTGACAATCAACAATGACGGCGCCCGTCCGTCATTTTTTGTTTTCCGCTTCTTCCATACCTGGTCCAGCACGGTCCAGAACTCTACAGGAATGACATCGGAGATATGTCGGGCGATCCCGAGGATCTGTTCATCGATAAACTTGGTCCCATCTTTTTCTGCGACGGTTTTGATCTCGTTTAAAGCAAAACTCTGAGAGTTTTTTCCTTTGAGAGTGGTGAGAATCTTGCCTTCGGGGAGCGCGACATCCAGAGCCGAAGTGAAAAGCCATTCGAGGCTTGTCTCGTCTATTCCTGTATTGATTGTGACTTGAAGATCCGGGGCTTCTACGTCGGGAGTAACCGCCAGACCGGTTGTCGTTGTTTTGACCTGTTCCGTTGGCGGGTGAGTGCCGACCGCGACCACTCGAATCTCTCGCCAGGCCCGGGCCAGCAGATGCCCCTGGTAGGTGTATTCGACCTCGAGGTGACTCAATAGCAGATCCAGGTCGGTGGAAGGGGCAATGAGTTTTACCCGGGCTTCGGCTTTTTGTGGTTGTTTGCGATCCACGTGTAAAAAACGCCGGATGCCACCTGGGGCTTCGAATTCCGGGGCCATGACCTGAACGATCAGGTCAAATTTATCCTCTGCCGTTACCAGGTTAAATTTACCCCCGGCAACACCCGCTTGTTGCTCAAGGGCCAGGCCGATGATCAGCTCAAACTCCTGTTTCGGAGCGACGTTGTCGGGAGCCTCCAGCCTCGGATAAGCGGAAAAAGGAGTGGCCGGCCTGGCGGACCCTGATTTTTCCGGGAAGGAGGATAGGGGAGCCTGGGGGGCTCCCGCTGTGACTCTGCCGCCACGGACTGAACGCACAGCGGCGGTTTTGGGTTCGGGTTCGAGAACCCCGAGGACATATTCTCCATCAAGCAATACCCCGCTGACATCATGAAAACGCTCGGGCGAATCCACATCCACCGTATAGGTCCCTGAGGCCATACCCTCATGAAGATCCAAAGATTCTCTCAGGGACACATCCAGCTTCTCAGGTTTGTATTTGGCCAGGCTCCGGATATCACCCACCCGGAAAGTGTACCAATAAATTATCAGCCCCTCTCTCCGGCGAATTACCAGGTCGGTTTGCTCCGGATAGCCTGCCAATGCCTCCATAGCGATTCTCAGAGTCATGCCGGCATCGAGGGTAATTGCACTACGCAACATAGACACCTCCTTGAGTAAATTGAACTGACCTCCGCAAAGTAATCGTAGAGATTTCAAAACATCTACAACATTGGCACTCGCTT
>JBFHFM010000165.1:0-7591 GCA_041583595.1 Trichloromonas sp. | reverse complement strand
GAAATTCTTGTCAATCTGGCTATTCTGGTTGGTGCGGCGCTGCTCTTTTCCGGCTTTCTGCTGCTCAAACTCACCGAAAACGAATTAGTTACCCAGCGTGCTTCCAATGCGGTCGCCATGACCGAAGTTCTGGCTCGGGCTATGGTGGCAGAGGGTGAGTCGTCCGAAGCCCTGGCCCAGCAGACCCATACCCTTTTAACGCCGCTATCGGCGCAGATTGAGTCCTGGATTCTCTATGATCGCAATCTCGAGCCGCTGGCATCGTTTCAACTGGAAAGCCTTGATTTGCCAGTCGATCCCGGTCAATTCAGGTTTATCGAAGAACCGGTAGTGGTTATCGACTATGCTTTCGGTTGGCTGCCGTTTCGTTCGCAGCCGTCAACGGGGTTTGTCTCGGTCACCCTGCCGCTACAGCAGAAACGTGAATTTGCGGGGATTTTCCAGACCCGGTTTTCTCTTGACGATATACGCCTGCGGATTCAATCTGCCCGTCAGTTGGTCTTATTGTATGTGGCGATGTATGGCACGATTTTGGTCATTTTCGGGCTCTATCTGCTTGGGCGCAACGTGGTGCAGCCGATCCGGCGATTGCAGGTACTTACACAAAAGGTGGCCGCCGGCAACCTGGACGCCTCGCTGGAGGTGTCCGGTCCTCACGAGATTGCTGATCTGGCGAATTCTTTTAATCATATGATTGTGTCACTGCGCCAGAGCCACGAGGAGACCCGAACACATATTGCTTCGTTGCACAAGGTGAATGATGAGTTGGTTCGCTCGGAAAAGATGGCCTCGGTTGGTCACCTTGCTGCGGGAATGGCCCACGAGATAGGCAATCCCCTGACGGCGATCGTCGGTTATCTGGAACTGCTTAAGTCTGAATTGACTGACGGGAGTCAGCGCGACCTGGCGGACCGTACCCTGGTAGAAACAGGGCGGATCGATCGACTGGTCCGCGAACTTCTCGATTTTGCCATGCCCTCAACCGGTAGTGGGGAGCGTTTCGACCCTGTCTTGGTGGCCGGTGAGTCTTTGGACTTACTGCAGAATCAGGGAGTTCTCGAGCATCGCAGGGTGGAGCGTTCTCTGCCTGAGGCGTTGCCCTGTATCGAGATGGCCCGGCATCGACTGCAGCAGGTGCTGATCAATCTGTTGATGAATGCCCGCGATGCGACAGCCGATGGTGATCTGATCTGCCTGACTGGCGGAGTGGATAACGGAATCCCCTGGCTGTCGGTGCGGGATTCCGGCTGCGGGATATCCTCTGAAGTACTCGCCCACCTCTTCGACCCTTTTTATACGACCAAAGCTTCGGGGCGTGGTCTTGGCCTTGCCATCAGTCAACGCATTATCGAAGAGGCCGGCGGGCGTATCGAGGTTTGTTCTGAACCTGGTCAGGGGAGCGAATTCAGAATTTGGCTGAAACCGGTGGAGGCGCCATGAAAAAAGAATTGAATAAAATTCTGATTATCGACGACGAAGCACCGATGCGTCACATGTTGCGCCTGGTTATCGAAAAACAGGGATATCTGGCGGTTGAAGCCGGTAGCGGCGAGGAGGCCTTCGAGCTACTGAACCGGGAAAACTACGTCCTTGCTCTCTGCGACATCCGCATGCCCACGATGAATGGCTTGGCTTTTCTGGCTGAATTGAAAAGCCGAAAAATTGCTCTGACCGTCATTATGATGAGTGCCTACGGGTCAGTCGACACGGCCATCGAATGCATGAAGCAGGGAGCTTACGATTATATCTCCAAACCGTTCAAGCCGGACGAAGTGGTGCTGGCCATCAGGAAGGCCGAAGAGCGTCTCGGCCTGCAGATGGAAAATGAACGACTCAAGCAGGAACTGGCTGCCGGTAGCTCTGGGCGACGGCTGGTCTTTGCCAGCGAAGCCATGACCCGGGTGATGTCCATGGTGCGCAAGGTAGCCACTGTTGCTTCGCCCGTATTGATTACCGGCGAAACCGGTACCGGCAAGGAGTTGGTAGCTCGGGCTCTGCATGCTGAGGGGGGACGGCGAAGCAAACCTTTTGTCGCGGTTAACTGCAGTGCCATCGCTTCCGGATTGCTCGAGAGTGAACTTTTCGGTCATGTTCGGGGGGCTTTTACCGGTGCGGATCGAGACCGTCAGGGTTTATTTGGCGCCGCCGATGGCGGCACTCTGTTTTTGGATGAAATCGGCGAGATGCCTCTCGATTTACAGCCTAAGCTACTACGTGCGTTGCAGGAAGGCGAGGTGCTAAGGGTTGGCGAAACCAGGCCGCATAAGGTTGATGTAAGAATTCTGGCGGCCACCGGTCGCGATCTCAAGGATGAAATTGCTGCTGGCCGTTTCCGCGAAGACCTCTATTTCAGGTTGGCCGTGGTCGATATTCACATTCCGCCGCTACGCGACCGGCAGGACGATATCGCTATGCTGGCAGGATATTTTCTTGAGGCAGCGGCTCGTCGCGAGGGGCGCCCGGTACCGGTTTTGAAACCGGATGCCATCGCCTCTTTGCAGGGTTACAGCTGGCCGGGCAATGTACGAGAGCTGGAAAACCTGATGGAAAAAACCCTGATTTTCTGTCGTGGAGAAATAATCGACCAGGTCACACTCCCCTGGGAAGTCCGCCGGCGCGAGCGGGATCGGGACGAGGGCTATTCGCTCAAACAGGCGGTAGTGCGTCTCGAGCGTGAATACATCCGCAAGGCCCTGGCAGCGACCGGTGGTAACCGGACGCAGGCGGCACGTCTGTTGGAGATCAGCCTGCGGGCGCTTATCTACAAGATAAAAGAAATGGGCGAGCTCTAAATGGCTTTATTCCTGCTGCCTTCCTAGTGTTACAGAAAATTCCTGCGTCGTTTTAGCCCCTTCGGGATCTGTGACTGCGATTTTAACTTTGTAAGTCCCGGCGCGAACTTCGGTCAGTGGCCAGGTCACCCGCCCAGCGCCATCGATCGTCATTTCCTGTGGCGCTTCTTCGAGACTGTAGGTCAATTCCGTATCGTCAGGGTCTGTTACTTCTACCTGGTAGGTGTACTCAAACGCCTCGAATTGCTGTGGCGGTTTGGAAGTGATGTCCGGTGGTGCGTTAGGAACGGTGAGCTTCGCGCTTTCGTAAGTAGTGCCTTCGCTGAATCCATCATAAGGGGTAATCTTCACCCGGATCGTATCTCCTTTGTTATAGGCATTTCCCGGCAGGGTTGAATCGACGTGAAAGACATCTTCCTCACCGTTGATAAGCCACTGGTAGCGGAATTTGATCTCATCATTATCTGGGTCTTTGGCAACAGTATCGATGGTGAGATTTTTGTGCTGCAACGCGTGGTTCGAAGTAGCCGTCACTTCGGTAATTTTCGGTGGTGAATTCCCGATCGTTACACTGGTGCTGACGCGGTCTTGATCTTCTCCGATACTGACAGTCACTTCATCACCACGTTTGAAGAATTCATTGCACAGCGTACTGCCTGAATGATTCTGAATAAATGTACCGCTGACAACCCATTGGTATTCTATGCGATTGGGCTGCCCGTAAGTGATCGCCTTAAGGCAGTCGCTTGAGGTCGGCGCTTTGGGCCAAAGGACAACGCTGAGGTTGTTGGTCTGCTTCTGTGGCCGGGTAGCGGGAACGGTTGTTATCTTGTGATCAACTATGGGGACCGGGGAGGGGGTGGGGACCTGTTCCGTCTGTCGTTTCGGGTCGTCACTGCAAGCGAGTAGCAGGCTGATCGAGTTTGCAATCAACAGGTATTTAAACCATCGGCTCATATCATCGCTCCGGATAAAATGTCTGTACAAAATAACCGACCCAACCGGTTTTACAACGGGCTGGGTCGGTTTTTGGTCTTTAGTGGAATTTTACCACTGCATCCAGTACACAGGGCTGATCAGTTTGATATCGGGTGAGGATGTGGCCTCAACCTTGTCACTGCTGGAGATTAACTGGGTAACGCTGCCCGAGGCGTCGATCAGGGTAACGATACCTGACGGAATTCCTTCGCCGAGGGTTCTTACCCGGTCAGTTCGCCCCAGGACTTCATTGTCTTCACTATCATTTGAGTCATCTTCGTCGGGGTTGAGGTCGTTGGTCAGATCTAGGTTTTCGACGGCTGCAGCTGTCAAGTAATCCATCTGGTAGAGACGGGAAGTCCCGAGGTTACCGGCTTCACAGCCAGCCCTGGTCCCGGTTGACAACTGGTAGGTTGAGAAATAGACCTCGCCGTCGAACACCGTTGCCGAAGCGAGAACTTTCTCGCCCGGATCGATTATGCTCGTACTTCCGGTACGGTCGGTTCCGTCGAGTTTGACATACCAGCCATAGGTAAATTTAGGGATGTTGTTGACATAGTAAGGAGAACTAGGCGACGACATCATTATTTCTTCAATTTCCTCGGGAGTGACTATGCTGGATTCGCCATCCTGGATCTCGTTGAGTGTAGCGTTTACCAGGGAAGTCTCGGTGACAGGGTAGGTTCCATCGTCACCCCAGTCAATGACGCAGTACATTCGGTCAGTGGTTGCCATGTTTAGGGGGTGCTCACGGTCACCGGTGCCGAAGTAGATGCGTGGAGCGTCGACAATGGCGACCTCAGGGCGGTAGAATATTTTGCGGCCGTTGGTGCTGTCTTCGCCAGGGTTTGATTTGAAGAGTATCGTGCCGTTCCAGGCAGATGTGTTTGCACCGCTGACGTCGAACCGCCAGAGATTGCCCCCGGTGTCGCCAGTGTAAATGGTGTCGGAATATCCGTCAGAGTTAAGGTCAAGAACATTCAGGTCGCCGGGGAAGGAATACTTGAGCTGATCGTTGTCGTTGCCGCTGAAAGTGTAGCTCCAGTAGATCTGGCCGACCGTGCTCCCGGAAGCTGTAGGAGAGATCGTTGCTGTGTATGCGGACGAAGTATTGGCGCGCGAAAGAGCCGCCACTTCGATGGCCAGAATGCCGCGACCACGGGGGGCGTAGCGATTATCGGCAGTTAAAGTTCCTGAGGATGTTTGGGGAGATCCCGAGCCGTCTACCGTGCCACCTGAACTGCCTTGGTTGATGTCGATGCCGGTGGCGTCGGCAAAGGTCTGGGTGTTGCCGTAACGAAGGTCTTCGTTGTTGTCATACCCGGCCCCGACGAATGCGACCACTTTGAAATTGTTGGTGTCGACCGGAATCTTGGCCAGTCGGGGCTGCGACCAGGTTTGACCGATTTCGCTCAGGTCGTCGCTGTCAATATCCCAAAGCAGTTTGGGTTGTAATGGCACCGTGACATCGAGGGCGTAATAAGCGCCCCGGGAGCTGCTGGTGTCCAGGATGTTGGTCCCACCCCCACGTCGCTGGCCGAAGACCAGGACGACCTTGTCGGTGGATGAGTCAATGGTACCGTCATTGTTCTGGTCATGGACAAAGAGGGACGGGGCCGAATCCGCGAAGGTCGCATGAGCGGATTGCGGGTCTTTCATGTACTGCAGTGAGGGCAGAATATTGGGCGGTGCAAAGGCCCAGATTTCTTCACCGTCGCAATCCCTGAAAGCATGTATCAGGCCATCGTTGGCGCCAACGAAGATAATCGACGAATTGTACGGATCACTTGGGCTTGAAGAATTATAGCAAGTGTTTTCCGATGCGGGGGTGTAATTGGTGTAGTTGAACACCACTGGTTTGGAATGCAGGATGTCGCCCATAATCCAGCTACGCGTTTCGACGGTACTTGCTGTCATCGGCAGGGGTTGATCTTCGTCATCGGCAAAGCCATGAACGAAGCGGATCAAGTTGTCTTTCCTGGCGGTAGACATGAGAACGGGCGGGGAGACGGAATCGTCGTATAAGTTGAGGGTTGCGCTGGTAATATATGTATTCGACGGTTTGAACAGGTTTTGGGCATCATAAAGGTTCTTGGTTGGCGTCGTCACGGTGCTGTTGGTCGTGTCGAGATAGGTATAGATCTTTCGCCATGATTGTCCGGTAGGATCCCAGGTGCTTTGGGACTTGATGGCCGCTGCCAGAGCGTTCATCTTGGTCAACAGGACGCCGCCCACACCACCGGCAGAGACTTCGCCTCCGTCGCCTTTTGTTTCGTTGACATCCGTGCTGGAGGGGTTGATGAATCCGTCATCAGTGGTGGATGTCGGAATTTTATTGTTTGCATCGAGGCTCCAGTATGAAATGGAGTCACTGTCGAAATTGCCGTAAATGTCCGTAGCCGCAGTACCGTCATAGCCGGTCAACTGGAGGGTTGTCGCGTCGATTCCGTACTTTTTGATATTGCCGTGCCAGGGACCAGATTCCTGTGGACGGAACAGGCCGAGATAGACGTTGCTACTGCTGATTGTTCGGTTGGTGGTGCTTGCCGGAACAACCGGGGCGACGAACGAGGTGCTGGATTCGTTGATGATGTTAGAGAGCAGGTCGAGCAGTGCGGCCGAGAGTTCTTCGGCGTTGAACACATTGTAGAATTGCCCATCGCCATCCTTGGCCGTATTCATGACCAGGTCGTCGGCGGTCTGAAAGGCGAGGACCGTGTGGGTCTTGATCTCGTAGTTGACGTTAAGGTACTTCGCTACGTCGTCGAGCCAGTGCGATCCCAGCCCGTAAACGTCTTCGTTGCCGTATTCATCGCCGTCCGCATCGCCGACGACATCCAGTTTCGGGCTTCCGTCACCATTGGAGAAGCCGTTGGTTAACAGAATAATGTGGTTGAGACCACAGATGTTTTCTACGGATTCGGGAATTTGGTTGGTGTTGGTGACTGGCGTATAGGTGGCGCCGTAGTAATAGCCGGCATCGAGCAGCGATTCGGCTTGAGGGCGAATAGTGTTACTCGAAAGCACCGGTTCGCCGTCCTCTTCGCCGGGACCGGGAAGGGCGGCCAAAAACTGGCAGAAAGGCAGCGAGGCATTTCCTGTGCTGGAACAGTCGGGGGCGAAGACCTTGTTGCCGGTTGCGGTTTCCGAAATGTCGGAACTGGGAACATTGGCTGAAAGGTCAGCCATGTCGTACAGCACTTTTCCGCCCGAGTTGTTGTCGCCGTAGCTCATGGCCGCGAAATTGACGACGCCCGCGGTGACGCCAATAACCTTTTCGAGGGCATTGTAGATGATTTCGCGCTGGGTATCGCCAAGGCTTGTTGATTCTGAGGTGGTATCGCTGTCCTCGGTAGTCGTTTCTTCGCAGACCGGTTTTGTATAGGTGTTCCCGGTGGCCCACTCCGTAGGACTGGATCCGGATGGTTCGCTGGTTCCTTTGTAGACCCAGGGATAATCTTCGGAATCTGCATTTAACGGGCTGTTGGCCGCGCTCGATACGTGTGTTTCGAGACATTCGAAGTAACTTGTGGCAGGTTTTTTACATGCCCCCGATTTGAAATAGTTTCCTTCAGGACATGTTGTGACTTTGACCACATCAGGATCCGCCAGATCGGCGCAGGGGTCGTCCGAAACGACATCATCACTGGGGTCGGGCGCGCCGATGCGGTCATCACCTTCTGCGTCACCGGTGTAGTTCAGATAATTGCCCAGGGCAAAGACCTGGCCGGAGCTGTTGTTGCTTTTCCAGTCGCAGGTGCCATCGCTTGATATGTTGGGGAAAGGGGTAACGCCCGAACCGGAATAACTGCCGTAAGTCT
>JBFHFM010000164.1:0-7630 GCA_041583595.1 Trichloromonas sp. | reverse complement strand
TATCAACTATTTAAAAAACACCAACCCGCCAGCCCCATCACCAAGATAGATCCGGCCGTTGCTGATGGCCACATCGGAACATTCGGCAGCGGTGTCGACGCGATCGACCAGCACCGGGTTCGCCGGATCGGTGTAATCAACCTTTACCAAACCGGCATTGCCGAAGGCGACGTAGAAATTAAGATTCCCGTCCTGCTGGGTGTACTTCATGCGAGTTGCCGCACCGTCCACGTCTTCCTGTCCCTCAATTTCCTGCAGTTTGAACCGGCTGATGGCCTCCGGCCGGTAATCATAGCTGACGGTCCCCCGGGTGGTTTTCTTGAACAGTTCGGTGGGATCAACGCCTGCCGGAACCGGCTCAATCAAATCCTGCATAGAATAAACGACGATACCGTAACTGTCATAGGCAACATAGGCCTTGTCGCCAACAACTTCAACATCGCTGGCCTTGCCATCGGCGCTGCCGATCTTACCTTCTTCCAACTTAATCGGCTGAAAGACCTTGATGGTCTGCATAGCATGCACATCGGTCACATCGGCGACACCCACGCCGAAGGGACCTGCGGCAAGGATGGCGTAACGTTTGTTAGTCGCCGGATCAACCCACAGATCGACCCCATGGGCAGTGCCAAACAGGGGCTTGGCCTTGACCGTGCCGAGATTGGCAACGAAGAAACCTCCATTCACGATGGTCGGATCTTTGCTCACATCGTAGACGGTCAGTCCGTTGGAACCGTCAGCAACAAAAGCCAGATCACCATCGAATTCTACATCGTAAGCATGATCCTGGAAATTAAGCTCGTCGACGTTGGCCACCTCGTTGTTGTGTTCGTAGATGTCCTGTGTGGTGATTTTGAGCAGCAGAGGCGCACCGATCTCTCCCTGGCCCTGCTCGATGGCCTCTACCGGCACCCGTCGCAAACCATTACGGGCACACAAGGCCCAGGTATAGTTGCCGCTCGGGTCGATGACGTTGCGTACCGTATGCGAAGGGGGGTAGATGGTTTCCCCTGACACCGTGACCGGATATTCGTCTTGTACAGTATTGCCAACCAGATGCACTTCGTCAGTGGGATACCCCTCGGCATCAGTGATCTGCCAGGCGCTTACACCGTGGGGACCGTCGGAAACATAGAGATAGTTGGTGCTAGCCGCTACTCCCGAGGTGTGACCGATGGAAATGGTCTGAGTTGGGCTGCCATCGGGTGCGGCTCCGATTTCATCGGTGGGAGGAAAATAACCGGCAAGAGTGTAGCGATTCACCATAGCCGGCGCTTGCAGATTATAGAGATCGACAAAAACGAACCCTCCGGCCCCGGAACATTCAAGGACATCCACCTTGCCAGCAGTGCCGAGGGTGATGTTATCCATCAAGGCCAGAGTATTGCCATGACCGTTCAATTCACTGGTGGCCAGCAGACAAGGGGCCTCGAAGAATGCCACCGGCAGTGATTCATTATCGAGAGGATCATAGGAGGACATATCAAAAGAGGTGATGTTTTCGTTATCCGGCACATGATCGCCCGCAATCCCGTTGCTATCGTTGTTAAAAGGACCATTGGCCCCGCTCCAGGATTCAGGATAAGCGGCCTGACCGACCAGTACCAATCCGGCGAAATGATCCGCAAGGTAGACCGTGTCGCCCTGCACTCGCACAGCAAGCACCCCGGACTCCTTAAGTTTACCGGCACCTTCGTAGGGGAGAAGGGACGCCGGTTGCGAGCCAGTCTCCTCGGGTCCGTTGGCCGGCACCGCAGGGAAATACCCCAGGTATCCTGCTTGCAGTGGCTCTGCTGAGGTTGCGGTCAAATAACCGGTCACATCAACAGCCACCACACCGCCAAGGGAATAGGCAACATAGGCGATGGTTCGTTTGCCCTGGACCGCAACATCTACATCCAGGGCTTGATAGAACCAGCGGGCCTGGCGCTCCAGGTCGGCCCAGGGATGGAGCATTTCTGAATTTTTGTTCTTACCCTTACTGGAGTTGCGGATTTCATAGTTGACCTGACGAAAATCGGGCATACCGGTTACGGCGTCGAGATACGGCGCGCCGGTCGAGTCTTTGGCCACGGCATCGCGAACAATCATGCCTCCGAAGTAATCTTCGCCACGTTGGTCGTCAAGATAATAATTATAGCGACCGACCATCTCCAGAGTCGCAGAATCGAAAATCCCCAGTCCAAGCACATCAAGTGGCACGAAAAGCCGGGTACCGAAAAGTTTCAGAGATTGCGCACCGCCCCAGGGACGCTCACCGGCATATTGCACGGTGGCCCGTTCCTGATCAATGAGCAGAGTACCATCAACGTCTCGGTCATTATTGAAAAGATGACTGAGAGCGGTTTTGTGGATACCGTAATCCGCATCGGCGAGAAACAGCTGGGTGCCGTCGGTAGCCACACCAACAATAGGGGCCTTAACACTTTCGATGAGATTGCCGTAAAGGATTGAGCCTCCCCCTTCGGCATAGGTGACGTTCTCCAGACGATAGTTGACGGCGGAGACATTGATCAGGGACATGGCGGCGGGATCGCTGATGTCGACCAGAGCGACTCCGGCTCCGCCAAGTGCGACCACAGCATAACTCCCACCGTTGGTGGAAAAGGTCGCGATATCCTGAATGAAACCGGGAAGGATGACCTGGTGAACCGGTTGCTCATTCATGGAAACGGCTGTCGCCTTGAGGGCGGTGCCAACGTTGAACAAGCACCACTCTGCACCGTTGTAGGCAAAACGGGCTACCGCCGTGCTCGACCCGCCGATCTGGACGTGGTCGCCAAGCATCGGGGTCATATCGAGGGGGGCTACGGGAACGACCAGCTCACGGCTGACGACAACACCAGTATCGTCGGTGAGAGTCAATCGAAAGGTCAGCTCGCATTCGGTGGCCACTTCGAGAGCGCTCACATCCACCGTGGCACTGGTCGCCGCACGGGATGTCAGAGGCACTTTCGGCCCAGAAATCTGGGTCCAGGAAAAATCTGCCGGAATACCGGACAAATCCGCAGCCAAGGTGACTGGCAGAGTGGATCTTTCCTCTATCTGGGGGGGGGAGGCATTAAGTCCGGTGATCGCCAATCCATCGGCAGCCAAACCAGAAAGGGGGAGAAACATTGAACAAAGCAGTGCTCCAATAATAGACAGGTTATACCAAATTCCGCGCTTTTTCATTTAAGACTCCTTCACAAGGGCAAATACTGCTGTTTTGACCTGGGAAGGGTGTGCTGAAAGACCATATAAATGGCCTGCCAGATGAACATACAGGTGGCGCATTTCATTCCCCCCCCAGGGACTTCGCTTGTAGAACTTCCGACGGGATAACGGTTTCAGAAGCGTAAACTCTTTTATTTATTATACAAATAGTACCGGGTCCATTTATAAATCATGGTGCCCCGCAGCGTTTCTCTTTGCTCCCAAAGATGATCGACAATTGACGTGATTATATTAGCTCACCACTGTGGAAAAACTTCGGGAACGCCCGGCGAGGCGTTCCCGAAGGCTACCTCACACTTTACTTATACAAGACCATTCCGCCGCCATGATCAGCGACATAGAGACGACCGTTGGCGATCTCAACATCGACACACTCGCTGGCGGTGGGATGAGCTTCGACCAGTTGCGGAGCCGTCGAGTCGGTGTAGTCGATCTTGACCACACCGTAGTGACCGAAGGCCGCGTAGATGTTCAGCTTGCCGCCCAGCTCGGTATAAGTCATCTTCACCGCGCCGCCGTCGACATCTTCGTAACCGGGCACTTCGCTGAGCTTGAAGTTGCCGACGCACTCGGGGCGATAGTCGTAGGTCACGGTACCGTCGAGCTCTTTTTTGAACAACTCGGTGGGGGAGACCCCATCGGGAACCGGCGCCACCAAATCACTCATGCTGTAGCAGATCAGGCCGAAGCTGTCGTAGGCGAAGTAAGCTCTATCGCCGATGACCTCCACGTCGATCGCCTGTCCGTCGGCAGAGCCGAGATCGCCGTTTTCGTATTTAATTGGCTCGAAAACCTTGACGATCTGCATATTGTTTATGTCGGTGACATCCACCACGCCAACACCGTAGGGACCTGAAGCTAGAACAGCATAGCGCTTGCCAGTGGCAGGGTCGGTCCAGAGTTCGATGCCGGAGGCGGTCCCCAGCAGAGGCGAGCCCACATTGTAGCCGATGTTGCCGACAAAGAAGCCACTGCTGGCCTTGATCGAGCTTTTAGTGATGTCGTAGATGGTCAGGCCATTGGTGCCATCGGCCACGTAAGCGTAATTGCCAACGAATTCGACGTCGTAGGCTTGATCCTGATAGTTGAAAGCCTTGACCACCCCCCAGTCAGCGTTGTGCTCGTAGCTGTCATCCATATACAGCTTGAGCAACACGGGGGCCCCGACCTGACCCAGGCCAGCTTCAACATCAGAAATCGGCACCCGACGCATTCCGTTGCTCACACACAGGGCCCAGGTAAACTGGCCCGAAGGATCGATGACATTGCGCACGGTGTGAGAAGCCGGATAGATCAGTTCGTCGGCGTACTCTTCGGGATATTCATCCTGCAGGGTATTGGCGACCACATGCACTTCGTCAGTCGGGTAACCGTCGGCATCGGTGATATTCCAGGCAGTAATGCCGTGGGGCCCATCGGAGAGATAAATGTAGTTTTTTGTCGCCATAATGCTGTCGGCATGGCCGATAGCTATCTCTTGTGTGGCGCTGCCGTCGACGGCGGCGCCGATCTCATCGGTGGAGGCGAAATAGACCTGGATGACAAAACGGTCAGTCATCACGGGAGCCGCAATATTTGTGACATCGACGAAGACAAACCCGCCGGCGCTGGAACATTCGAGCACATCGATCTGGCCAGCAGCGGTCAGGTCAATATTATCCATCAACTCGAGACTGTAACCATGCCCTTTGAGCTCGCGGGTGGCCAGCTGGCAGGGGAATTGGTAGTAGGCCCAAGGCAACGACTCATTGTCTAAAAGGTCCCAGGACGACATGTCGTAAGAAGTAACGTCTTCCCATTCGGGGATGTTGTTATCAGGAATGCCGTCGGTGTCGTTGTTGTAAGGCGGTGCGTCGCCCTTCCAAAGCTCGGGATTAGCTGCGCCGTCAAGGATTACCAGACCGGCAAAGTGATCGGTGAGATAGAGGGTGTTGCCCTGAATCCGGACGGCATTGACGCCCGCTTCCTTGAGCATGCCGGCCCCTTCATAGGGGAGCAGACTCGAAGGATCAGAACCCGTTTCATCAGCACCGTTGGCCGGGACGGCCGGGAAATAGCCCAGGTACTGGGCCGTCATGAAATTATCGGAGGTAGCGGCCTCGAAACCGGTCACCTCAACGGCGACCACCCCGCCGAGGCCGACAGCCAAATAAGCGATGGTGCGTTCGCCCTGCTGGGCGATGTCGATGTCAAGTACCTCATAGTACCACTTGGCTTCGCGCTCAAGGTCAGCCCAGGGAGTGGGGTCGTCGGTCCCGGTGCCTTTCATAACAACGCTAATCTCGTAGTTGACCTGGCGATAATCAGGCATGCCGGTGAAATCATCGACGAACAGATCGCCGGTGGCATCGCTTTGCACAGCCTGAGTAATGGCCATGGCGCCAGTGTAGTCTTCGGTGCGGGCTTCGTCGGTATAGAGGTTGTAGCGGGCGACCTGCTCCAGGGTGGCTGGATCGAAAATACCCATGCCGAGTACACCGAGGCCTGCAAAGAGCTTACCTCCGTACATTTTCAAGGAGAAGGGGCCGCCCCAGCCGTGCTCACCGGCGTACTGGACGGTGCAGACTTCCTGGTCGATGAGCAGGGTGCCGTCAGCTTCGCGCACATCGCCGAAGACGTTGGCAAGCGAAGTTTTATGGATGCCGAAATCGTGGTTGCCCAGGTAAAGACTGGTGCCGTCGGTGGCCAGGGCCACGATCGACGAGGCAGTGCTTTCGAAGATGTTGTCGTAGAGGATGGCCCCGCCGCCTTCGGCGAAGATGACGCCGTCCATATAAAAGTTGACCGGGAGCACATTGACCAACCTCATCGAAGTCGGGTCGGTGATATTGACTACGGCCAGACCAGGCGTGCCACAGGCGATCAGGGCATAGAGCTGCCCGTTGTAGTCGAGAATCTCGATATCGTTCGCGATGTTGGGCAGGGTGACATGATAGAAAGCCCCCTTGGTCATACCCACCGGAGTCGCCCTGAGATCGGTGCCAAGGTTGAACAGGCACCATTCAGCGCTGTTGTATTGGAAACGCGCCGTTGCGGTGGTTGATCCGCCGATCTGTACGTTTTCTGCCGGGTACTGCTTTATGTCCGCCGGAAGGGCAAGAACAGTTACGGTTTTAGTCACAGAAACATTGCCGTCGCTGACGGAGAGTTCGAAGACCAGTTCGCATTCGGCGGCGATCTCCAGGGCGCTGATGTCGGCAGTAGCCGTTTCACCTGCGCCACTCAGGGGCACTTTGGGACCATCGATCTGTGTCCAGGTAAAGATCGTGGGGTTACCTTCGACCACCGCACTCAATGAAATGGTTGCAGCAGCGGCTTCCAAAAACTGATCAGGGGTCGCCGTCAAAGAGGTAATTTCAAGGCCCGCAGCCACGGCAGCCAGGGCAAAATTGCTGACGGTGGTCTGATTGACATTCACTGTGGCGCTTTGGACGGCCGCCTGATACCCGTCGGCCGAAGCGGTTAGGACATAGGTACCGGCCGCGACCTCCACTGAATACTGACCCAGATTATCGGTAGTGGCACTGTAGCCGCCGTGATCGGCTGCAACAGTGGCCCCGGCGAGCGCGGCACCGGTGGCAGTAGCGGTCACCGTTCCACTCAAAGTGCCGGTGGTTGCCACCGCCGCAGACAGTGCGAAATTAAGGGTCGTTTTAGTGCCGGATTTGACAGAAGCCGCGAAAGTCTGACTGTTGTAGCCGCTTGCGATAGCGGTGACGTTGTAATCACCGGCCATCGGGGTCAGTGTGTAAACCCCTTTGCTGTCGGTTGTGGTCGAGTAGGTTCCCACCGTACCAACCGCAGTAATGGTGGCTCCCACAATAGCGGTGCGAGTTCCGGCAATAGTCACCTTGCCGGTCAAGGTTCCGGTTCCAGTCGGAACGGGTGCAGGTTTGCCGGCTAAAGCCGGCAAAGTGCCGACCGCAAACAGCAGGGTCAGCAGCGTTACTAAAAACAGCAATAAACCTTTATGCTTACTCATTTTAAACTCCTTGTTCAATTAGTTGTCAGCCTTCGCAACGGGATGACAACATGTTTCTTTCAGATCTGAAATCAACAATTTCCGCAATACTCCACCAAGTCCGACAAGATGCCGGCCTGGCACAAACCACCTTCGATGGTCAGTAAGCTGCAGAGATAATCGATTCCGAACAGAAACCAGTGACTAGTCACGACGCAACACCGAACCTCAAGCCCCCCCGTCTTGTGGATTCACCCCCTTCCATGTTTTTCAGAATGTTTTCACGAAAAAATTGGCGGACATGATTAAGGACCAAAAACCGTGAGAACATTCACCTGTTACGTCTGAAACTTGAGATAGGTACAATGAAATAGAGCAAAATCCAGACCGGAAAATTACACAACTAAAAATTTTTAATCAATCAAAAACCATAAATGTTAATTAATTATTGAC
>JBFHFM010000163.1:0-7641 GCA_041583595.1 Trichloromonas sp. | reverse complement strand
CAGTTCGCTACGGTCGGATTACCGGAAGGGGCGGTCAAAGAAAGCAAGGACCGGGTCAAGTCAGCGATCAAAAATTCCGGCTACGAATTTCCAACCCGGCGGATCACCATTAACCTGGCCCCGGCTGACATCAAGAAAGACGGGGCCGCCTTTGACCTGCCGATGGCCGTCGGGCTGCTGACCGCAACGGGTGCCCTAAAACCGGCGCGCCCCGGCCGCTTTGTGCTGATGGGAGAGCTCTCCCTCGACGGCCGCATCAAGCCGGTGCGCGGCGCTTTGCCGGTGGCGGTGGCCGCTCGTGACTGGGACGTAGCCGGGTTGATTCTTCCCGAAGAAAATGCTCGCGAAGGGGCGATTGTCGAGTCGGTGCCAGTCTACGGGGTGCGCGATCTGGGCGAGGTGGTCGATTTTCTTGCCGGGGAGACGGAGCTTACCTCCTGCATGGTCGATGTGGCCGAATTGTTTCGCGAGGGTTCGCAGAGCGCCGAGGATTTTTCTGAGGTGCGCGGCCAGGAGCATGTCAAACGCGCCCTTGAGGTGGCTGCGGCCGGATCTCACAATGTGTTGATGGTCGGACCTCCCGGCAGCGGTAAAACTATGCTGGCCCGGCGTATCTCCACGGTGCTGCCGGCACCAAGCTTCGCCGAGGCTCTGGAGACCACGAAAATCCACTCCATTACCGGGCTGTTGCCGCGCCAGGACGCTCTGGTCGCCACTCGGCCCTTTCGCAGTCCGCATCACACCATTTCCGACGCCGGCCTGATCGGCGGCGGTAGCCACCCGCGTCCCGGTGAAGTCTCACTGGCCCACAATGGAGTGCTCTTTCTCGACGAGCTCCCCGAATTCAAGAAGAATGTTCTCGAAATGCTGCGTCAGCCCTTGGAAGACGGCCAGGTCACCATCAGTCGGGCAGCGACCAGTCTCACCTATCCTGCCTCTTTTATGCTGGTTGCAGCAATGAACCCCTGCAACTGCGGCTTCCATGGCGACACCCTGCGCGAATGTTCCTGCACGCCGCCGATGATTCAGCGCTATCGCAGCCGCCTTTCCGGCCCGCTGCTCGACCGCATCGATCTGCACGTCGAAGTGCCAAGGGTGCAGCACAAGGATCTGGCCGACCCCGTCGACGCCGAATCTTCCGCCGCCATCCGTTCCCGCG
The DNA here is from genome assembly GCA_041583595.1 of Trichloromonas sp. Classification (GTDB taxonomy): domain Bacteria; phylum Desulfobacterota; class Desulfuromonadia; order Desulfuromonadales; family Trichloromonadaceae; genus Trichloromonas. Next base: position 6,482 of record JBFHFM010000163.1, on the reverse strand, counting down.
TTGAAGCCGCCCGCCAGGTGCAGCGCAAGCGGCTGGAAAAATTTGGCCTGCACGCCAACAGCCAGATGGCGGCCCGCCACATCCGTAAATTCTGCCCGGTCGACGAGCAGGGACACAAACTGTTGGAAATCGTCACCGACCGCCTCGGCCTCTCGGCCCGCAGTTACTCCCGCATCCTCAAGGTGGCGCGAACCATCGCCGACCTGGCCGGTTGTGAGATGATTAAGCAGGAACATCTGGCCGAGGCCATCCAGTATCGCTCTCTTGATCGGAAAACGTCGTGAGGCAAGCGAACTGATTATTCAAAGCCAGGGTGCCAGATCTCTTTTCGCAGAAGTTGTAAAACTCTGTCAAACACACCTGCCCATGATCACCAGATATCGGTTGGATCCTTTTTCTGAAAAACCAGCAGATCGGGGGAATTACCCTGAAAAAAGTGAAATTTTTATCCAGAGGCTCTGATTTCTGGTTAGGGATATTCAGACCGAGCTGCTTGAGTCAGCGGAATAAACTAGGGGGTGGGGGAGGCCACCGCCTCAATGCTGTAGCGGCGCCTGGCCCCCAGGCTATCGACGCATTCCTGAAAAATGATCAGCGAGTAGGCAAACGGAAACAGGCTCAGAAAGGGAACGGCATACCATGTCTGCTGTTGCCAGGAAAAGAGGACGGGGAGCAGTGAATAACCCAAAAACAAGAGGTTTAACCCAAGGTAACGAAAGGAGACCTGTCGATAGAGGGGCGCCAGGACCGGAAACTCTTGCCGGCCTAAAAGACCAAACTTGGGCGTGCGGACAAAATCTCCCCCCCGGCTTAAAAATCCATGCATGACCGACAAGGCGAGGCATGGGGCGAGCCCGATGGCCAGAATTGGCAGGAGAGGTAACCAGGGCAGGGTTTGGCGTTCCCTTTGGCTGACGGCGTAAAGTAAAAAATAGACCATAATGGCCACACTCGCGCCCAAAAAAAGCGGAAGATCGAGCCGCAGAAGCTGATAAGGTCCGATGCCGGTTCGCCAAAGGATGGTGGGATACAGGGTAAAGGTGACAATGGCCCCGAGAAGCCAGCCGAGGTTAGCGAGAAGATGAGCAATGGCCTCGGTTTTGACTTTGAGTGGCAGCGGTGAGCACAAAATCGTTGGCAGTAGTTTTTTAGCGGTTTGGATAGAGCCCTTGGCCCAACGCTGTTGCTGACTGCGAAAATCAGCGAGGGTGGCTGGTAACTCCGAAGGAACTGCATAATCATCTAAATAGAGAAAATGCCAGCCTGCCAATTGGGCGCGGTAACTTAAATCGAGATCTTCGGTTACCGTATCCGCCTGCCATCCCCCCGCCTCATCAATGGCACTCCGTCGCCAAATGCCCGCCGTACCGTTGAAGTTGAAAAACAGGCCCCGGCGGCAGCGGATAAAGTGTTCAATACCGAAATGTGGCCCGAGCAGCAGGGATTGCACCCGGGTCAGCCAACTGTACTCGGCATTGAGAAACTCCCAGCGAGCCTGCACCATACCGATGCCGGAGTCGGCAAAACAAGGGACCGTCTGTCGCAGAAAATCGGCGGTTGGAATAAAATCCGCATCAAAAACGGCCAGGAATTCGCCCTTTGCGGTACGCAGGCCATGGGCCAAGGCCCCTGCCTTGTAACCCGTCCGCTGGGAGCGCCGCAAAATACGGACATTAATACCCTGCATCTGCCAATGGGCGGCACAGTCATCGACAATGCCGCTGGTATCATCATTGGAGTCGTCGAGAACCTGGATTTCCAGGAGGTGAGCTGGCCAATCAAGGCGTGCTGCCGCATCAATCAGGCGGCGCGCGACGAAACGCTCATTATAAAGAGGGAGTTGCACTGTGACCAGGGGCCAGAGCGCAGGATCCTCAGGGAGTGTTGGCCTGGGGGGGTGGGGACGACAGCGCTCTCGAGCCCAGATCCGCACGAGCCACAGTCGATGCACGCCGTAGAGGGCCAAGCCGCCCAGGGCGAAAAAATGAATGAGGCTAAGAGTAAACAAAAGATTATCGATCATGGTGGCTATCTATACCACGCTCGGTATTTTCCGGTCCAGAAAATCGTTAATCCAATTTCCCTATCAATATCAGTATTTTAATAGTTATATTCTATTTGACTTAGGGCTTTAATCCGATTTACAAAGGGACGGTCGCGTCAAACATCCACGCAAGTCCTGGCCGCACAGCGGCTTAGCCCTCTGCCTATGGTGCCCTCAGAGTGATTTCCAATTGTTCCATAGCGCTGATTATACCGGCTCGCAATGAAGCCGACTCCCTCCCCTTGGTGTTAAAGGAGATTCCGGCGATGATTCATCGAGTCATCGTTGTTGACAATGGCTCATCAGATGGCAGCGGGGAGATTGCCCGACGCCTCGGCGCCGAAGTGGTGCGCGAAGAGCGGCCTGGTTACGGCCAGGCCTGCCTGGCCGGGCTCGCACACTTACGCGTCTCGCCACCGGCCATTGTTGCTTTTGCCGACGCCGACGGCAGCGACAATCACGCCTATCTGTCGGAGTTGTTGGCGCCACTTTTGGCTAACAATTGCGATTTTGCCCTGGCGCACCGCCAACCGACCACTCCGGGCGCGCTCAGCCCGCAACAACGCTTCGGAAACTGGCTTGCGACCCGACTGATCCGATCGGTGTGGGGGGTAGAGTTTCACGACCTTGGGCCGATGCGGGCGCTGCGCTGGGAGGCTATAAGTGGGCTGAATATGCAGGATAGAGATTTTGGCTGGACGGTGGAAATGCAGATCAAGGCGGCGCAACAGAGGCTGCGTATCGAAGAAATCCCCATCCCTTACCGGCCTCGCCAGGCGGGACGTTCAAAAATCAGCCGTACCTTGAGCGGGGTGCTGCGCGCTGGGAGTAAAATTCTCTGGGTCGTTGCCCGCGAAGCCTGGCCTCAGCTCAGGGCTTCTTTGGCTGCCAAGGCCGCGATATCATCCTAGTTAACCCAGCCGCCAGCAATGGCGAGATCCAGATCACGCCACTCCACAGCGTGCTCTCCTGCCACAAACCGAGCAGGGTATAGGGAATAAGCACCCGGTAGGCCAAAAGGACACTCCAGCTCAGGATCAGGCCCGAAACGCCGGTGACGAAGGGCAGAAACATTGCCAGATAAAGAGCATACCAGGGATGCAGGGTGGTGGTGAGCAGCAAGAAACAGAGAGCCGTCCCGTAGCCTCCCCGCAGAGCCGAGTCGGCGGCATCCCGAGTAGACAACGGATGATTTTGCAAGTGGCGGAAGAAAATCAGCCAAAGACAAATCATGAAGAGACAACCTAACTGCAACCGGGCTAAATGACCACTAATCCCGGCAAGGTGCAGCAAACGGTACAAAAATCCGGAAAATTCCCAGCTGGTGACGTACAGATGCAGGGTCTCCCAGCCATGTGCGAGATCCGGCCAGAACGGCCAACTCAAGAGGAGCGCCGTACCCACTCCGGTCAGGATGAAGGGGCCGCGCTGCCGACGGGACAGCAGCAGCCACACGGCCGGAAAAAAGACCAGGGGAAAGAGCTTGACCAGTACCGCCGCGCTGAAACATCCGCCGGACAACAACGCGCCCAGAGTGCGACCGGGCAGGAGCAACAGCAGCCAGAGAGCCGCCAGAAACAGAGCAATGGCGGCTCCATCGATGTGGCCGCTTCCGGCAATTTCCAGGATTGGCAAGGGTTGCCAGGCATAGAGGACCGCAAGCCACGCAGGTTTTTCCAGGCGGCGCAGCAAGAGCAGGATCAGGCCGCAAGTGACCAGATCGATCAGGCCGAGGAACAGTTTCAAGCCAAAGATGCCACCTCCCCACAAGGCGCCACCGGCAAAGAGCCATTGGGCCATCGGTGGATAGATGGTCACCAACTGGGGATGGTTGATCCGCTGGAGCAGATCGCTTCCGGCGGTTAAGCTGGCACTGGGGGACAGGGTATAGGGGTTGTGGCCATGCAGAAGCTGCAGCCCGTCCCATAGATAGCGGAACAGGTCGTCGGACAGTTCCGGCGGTCGTACCAGGAAGGGGATGCGGCACAACAGCGCAACCAGCAGGATGGTGAAGGGCGTCCAGCGGAGCTGGCCGCGTTGTCCCAAACCCAAAGCAACAATCAACAGGCTACTGACCAGGGCCGTAATTCCCAGCATTTCGGGAATGGCTACGCGTAAGTCGGCTCGGGTAGCCAGCCAGATATAGGAGCAGAGGATGCAGAGAGGAATTCCCCCATTGAGAAAACGGTTGGTGCGCGACTGGGCGTTATTGGTATTTATCGGCTTGGCCCTCATGATGTCCTGGCTTCCTCGAACGAGCGAGGCAAAAGAATTGGATCTGAACCTGCTGGAAGCGACAACGCTGGTACAGGAGCCGAGTCAATGGGTGATTCTGGATGCCCGGCCGCGTAAAGTGTATCGGGAAGGGCATCTCCCCGAAGCCTTATCTTTTCCCTGGGAGGACTATACCAGAACCGATGCTGACGGGGTACCCTACCGCACCTTTCCACCGGAGGAGCTGGCGGCAGCTCTGGGACAACTAGGAATCAGCGAGCAGACACCGCTGCTGGTCTACGGTGACGCCGACAGCAGCTGGGGGGGCGAAGGCTTGCTGTGCTGGGCCCTCGCCTGGCTCGGCCATCAGGGTCCGGTGCGCCTGCTTAATGGAGGCATTCAACAATGGCAGCAGCTCGGCTATCCCATCACTAACCAGGAAACGATTTTAGCAACGACAGCCGCAGCCTACCATGTCACTCTGCATCCAGAACTGAACATCAGCGCCGCTGAAATCACATCTCAGCAAGAATCACTGGTTCTCATCGACACCCGCTCCAGTATGGAGTGGCTGATGGGACGCATTCCCAAAGCCATTCATATCGACTGGAAAGACTTTTCCCATGGCAGTGACAACCGTCCCCTGTCGGCCGATGAACTCAATCGCCTGCTGCAGGATAACGGGGTTCCTGCCGAGGCCAAAATCGTTTATTACTGCACGGGGGGAGTGCGTTCGGGCTACGCCTGGCTGGTGCATCAATTGGCCGGCAGACCGACTGCCGTCAATTTTGAAGGGGGGATCGAGGAATGGAATCGACGACCTTGATCCGGACCAGCACTTCCGCATGAGTCAACGTTTTCTCCGCGGACTGGGGGCGGCCGGCCTTTTGCTCGCACTTTCCGGACCGGTTTACGCCGCCCCGCAGGTTCTCCATCTGCTCAGCAAAGATCCCCACACTTGGGTTGCTCTCCCCTCCGGCCCTTTCGGCACGCTGAATTTTGATCCGCAAACCAACTCCTTTACGTTTAGCGCCGAGCGCCTGGCCGGTACGACTGCTTTCGCCTTGGTTCAGCATCAGGTCGGCGAAAAACGGGGCCGCATTATTACAGATGGAATCAGTGACGAAAAGGGCGTGCTGACCCTGGCAGGCCAATGGCATTCATGGCAGGGGAAGTTCTGGCTGGTGTTGACTCATGACATCCGGCGCGCAGCAGAAGGCGATCGGTTGATTTCCTGGCACCCGCAGGCCTATTTGTTTGAAGAACGGGTGCTGATGGAGGGAAAGAATTAAACCCGGTCTTGCGGATCCGGGTTTAATGTGCCCCCGGATGGCGACTTACACTCTTGGCTTGCCCAACGCTCCGGCGGCCTAACAGGGGGAAAGGAGCGACACTTATCGCTCCCTTTAGGGGCTTCATATCTGCTCTTTGACTGTTCCTCTGACCCTATAAACCGAGGGCCGTCCACAGGGACGGCCCTCGGTGCGCAGCAATGGCGATTCGTTTGTCCCGGATCTCCTAAAAGGGGATCCGGGACACAGGCAGATCAAGGCTCACCGGTTTCCACAGCCCGTCCGGACTCCAGCTGTTGCCAGCCATCGGTGCTGCCGGGGATATCGGGGTCAGCCACGTAGCTTGAGTCTTCGACATAGGTGGTGCTCCAGCCCTCCCATCCGTCCGAATAGTTGCGCACGTTGTCATAGCCCATCAGGTAGGCATACAAGAAAGCCAAACTGGAGCGGTAGCCGCTCCCGCAATAGAAGATGAGTTCCTTGTCGAATTGACTGTCATCGACGGTCGATTCGATCCCCAGCCCTTCCCACAAAGTCCGGACTTCGGTGAAACTGCGTACCGTCCCGTCGTCATCCAGATACTCCCGGTCCGGGTTGTCGGCATTGTAGGCAAAAGTGGCCCCGGAGATACGCCCTTTGTTGACGACGTAGCTGTATCCGCTTGTTTCACCGATAAATTCCTCGTAGGTGCGGACGTCGGCGAGAATCGTGTCGGCGCTATTGTAAACGGTCTCCACATAATCGGTGGTAGCCACCAGTGCGGGCAGGGGAGTCCCCTCAAAGGTGGCCGAGACTGCTTCGTTGATGGTAGTTTCGACGTCGTAGCCGGCGTCGGCCCAGGCATCGTAGCCGCCGTTGAGCAGGCGGACATCCGTGACCCCGGCATACTTGAGAATCCACCAGAGGCGGGTTGCGAAAATGGGGCTGCTGCT
>JBFHFM010000162.1:0-7687 GCA_041583595.1 Trichloromonas sp. | reverse complement strand
GGTTGCGGCAAAACGACGGTGGCTCTGCACCGGCTTTCCTATCTGATCTTCAATCAGCCGGAACAGTTTCGTCCCAAACGCTGCCTGGTGGTCATGTTTAACAAGTCGCTGCGCAACTATGTGAAAAAGACCTCGGTCGATCTGCTGACCAATCAGCTGCCGGTCGAGACCTTTCATTCCTGGGCGGTCAAAGCCATGCGCTCGCTGGGGATCGCCGCAACCTTTACCTCCAAGGGGGAGGCGGGGCTCACTTCCTTGAAAAAGAGCGCCAAGATGTATCCGGCTATGCTTGACTATCTGGCGACCAGCCAGCGGGATTCGCCTCTTGAAGATCTTGCTGCCTTTTATGCTGATTCGGCGTTATGGCGTCGGCACCTGGGGGACTTGCCGCTGGTTGAGTCTCTGGCCCGGGAGGGCCGACGAATCCTCTCCGGGTCTGCCCGGGAGATCAGCTTTGACGATGCCGGAGTGCTGATTCACCTGGCTCAACTGCGGAATCAAGGGCAGGAGTTTGCCGAGGCGCTTGGGTGGTATGACCATGTGCTGGTCGATGAGGCGCAAGATCTCTCTCTGGTCGAGCTTCACGCTTTGATGTTTGCCACTACCGGCCGCCGGAGTCTGACGGTTTGTGCCGACGAGAAACAGAAGATTCTTGATTTTGTCGATTCGGCGGGCTTCTCCGCCTTCCAGCTTGAGCTAAAGGCCGCAGGACTTGCCGCCGGTGAACTGGATATCAGCTATCGCTCGACCCGCCAGATCATGGCTCTAGCCGCCCGCGTCTCCGGGCGACCGGTGGGGAAGGTGGTCAATGAAGGCCCCGATCCTCGCTTTCATCATTTTGATCATCAGGCCGAGGCCCTGAGTCATCTGCGCCGGTCGGTAGGGGCCCTGCTGGCGCGTGAGAAAAAAAGCCTGAGTGCAATCATTTGCCGGTTCAAACATGAGGCGCAGGCCGTTTATGCCGCCCTGCGAGAGCTTGCGGGGGTGCGCCTGCAAACCGGCGACCTCTCTTTTGAACCGGGTGTTCTCATTACCAATGCTCACCAGGTCAAGGGGTTGGAGTTCTCAGGGGTGATTCTCTGGAATCCTTCGCCAAAGGCCTACCCGGCGACCGATCTGGGTAAAAATTTGCTCTATGTAGCGATCACCCGAGCCAGCAACCGGTTGGCGATCTATCATAGTGAACCCCTGTCCCCCCTCTTCTCTGAAGAGCCCCCCGGAGACTATGAGCATTAAACCGACAAAAAACTGCTCTTTTGCCGAAAAAAATCTTTGCAGTTATAGCCGACCTGTGTTACAAAATCGGTTCGGCACGGGGTTCATTCTTCGAGACCGGAAACATTATGGTGGCTATGGTGAAGCGGTTAACACAAACGACTGTGACTCGTTCATGCGTGGGTTCGATCCCCACTAGCCACCCCATTTAAAAATCAAACCCCGTGATAAGCGGGGTTTTTTTGTGTCTGGCCTCCGGGGTAAATTCTCGCATCTCTCGCACGCGAATTTTCGGCACCTGTTTCGGGTTGCAAAAAAGTCCGTTTTGGAAAGGCCCAAGGCCCCGCGGATTCGCTTGGCAAGGATACCAGAAACGGCTGGGGATGATCATATCAGAGCCATGAAAAAACAGGAAAATTGCCAAATTTCATATGCTGAACTGGGCAAGGTTCGCTGGGTCAGGCGCCTGGCCGTCGGATTGCCTCTCGCCGCCGTTCCTTTGGCTTTGCTGCTTTTCAGAGTGAGTCAGGTTGTGCGGCTGCCCCTTTTCTTTCTGCTTGTCCCTTATGCTCTGGTCTGTCTTTCCGCTGTCCTTTGTTTCGTGCTGGTCCCCTGTCCTCGTTGCAAAAAACGTTTTTTTGCCGGAGCCTGGGGCGTTAATCCGCTCGCGAATAGATGCCGGAACTGCGGCCTGGGTCTTCATGAAGACCAACTTTGAAGAGGCCACTCCGTTGCGATTTCGGACCTGTGAATGGTTACTATGGGCCTCGAGTCGTCTCTGATGCGATTGTTCATGAGGACAGTTGTCATTGTTGCCTCCATCCTGCTGTTATCCGCACCTCGCCTGTGTGCCGCCTCGCCGGAAGACGCTCTTTATTTCCCTGAAATCGATGGGGTGACTCTCGACAATGTCGCGCAGGTTCTGCCTCGAGATTTCAAAGGGCGGCTCAACCTGGTCCTGTTGGCCTTTCGGCGAGGGCAGCAATTGGAGATCGACAGCTGGCTTCCTGAATTACGGCAGCTGGCGCTAAGTCGGCCCGGTTTTGATTATTATGAAGTCCCTGTTATCGGCCCCCAAATAGCCCCGCTTCGCTGGGTGATCCGCAAGGGCATGAGCGCAAAAATTACGCCGCCCGAGAAGCGCCTCCGCACCATCCTGATTTTTTCGGCTAAGGCCCCCTTGCTCAAGATCCTGGAGATTACCTCTGAAGAGACTATTGTTGTGCTGCTACTCGATGAGCAGGGGCAACTGCTATGGCGTTCTGCCGGACCATGGACTGAGGCCGCGGGTGAATCGCTCCGTCAGGTTAAAAACCTTCAGTACTTAAACAACCCCGCTTTTCCCACCCCGTAGATTTTCTCCCCGGTTATCAACTTCCATAGTTTTGTCATCCGTTTTACTGATGGTGTCGAAAAAAAATTTGAGATGGCTAAGCAATAATTAGTCAATTGGTTTCCGGGGTTAATAGCTCCATCACCTTGCGGAAGGGAAACTCTCCCAGCGCGCCGAAATCGCTGTGGCGACCGAGGCGGGCGCGGTTGGCGGCGGGGCTGGTGATGCCGCAGAGAAAGCGGGCCAGCTGGCGGGGATGGGCCAACGCGGCGTGCCCTTCGTCCTGCACCCGGCGGGCGACAGCGGCTTCAGCGGGGCCAGGTTCAAGTGGGGCGGTGCGGGAGAGGCGCTCCCCTTTTCCTGTGCGGCAGCGGCTGCAGTCGCCGCAATCGGTATCGGTGGTCTCGCCAAAATAGTTGAGCAGGTGCCGGGTCAGGCAGCGGCGCTGCTCGGCGTAGGCAAGCACCTCGCGCAGGCGGGCGATGTCCTGAGCTTCTCGTTTGGCGAAGGTCTCCTGGAGGCCGGCGATGAGTGCCTCGGGATCGAGCTCTTGCTTTTCTCGGCGGTAGCCGTGGCGCAGGCCGGTGACCTGGACCTGGATGTCCCCTTTTTCTTCCAGGTAACTTATGGCCGCGGAGATCCGCTGGCGTGGCTCGTTCAATTGCTCGGCGCTCTCGCCGGGCATGAGCTGATACCAGATGCGGCCCTTTTTGGCGGTGGCGAAGAGGGCTTCTAAAAAAGCGACGCGCTGTGGGTCGAAGCTTTCGAGAATCTGCTCTTGCGGACGGTTGAACTGAATTTTATAGCCATCGTAGAAGGGCCCGGTCGAACGCAGTATCCCCTGCAGCTCCAGGTAGGTGAAGACGGTGGCGATTACCAGTGGGCGGATGTCGAACTCCCCTGAGAGGTCGTAGAGGGAGACGTCGAAGACTTCCCCCTGAGCGAGCAGCAGTTCCACCAGGTTCCGCAGGGCCTCGGCGGTGGGGGTGTCACCGTAGCTGAAGTTGGCCAGCACCGTCAGGTCGTCGGCGCAGGCCAGAATCTCGCAGCGGGAGTCGAGCCCGTCGCGGCCGGCGCGGCCAATCTCCTGCATGTAGTTCTCTAAGGTTTTTGGCAGGTTGTAGTGGTAGACAGCGCGGATATCGGCCTTGTCGATCCCCATGCCGAAGGCGATGGTGGCCACCACCACCTGGATATTGCCGGCCATGAAAGCATCTTGTACGGCGCTGCGCACCTCGTTATTCATTCCGGCGTGGTAGGCCTTGGCGGCGATGCCCTCGGATTCTAGGAAGGTCGCCACCATTTCGGCGGTGCGTTGCAGGGTGACGTAGACGATGGTTGCTCCGCCGGCCTGTTCGCGTAATCGCTGCAGTAGCAGGTTTTTGCGCTTCGGGGCCGGGCAGGGAGTGACACTCAGGTGCAGGTTGGGACGGTGAAAGGAGGTGCGGATCTCATCCCCATCGACAATATCGAAGGCGCGGCGGATGTCGGCGGCCACCGACGGGGTGGCGGTGGCGGTCAGGGCCAGCACCCGGCCGACTCCGATTTCTTGGGCGAGACGGGCGATTTTCATGTACTCGGGGCGGAAGTTGTGTCCCCATTCAGAGATACAGTGGGCCTCGTCGATGGCCAGCAGGTCGATTTTGCGCCCGCGAAGACGGTTCAAAAAACGCTCGTTGGCCAACCGCTCGGGGGCGATGTAGAGGAGTTTCAGGCTACCGTTTTCCAGCTGGCGGTAGATCGATTGCACCTCGGTTGCCCCAATGCTCGAGTCGAGGCGGGCGGCGGCGATGCCCTGGGCTTGCAGGGCGTCGACCTGATCCTTCATCAGTGCGATCAACGGAGAGATGACCAGGGTCAGCCCGTCCAGTAGTAATGCTGGTAATTGGTAGCAGAGGCTTTTGCCCCCGCCGGTAGGGAAGATCGCCAGGGCTGAGCGTCCGGCCAGCAGGCATTCAATCACTGCTTCCTGTCCAGGACGAAAGGTGGCAAAACCGAAGTTCTGTTGCAGACAGTGGTGAATCGATGTTCCGGTGGTCATCATTGGTCCCTTCCTGTTATCACATAAAATATTCTTAAGCCAATAGAAACAAAAGGATACGCTCCGGCTTCAGGTGTGTCAATGCATCGGGCGGGGAGGCGTTGAGAACCCGTGGGGGTTAATTTCAGAGCTTGCTTGTTGTGGTTTGTTTTTGACTCAGGTCATGTATCGGAAGAGTTGCTGCGTTTAGAATGGGTTTAAGGACTGGATACTATTTAGCCGGTCTTCAACCAACCATCAATTTAAAGGGAGTATAAACCATGAGCAATTGTGCATGCGGTGGCCATCATGTCGGGGGGAACGGCCCTTTCGCCGAAGGAAAAGCCTTGGTCGAGTTTGTCGTTCAGGCCCACGGCGGTGCGAAGCGTAATGCGCCGATCCCCGGGGGTGGTTTGGCCACCCACTGTCAGGGCTGCGGGGCCCCTTTTATCCTGACCACCTTTGTCGGTGTTTGCCCGGAATGCGCCGGCGTCCATGCTGTGGCTCCGCCGCGCAGTGACGATGCGGCGAATATTCAGTTTGCCGGGGCCGACTACCAACTGCCCTGATTCGAAGATAAACAAAGAACAAGGTGGCTCCCAAACAGGAGCCACCTTGTACGCTTTGGGTTGCGTTGCCCGTTAACTTCTAGCCGGCAAACTTTTTCAGGTCGGGGATACTGCTGAGTAGTTTGGATACCAGGTTCTCGCCGGCATTGGTTTTGAGAAATCCCAGAAGCTGCGAGACAAAGGGAGCGATCTTTTCGCTGCTGAGTCCAGACTGGCCGAGCATGCCAGCCAGTCCGAGCGCCGAGCTGCCGCTTCCGCCGAAGGCCGAGGTGATTTTGCTGAGCAGCCCACTGAGACCGCCAGTATTTTCTCCAGAGGGAGCCGATTGCAGCAGTGAGTCGATGCCCGGAATGCTTTCTTTGATTTTGGCGAAATCATCACTGCTGGCCTTGTTCTGGATTAACTTGAGAATTCCGCCGGTGGCCGCTTTTGCCGTTCCTTCTGAAAGACCCAGGGTCTGGGTCGCCTGTCCGATAAATTCTGCCCAGTTTGCCATCTTCCGTCTCCTTTTAAGTTAATCTCTGTTGTTTCATCTCTTCAGCGGGTGGGTTGGCTAGATGTCAGAGCCGATCTTTGCCAAGCGTCAGGCGCCTGTCCCAAGCGTATAAAAATTAACCGTGCCGTCAAGTTACGAGAACGATTAAAAGGCGGACAGGCCGCCCGTCAGATAAATAATTCATCGGTTTTGTGGTACATTTATTAGACTTCAACGATGAGTAGATTCATATTGACGGAAAGTGAAGCCCCGTGTCTCTTGTCCCCATTCATTCAATCTGCGCTCTGTTTCGTGCCCGGTTCGCGTCCACGATGATGCTGGCTGTTGTCGCCGCGTTTGCGCTGTTGCAGCCCGAACCCTCGTGGACACAGGATTTGCCGGAAAAAATCATCGCCGCCGTACCCGCCAACTGGCCGCCGCAGTATTTGACGGATCCAGACACCGGCAAGCCGACAGGTTTTGCCGTGGACTTCATGGATGAAGTGGCTCGTTTGAGTGGCCTGAAGATTCGCTACCAGGTGTTCGCGAGTTGGTCTGAGGTTCATCAGGCCGTCATGGACGGTCGCGCCTTGATTGTGCCGGATTTGGGAATAACGGACGAGCGGGGCAAGGATTACGATTTCACCATCCCGATTGAATCCGAACACCTCCGGATTTTTGTGAGGGCAGGCAACTCTGACATTCTGGGGATTGACTCACTGGTCGAGCGCAAGGTGGGGGTGGTTGAATTCAATAAGGGGCGGCAGTTGATGGATGCTCGGGGCGAAAGTGAAATTATTGTCTTCAATTCCTTCGAGGAAGTATTTCTGGCCCTTCTCTCCGGAAACGTCGATGCCCTGGTCTATCCCGAGGATCCGGCCTGGATGATGGCCAGGATTGCCGGTCTCGAAACACGGTTCAAAACGGTGGGCCCATCGCTTCTTGAGGTCAAGCGGGGGATTGCCGTCCGCAAGGGCCACCCGGAGTTGCTGCAGGTGCTGAACACGGCCGTTCGTAATCTGGAACGTTCACCGAAATATCGGGAGATTTACGCCAAGTGGTTTACGCCCCCCGACCCGTACTGGAACGTCCGGCGGGTTTTTACTCTAATGGGTGGGCTGTTGGCTTTTTGCGTGGTTTTTCTGGTGGCCTGGCGGCATGCGGCGATCAGTCGCATGAACAAGTCCCTGCGTACTTCGATCAGCGAACGGGAACAGGCGGAGCGGGCTCTGGGCAAGAACCAGCAACTGTTGCAGGGGATTATGGATCATTCCCCGGCACGCATTTTTATCAAGGATCTGGAAGGGCGTTACCTCCTCTGCAATCGCAGTTTTGAACGCGCCTTCGATTCCAGCGATATCCCCATTGTCGGGCGTGACGACTACGATCTTTTCCCCCGTGAGATTGCTGAGGCTTTCCGAATCAACGATCGACGGGTGATGGAGTCCGGTACGCCTTTTGAGATTGAAGAGACCGAATCACACGGGGGCCGGTTGCACACGTCCATCGTCCATAAATTTCCGCTGTCCGATGAAACCGGCATCCCTTACGCCCTTTGTGGAATTGCCACCGATATAACCGAACGCAAGCGGGTGGAGGAAGCCCTGCGCAAAAGCCAGTCGCAACTCCGGGCTATTTTCCAGAACGTGGCTGTCGGCATTGCCGTGGTTAATTCGGAGGGGCGATATCTGGAAATCAATGAGAAATGGGGAGAGATGCTCGGTTATTCCAAGGAGGAAATGATCGGCAGAGAGTTTGGAGACATGACCTTTCCGGCCGACCTGGAAGAGAGCCGTCGGCGGTTCAGTGCCATGACGGCGAACCGGGTCGGCGGTTTCCGGTTTGAAAAGCGTTATCTGCGTAAGGACGGCAGCGTCTTCTGGGCCGACCTGTCGGTAACCCGGATACTGGATTCCGCTGGTCGGACCGAAGCCTTTATTGGTGTGATCCTTGACATTACCAGGGCCAAAAAGATCGAAGAGCAATTGATAAAAGCCAATAGCGAACTGGAAAGTTTCGCCTACACGGTTTCCCATGATCTGCGTTCTCCCCTGACCGCCATTCTCGGATTTTCC
>JBFHFM010000161.1:0-7697 GCA_041583595.1 Trichloromonas sp. | reverse complement strand
TTAACAAGCCCATCACCTTGATGATCTACGCGGTTCTAAGCCCCAACCTTGAATCACCAATCTGGTGGATGGGGGCCCTTTACGGCGTCTATCTGGTTGTTCTTGTCATCGAGTTCTACTTCTGCATGAAGAACAATCGCATCGGTGCATTCTACTCCGGACTTGTGGGTTTTATTCTAGCAATTGCCGCACCTTCAAACCTCGGCGGCGTTTTCGGTCTGCTTTCTGCCCGCCCCTTCTGGAGTGGCATTTTCTCCCCCGTCTATCTAATCATTACCGCGCTGATATCAGGAACAGCGCTGATGATATTGGTGCATTACCTTAAAGTCCGTTGCAGAGGTTTGGAATTTTGCTCCCATGACAAGAGCTACATGTTTCTTCTCGGCAGGATTCTCGCCCTGCTTCTCGGCATTCTGATGTTTTTAATGACCTGGAAATTCATCGTCGGGATTTTCCAGCAACAGGAGGGAACATACGAAGTATTGATGACACTTCTGACGGGACCTTTGGCTTTTAATTTCTGGGTGCTCGAAGTTGCTGTCGGCACACTCATCCCTTTTGCCATGATTCTCACGCCCTCGCTACGCAAACCACTACCGATTACAATAGCCAGTGTCCTTTCTATAATCGGGATGTTCTTTATGCGCTATGACTATGTCATTGCCGGCCAAATCATCCCGTTACGCGAAGGCACTGTCGATACAGCCAGCGGACTTATCGAATACACCCCCTCGCTTGGAGCCATCGCCATCATTATTGGGGCCTTCGCCCTCTGCATGTTTCTCTACACAATGGCCGAAAAATTATTTGATCTCGAAGTTCGCCATTCCCATGCACCAGCAAATGCCACAAACAAAGAAGCCGCCGGAAAAGAATTAGAAATTGAGGACTTAGAACTTGGGGAATTGGGGTCCAGGTAATAAGCTCGGCTCATCCGACCTAAAGTTTCTTGAGAACGAACCAAAACCGCCTGGCCAATTACGGACAGGCGGTTTTGTCTATTTACGATCACTAATTAACTATGAAGCCATTTCACTACAAAAGAACCTGTTGATAAAGAGCCTTGACGCCCGAAAGAGAATCCGGGTAGGATAAAAGCATTGGCAAACCACTCGAAAGAGTGGGACGCAAAGCCACTGGCCTAACTTCCACATCGGAATACGGCGGCAGGGTTGCACTCCTTCCCAAGAGACATCCTGCCTGCCGGCCTGAATCCAGAGGTTTCACAAGCAATGATCAACCAACTCATGGAGGGTGTCATGATCAATGGTTTTGATATCAGCATTTCTGGAATGAAAGCCATGGAAACCCGAATGTCGACCACCGCCAACAATTTGGCCAACACGGTTTCGGATGGGTTTAAAAAGGATCGCGTCACATTGAGCGAAAATCAGAACGGCGGCGTTGAAGCCACGATTTCCAAAGTCGATACCCCGGGAACCGTAGTCGAAGACCAAGGAACGACAAGGGAACTCTCTAACGTTGACATGGCTGAAGAATTAGTCAGTACCATCCCCACCAAGGCCATTTACACAGCCAACTTGAAAATGATTCAAGCCCAGGACGAAGTGATGGGCACGATTCTCAACATCAAAGAATAACTAACGAACTGAATCGGATTACAAAGTTTAAACGGCCCGACCAGTACCACTGGTTGGGCCGTTTCATTGCAAAAGTTCCAGAAAAAATCGCTACAAGCTTGCAGATACGACGCTGCTGAGCTATATTTCCGTCGCTTTAAATGATGCATTCGCAAAATATTAATGCGATGGATAAGCAAAAATATCCAAGGAGAATACTTATGATTACCGCCATCAGCCCGCTTGACGGGCGTTACGCATCGAAAGTTACCGACCTGACGGAGTGCTTTTCCGAATATGCGCTGCTGCGCAACCGTGTCAAGGTCGAGGTCCTCTGGCTGCTCGCCCTGTGCGCTGAACCGGGCATCCCCGAATGCCGCTCGGTAACCGCTGACGAAGAACGTATCCTGCGCAATATCGTGGCCCGTTTCACCCCGGAAGAAGCCGAGAAGGTCAAGTCCATCGAAGCGGTTACCAACCACGACGTTAAGGCTGTCGAATATTATATTAAGGAACAGATCGCCGGATCGAGCCTCGATAACATCTCCGAGTTCATCCACTTCGCCTGCACCTCCGAAGACATCAACAACCTCTCTCACGCCCTGATGCTCAAGGACGGCCTGACAGCCCTGCTCCCCTTGCAGAACGAAATCATCGAAGGCATTCGTTCTCTGGCTATCCAGTTCAAAGATGTGTCAATGCTGGCCCGAACTCACGGCCAGACCGCCTCACCGACCACGATCGGCAAAGAACTGGCGGTCTTCGCTGCCCGCCTGCAGAAGCAGACCGGCAACATCGCACAGGTTGAACTGCTTGGAAAACTCAACGGCGCGGTTGGCAACTTCAATGCCCACCTGTCAGCCTATCCGCAAGTCGACTGGGTCAAACTGGCCAAGGGGGTTATCGAAACCGAGTTGGGCCTGAGCCAGAACCTCTTCACCACTCAGATCGAACCTCATGACTACATGGCTGAAATGTTCGATGCCCTGAGCCGCTGGAACACCATCCTGATCGACTTCAACCGGGATCTTTGGACCTACATTTCAATGGGTTATTTCGGCCAGAAAACCATCAAGGGTGAAATCGGTTCTTCGACCATGCCGCACAAGGTCAACCCCATCGACTTTGAAAACTCTGAAGGAAACTGCGGCCTTGCCAATGCGATTTACAACCATCTTTCACAAAAACTGCCGATTTCCCGCCTGCAGCGCGACCTGACCGACTCCACTGTACTACGCAACATGGGGGTTGGCTTCGGCTATAGCATGATCGCCTACCGCTCAACCCTCAAGGGGATGAGCAAATTGAAGCTCAACGAACTAAAGCTCGCCATGGACCTCGATCAGGCATGGGAAGTACTGGCAGAACCGATCCAGACGGTAATGCGCAAGGCCGGCATCGAAAAGCCCTATGAGAAACTCAAGGAACTGACCCGCGGCAACGTTATCGACCGAGAAACGATCCACGCTTTCGTCGAAAATCTGGAACTTGCGGCCGAGGACAAGCAGCGGCTGCTGGAAATGACTCCGGCCAGTTACATCGGCCTGGCGCCCAAAATTGTCGACTGGCTCAAATAAGCCTGTTCGGCTCATTGCTCCGACACAAAAAGGACCGCGAATTCGCGGTCCTTTTTTATGTTTAAAATGCGTTTTCCCTCCCCTGTGACGAAGCCTTCGCGGAGTGGGTGTTTTGAGAAAAAGCGGGCGGATATTTGAACGAAGCGAGTTTTCGCCCGATCTCAAAATGTCTGCGCAGCGAAGGGCACCCGCCACAGGCGGGCAAGGAGCGGGAGCTTTTTTTGCTCACTCGCTTTGGGCAAGCAAAGAAAGTAAGTCGAAGTCTGGGGGCGAAAGCCCAGGGTTTGAGTTCAAAGTTGCTCGTAAAAAGATGGTTTTACGAATTTAAACGAGTCAACAAACGTATCAAAGTCGGCAACATCCGCCGGGTCGAAGGCCTGATCTTCCGGTCGCCACTGATTGTAATAAAAAGCGACGATCCGCTCGCCACGCCGGGTAAAGACAACCTTACTCCAGACCTTGTGATGTTTTACCTTTTCTTTGCCTTCAATCATTGCTACCAGCGCAGGACGACCGTTTAGAGTCGACTCCTGGAGCTGCGGCAAATCGAATACGACCCGACTAGCCCACAGATAACGCTTGAAAAACTCAGCCTGGCGCAGCCTGAAATCCCGCGAATACCCAAACGGCTCTTCAGCATACGCCATGGTCGACTGGCAAGGAAAAAACTCACGACATTCCTTAGCAAAGGCGACGCTGTAGTCATCCTCGTCAAGAGAGACCAGCGACCATTGGCCAACCGGTGGCCTGAACGAATATTCCTCCTGCCACAACACCGAACCGTCAGCCTGGCGCAGAGTTGCCAAGGGATCAACTTGCCGCTGAGGCACACAAGAGACCATCAACAGACAGAAGAAACCGGCGGTAAGATGACGGATCATGGTGTCACCTCCTCGGCATGCAGCTGTTTGAGTGTTTCAAGTATCTCGTGAAAATCAGGCGAGCCGCTGCGCATGTAGCGGATGACCCCGGTCTTATCGATGATTACCGTCTTGCGACTGAACATCGAATAGCCCGGTGGCTGTGCACCAAACCAGATACCTATATGCCCGGCGACATTCGATATAATCGGAAAAGTCAGGCCAAGATCTTCGACCCAGTATTTGAGAGTAGTGACATCGTTACGACTGACGCCCGCAACACGGGCGTTGAAGCGGTCATAGAGATCGAGGTTTCTCTGATGACCCTCCATTTCCCCTGTTCAGACCGGGGTGTACGCCGCAGGGAAAAAAGTCAGAATAAGGTGATGCTGGCCGTAGTAATCCCGATCATAACTCAGTAAGGTGTCTTGACTGGTGGCTGCTGAAAAAATCGAAACCCGGTCACCGACTTTCTTTTCCAGACTCGACAGTTGATTCACCGGGACACAGGACAAAGTCAGTAGACCCAGGAGGACAGCAATCAGGACGTTTTTCTTTTGCTTCATGGCATCTCCAGAAAATCGAGGTAATGAAAAAGCAATGAAATTGTACCTGATAGTTACATCCTGGCAAGTTTGCTGCAACGCGGTAAGGTTTATTTTTTGTTCAATTTCTTGTCCGCGTTCAGCCCCAGACCGCAGTGCAGGCAACGACGCATGTACATGGGAATAAATCCGTGAACATGAAAAAAATTGTTGCAACGCGGACACTTGACGAATGCCGAAATGCAACTGGCAATGCAGGCGAGAACGAACCAGACAGCGAAGACCTTGGCGGTGGCCCGGTCCGAATTAGTTATGGTCAGCGACAACCAGATCGCCGGCACGTAAACCAGAATCACCCCCCAGAGATACCAGCGCCGTTGGCGAACCTTGCGCAGTCCCTGTGCATATTGTGAAAAATCCTCTGGCACATCTTCCTTCAAATTGGCCTCCTTCAGAACTACTATCGTAAAAAAACAAAAAATGCACATCCCTTCCAGGAGCGCATGCATGTACATACTTACCTGTGCCGATCCAGCGCCACACTATATCGTCTGAAGAAATGAATGGCAATGCAAAGACGAGACGAATGTCTCATGCGCTGAGTTCGTCGCACAAATCCCGAAAGATTTTTCTTCCGGGTAAGATTGAGCTACGGTAATTTGAAAAGAAAGAATCGTTTCAGGAGATGGGAGTCAGCATTTTAAGAAAATCTTCCATGTCTGCCGGCAGTAGTGGTCGACTGAAAAAATACCCCTGACCCATAACACAGCCTTTTTCCACCATGCAATTGAGGTGAGTTTCCGTCTCTATCCCTTCGGCAACAACCTCCAGATTCATGCTTCTGGCCATGGCGACAATCGCTGAGGCAATTGCAGAATCATTTGAGTTTGAATTCACGTCACGGACAAATGTACGATCTATCTTCAACCGTTTAATCGGAAAACGCTTGAGATAGCCGAGTGAAGAATATCCAGTACCGAAATCGTCGATGGCAAGCTTAACCCCGGTAGCGCTGAGGTCTTCCATGATTTCAGTGGCTATTTCCACATCGTGCATCACCATGCTTTCCGTTATTTCCAAGCCAAGATACCGGGACTCAAGACCACTTTCCTCGAGAGCACAAGAGACCGATCGTATCAGGTCTCTATGCCTGAACTGGCGTGGAGAGATATTAACAGCCACCGCCATTGGAGGAAACCCCATCTCATGCCAGGACTTGTTCTGGGCACAAGCCGTCTTCAACACCCATTCACCAATCGGAATGATTAACCCTGATTCCTCGGCCTGACTAATAAAACCCTCCGGCTCAATCAGCCCCAGCTCTGGATGATTCCAACGCAGTAACGCCTCTATCCCGATTAACCGTCCAGACAGAAGATCCATCTGTGGCTGATAATGCAGAACAAACTGCCCAAGGTTGAGAGCTCGACGCAACCCGTTTTCAATATCAATCAGCTTCTGCACCCGTTCATTCATCTCGGCGGTATAAAACTGAAAATTGTTCCGCCCCCTCTCCTTGGCCCGATACATAGCCATATCTGCATATTTCAAAATCTCTTCGACGTTATCAGCATCATCCTTAAAAATGGCAACACCGATACTTGCCGTTACGAAAACTTGATGTTCACCGAGGTCGAAGGGCTGCTCAATAGACCGCAGAACCTTTTCGGTCACCTGAGAAATATGATTGAGATCATGGATTTCTTCTAGAATGATGACAAATTCATCTCCCCCGAACCGGGCCACCGAATCACTGGCCCTAATACTCTCCCCCAAACGCCTAGCCACCTGGCAGATCAATATATCACCGACATCATGCCCCAAAGTGTCGTTGATATTTTTAAAACGATCGAGGTCAAGAAACATCAGAGCCATTTTCTGCTGACTCCGCCGCGCTTTGCTGATGGCCTGCTGAAGGCGGTCGCCAAGTAACAAGCGATTGGGTAGTTTGGTCAGTGCATCGTGGTTAGCGAGATAGCGCAGACTCTCCTGATTTTTTTGCAGTTCCAGATCCCGCAACTGAACCTGGGAAAGCATGTCATTGAACGATTCGATAAGACTTCCTAGTTCATCGCCGCTGCAAGGTTCAACGCGCCGGGAATAATCCTTTTCGCGAGAGACATTGTGCATGGCCGAAGCCAGGTTTTCAATCGGACCAGAGATTACTTTCTGCAGACGGGTAGCCAACAAAAAGGCAAGAGCTACCGATACCAAAAGCCCAAGGCCGCCAAGACCAGCAGCCTGGTAAAACTTTTCTTCCATTCCCTCAATACTGGCCTCTAGACAAACCGTACCCAATCTATCGTTTTCAAATTGAACCGGAACGATCATTTCGAGATATCGATTAAAAAAATGATGCCCCGACTCGTGATGAAACAATTTCCCCGAAATTACTTGATGCGTTGGCACAGGGCAGGAAAATTCAGCAAACAGGGTTCCGTCCTCCCGGTGGACACATGCAGACAATATCTGCTTTTTTGCTGCAACGGCGGCGAGAATCTCTCGGGCACTATCGACATCGTTAAAAATTAACGGAGCCACACAATTACTACCGACCGTTTCCGCAATGACTCGCAGTTCGGCTACCAGAGCGTCACGGAGAACCAATCGCTGATGTGCTACAAAACCAATAAAACACAACAACAGAACAAGGCAGCTGGTCACCATGATGATCGAAATGATCTTGCTCTTGATTGTGAAATTATAAAAATTCAAACCTACAACCCCCCGCACTCGCCCCTTCGGCGAATAATCGATGTAGCCAGACCAGAAAGTTTCGAGCTTATTTTCAACCCTCGGCATTCAACTGCAGCAAGATTAATTTCAAAACGTATATTTTTTCCGACCCAAACAAAGCCGATCGCTCCTCCCTGTTTGGCAAAACCTGGCATGTCACTGACCAGCAACACCGGCCTGTCGTGAAACAAAGGCAAAACGGAGGGGAAATAAAGTCTCTCGACTGCAGGAATATAGACAAGATGGCATCGTTCAGAGACTTCAGAGATGTCTTGCACAACACGCACCCTTAAAGTACGGCTGCCAACCGACTTACCTTGCAAGGTCTCTATAACCTGGACGATCGGGTCATCACCGAGGACACAGATGGTCAGCGTGCCGTCTCCTTCAAGGGACTCA
>JBFHFM010000160.1:0-7789 GCA_041583595.1 Trichloromonas sp. | reverse complement strand
TTGCCAGAATGGGGCGTCAACGGTTGCGGCGTGCAGGGTGATGCCGAATTTTTCCTGGGAGAATTGGCGGAAAATCTGTTGCGGCTCGATGCCGAAAGCGGTGGCTCCTTCTTTCTGTAGCAGGTGCGAAAAAAGCCCGACACCTGCGCCGATATCCAGGCATTCGGCCCCGGCCAGGGGCCGGTGTTCCTTGGTTTGGGCCAGGCGTTCTCCCAGTTGCTGGCGATTTTTTTTGAGTCGCCCCTCGATAAAATTCCAGGCGATTACGTCGAGGGTTCGAGCGTCCTCATCCGGGGTGTCGTCCGGCATGGTGTCCAGGTGGTTGATGAAGTGAAAGTCGCATTCATCGCAGACATAGATGCTGGTTCCCTTGAGTTGATACCGGGGTTTCGCAGCCAGTGCGCCGCAGAGTTTGCAGCGGTTGAAATTGTAAGGTTCAGTCGGCATTGTCATGATCGTTGCAGTTGGCGGTCAAACCGGTAGGTATGCCCCGGCCGGCAGCGCAGGAGCTGAAGAGCAAAAAGGCCATTAAGATAGTTGCCTATACTAACCTGCCCGACTGCGCATGTAAATGTCAGATCGTTTTTTTGTTGGCAAAAACTTATATTGCGCTACTGCAAAGGTAGTGGGCTGTCTGGCTCTGTCAATCGACGGTTTCTTCCCGGCTTCCGACGAATATTTCTTTTTCGACTGTTTTTCCTTTGGCGTCCGTTTGCCTGAGAAAGCTTCGGATCTGGTGGAGAATCACGCCGGGGGGGCGGGCACTATCGGGATCGGTGTGCTGTTCGATGACCAGTTCAAAGCTGAAGCGGCCACTGGCTGTTTTCAGCGGGATGGTCTGGCTGGCAGGCGCAAAGCGGCCGAGGTTGTCGCTGCTGAAATCGGGAAAGATCGAATCCTCGGGTTGAGGTTCGACCAGGTCGATACGGGGCTGTTCCTGAACGCCTCGATCGATACGATAGATGCGGTCCCAGGCCAGCAGGTCGACGGCGTCGTCGAGACAGCGCATGCCGTGAACCTGGAAGGGCTCGAGGGGGAATTGGGTCGGTCCGAAAAGACCATTGTCCGGGTCAAACCGGATCAGGTACAGGGTATGTCCTTCGGTCGGATGCGACAGTTCATTGAACTGGTAGGCCAGGTAGCCGCGCCCGATGCAGTAGTAGCCGTCGCTGTCCGCTCGGGCCGGGGAGGGCGCAAAGATGAGCAGGGATAAAAGGAGCCCGGACGGGATCAGAAATTTAAGGACGGTTTTGGGATGGCTCACCTTTGTTCTCCAGGTTCATTTAGTTTTTCTCGCGTAGCGGGTGCAACCGCTGTTTCGCAACAGTTCGCGGACGTCGTCTTTTCCCCTATCATTATGGATATTGTCGGTCATTGCAATGGCATTTTGCACGGTGGACCTTTACGCGTGGCGGCGACCTTGGGATTAGTGGTATGGTAACAATATTGGTCACTGACGGCAAACGCCGTGATCCGACCCGTTGCCCGGAGGAATTATTATGACCGATACGCCTCAATCTTTTCAGACCCTGACCCCCGGTTTCGTTATGGATGCTGTCGAGAGCCGCGGTTTTCGTTGCGATTGCCGCACCTTTGCCCTAAACAGCTACGAAAATCGGGTTTACCAGGTCGGTATCGAAGACGCCCAACCATTGATTGCCAAGTTCTACCGTCCGCAGCGGTGGAGCGACGAACAGATTGTTGAAGAGCACCAGTTCTGTTTTGAGTTGGCAGACCATGAGCTGCCGGTGGTGGCACCGCTGCTTGATGCCGAGGGGCAGAGTATGTTCCACTTCGGCGGCTTTCGCGTCGCCCTCTATCCCCGCAAGGGCGGTCGCGCCCCGGAGCTGGATGATCTTGACAATCTGCTGATTCTCGGGCGCCTGCTCGGGCGCATCCACAGTATTGGCGCACTTCGCCCTTTTGCACAGCGCCCCCGGCTCGACTGCCAAAGCTTTGGGCGGGATAGTGCCGCCTTAATCAGCGACCGTTTCATCCCGGTCGACTACAAAAAAACCTATGACGTGCTGACCGACGAACTGCTCTCCGCGATCGATGGCATCATGACCGGCAGCTCCCCGCGGTTCATTCGCACCCACGGAGACTGTCATGCCGGCAACATTTTGTGGCGTGATCAGGCCCCCCATTTTGTCGATTTCGACGATGCCCGCATGGCTCCGGCCATCCAGGACCTGTGGATGATGCTCTCCGGAGACCGCGAACGACAGACCGTTCAGCTGGCCGAAATCGTTGAAGGTTACAACGAATTCTGTGATTTTCATCCGGCCGAGCTGCGCCTGGTTGAGGCCCTGCGCACCCTGCGGATGCTCCACTACAGTGCCTGGCTCGCCCGGCGTTGGGACGATCCCGCCTTTCCCGTACATTTCCCCTGGTTCAATACGGTCCGCTACTGGGGCGAGCATGTATTGCACCTGCGCGAACAGCTGGCCGCTCTTACGGAGCCCCCGCTGCAACTGGCGTGAACCGGCATCGCAGGTCGGACGAGTGAGCCCCCGCAGTTACGGAATTTTCATTCGGGAACATAGAGTGTTCCTTCCAGATCAATAAGTTTGTCTTGCATATAGGCATAGGCATCACTGATGGCCTGGTTGTATATTTGCGGTCCCAGTTCTTTGATGAAAAACTCAATGATCAATTCGGTCTTCAAGTCACCAATTGATTGTTCATGCTCTTTCTTGAAATAGATCTTCACCTTCTCGGTTAACGTCCTGAGACGGTCTTCATCCAGTTTTATTTCCATAACGAACCTTTCAAGCAGGGGGGCGCCCCTGCTCATTACGTTGGTCGACCCCGATGGTTGTAAAAAAAGCCCGGCTGCGTTGGCAGCCGGGCATAAAAACATGAGGTAAATTCAGGTCAGGTTAGAAGCGGTAGCCGAACCCGAGGTAGGCATAGTAGGCATCGCCGTCTTCGTCGCCGTAGACATATTTTTCATTGCTATCAAAGATGTCATAGGTTACAGAAGCCGTGGTGTAACAGTTTTCGGTGTGGTTATAGGTGCCACCGAGAGTAAATTGGAACTGCTGGTACGACAGATCGGAATAAGAGTCGATATTGTTATTCTGCTCCCAGGTGTCGTAATCAACCCCAGCATAGGCACCTGGAGCCAATGCCGAGTCAGAGAGTACAGCGGAGTTGTTTTCCGCGAGGAGGGATGCCCGCTCGCTGAAGTTCCAGTCCCAGCTGCTTTTAGCCAGGTTGTAAGTAAAGCCGGCGTTCATTCTCAGTTTTTCCGTAGCCTGATAGTCGGCATTCAGGGCCAGGGTGTGGACGTCAGACTGGTATTCCGCGGTGTTGCAGATCGAGCCAAACTGGCTCGACGAGACGTCGTTCGCTCAGCCATGGTACCAGCCGACGCACATCTGGTTTTCGGTTTCCTGCTTGTTGAAAGTGTAAGCCATGGTTAGGTTCACCTTGCCGCTGGGCGCGTACCACAGGCTGGCCCCCGGCACATAGGTGGTCTGCTCGTAGCTTACCTGGTTGTTTTCTTCGTAGCGAACCCGGGCGAAGAGGGTCGCCGCCAGGTTGGGCCTGGCCGACCAGGTGCCGCTGAGCTTTGCTTCGTGGACATCTTCCGGTTGACTGGTTGACTCCAGTTGCCGGTTCGGGTAGACAGCGGTCCAGTACCAGGTCGGGACCGACCCAGGGGCTGCGGGGGCTGTAAAGTCCGCAGTGCTGTAGTACCAGAGGCCCGAGCCAAGGGGGTCTTGGAGTCCGTCTCCCTGGGCGATGCCGACATGGGCACCGGTGAAGGGCTCGTCGATGTTTTGGTACTGATAGCTGGCACGACCGGAAAGGGCCTTGTTGATCCGGGTCTTGAAGGCGGCTTTCAGGGTGTGGGTTTCGGTTTCCCCCAGTTCTTCTTCTTCGCGCTCGACCGTCTCGTACTCGTAGCCAAGACGCAGGGTGGTCGCTTTGGCCAGACGATAGACGAGGTCGAGGCCGATCTCATCGACATCTCGGGCTTCGGCCGAAAGGTAGTCATCGGTGTCGGAGCCGGGCCAGGCGGCAGCGCCCGATGCATTGATTGCCGCGTCTCTTTGAGGATAATAGATCTCGTTTCCGTCGGCATCAATTTCATATGTGCTGCCACGCAGCGAGAGGCGCAGGTTCTGACTGAGTTTGGTGGACAGTTTGGCCCCGAACGATTCGAATTCGCTCTTCAGAGTGTTGCCACCCATGAGCTCGTATTCATCCTGGGTCTGGGATTTGGAACTTTCCACGTCAGATTTAACATAGCTGGCGGTAATGCTGGTGTCCTTCGGAAGGTCCACGCGGGCTTTCAGTGAGTGGCTCTCTTTTTCCGAATCCGGAGTGCTGGCAAAGGGGTAGTCAGTTCCACTTTCATAAAGGAGTTGGGAGGAATTGGGATTAGTCGCATCCTCGTAATAACGCATGGGCGCGGAGCTGTCCTCGTCAAAGGATCGGTTCAGGTACTCGTAGTCGATTGTGACCAGACCGAACTTTCCGGTGGCGCCCAGGGTGAGATCTTCGGTGCGCTCATTGATGTTTTTACCGGTTGCCGTAACGTGGCAGCTGTCGCACTTGGTCAGACCAATCGCCTGTTCCAGCCCATCGCGGGTTTCTACGCGCATGCCGGCATGGAAGGTGACGTTGGCTAGGGCCGGAATGGTCAAGTTCGCTTCGCTCTTTAGCTCCCGGCGGGTGACGAGGTAGTCGTTGGCCAACTCTTGCTCGTAGGCAGCACGGGGATCGTATCCGAGTGTCCCGCCGCCAACCCCACCATCGGGGTCGTTTGTAGGGGTAAAAGTATTAATGTCCAGGCCGGCGTCTTGCAAATCAGCCATGATTTTATCTGTGGTAACGTTGGGCTGGGAACGGTCTACGTCGTCGCGAGCGGTCGCCCCCATCTGGTCTAACGTCTCGTGATCCTTCCAGTGTTCCATCACCTGATAATCAACATCAAGCTGTAAAATACGGTTGGCATCGAGTTCCAGGTTGAATTGCTGGTCACGTGGACCGGCAACGTCTGCTTCCAGGGCAAACTCAGAGTTCTCACCGATTTCCGATTCGAGTGACAGCTTCGGGGCGAAGCTGAGCCCGTCTGTTGATTTTCCGTTCACATATTCGTTGACGCGAGCAGGATTGTCTTTGACATCCACACCGGAAACACCGATCTCCATCTGCCCGCCGAAGGCTTTTTCTTCAGCGACAGCAAATGAGGCGATCGACATTAAGGTCAGGAAAGACAACAATGCAAGCAGCCCAAAATGGCGTTGCTTCATGTTTTAGCCTCCTAAAGTTAACGGGTCAGACCGCCACCGCTGAGCGGTTGAGACGGATAATCGCTGCCGTGGACCACTTTGTGACAGGTTGTGCATTTGGTCCCGAATGAGGTCTGAAAGCCTTCACTGCCGTGTGGGTTGGCAATGTTTGCCAGGGCTTCTTGTTGAGCACTATCACTGCCAGGAGTTACAACTGCAGAGTTTGACGCCCGCAGGAGATGAAAATGTCCTTCATGGCACTGCAGGCAGAGGAACGGCTCGTTCTGCACCAGCAGGTTGTTGGCGACGCTACCGTGGGGATCGTGGCAGATCGTGCAATCGTCTTCAACCGGGGCGTGCCCGAAAACAAAGGGACCCTGGTAGCGGGTATGACAGTTTAAACAGAGATCGTTTTTGCGCTCGTCGGTCAGGAGTTCACCGTGGGCGTTGTGGCAGCTCGAGCAGGTCATCTTTCCTTCTTTCACCGGATGGTGGGAAGGGAAGTTGGTCTTGGCCATTTCTTCTTGATGGCAGCTGTAGCAGAGCTCGGGATCGTTCTGCTTCAGGTTGGCCTTGAGCGGTTTCTCGTTGCCGTGCATGGTGTGGCAGTCCGTGCAGCTCAGGTCGGCCAGGGCGTGCTCGCTGTGGGTCCAGTCCATCAGCTTGCCGCTGGTGTGGCAGCGGGCGCAGAGCGCGCCGGTTTCGTCGGCGTTGAGTTGGCTCGGCTGTAGAATCTTGGCCGTATCTCCCTCTCCGTCAACGTGCAGGCTGCCTGGTCCGTGGCAGGATTCGCAGCCCTTTTGTCCGCCCATCAGCTCAAAATCAGCCAGGCGTCCGTGAACGTTGTGAGCCAGGGATGCCGCCTTGTCTTCATGACATCCTGCACAGGTCTCTTGACCCACGTAGGTGGCGCCATCGATGGTCGGCAGGGTCAACAACTTCTCGCGGATGGTTCCGGTGGCACAGGCCCCCAGAAGCAACACGACAGGAAGAAGTCGCACCAGCCGCCTGGCTTGTTGGTGTAGCGACTTTCTTGACATGTGTTCTCCTTTCATTCTCCTACTTGCCCCTTGGTGATGCAAAAATGGATATTCTCACGTGATATGCGGTTATCCGTGTGTAGTTAACCCCCTCCTTCCTTGGTAGTAAGTAAATACTTACTAAGTATACTTAGTTACAATTTTGTATCAACCTGATGTAAAATACCGGGCAGACGAAATATGGTAAAGCGAATGATTCTAATGTCGTTATAAGATTGATTTCTGCACTTTATTTATATATAGATATTAATTGGCCCACGGAGGGCGCCTGATAAGTTGGGGGGCACCGTTTGAAGATTCCAAACGAATGGTATTGGGAGATTTATGGAAACGAGATATTTCAAGACGCTGATCAAAGTGTGTGAAACAGGTAGTTTCTCTAAGGCTGCAGAATTGTTATACATTACCCAGTCGGCGGTGTCTCAGCGGATAAAATTTCTGGAGGAAGCCTACGATCATCAGTTGCTCGATCGCAGTGGTTCGACTTTAGTTACCACCGAGGTCGGGCGGTTTGTGCTCGAAAAAGCGAAAGAAATTCTGATCAAGGAGCAGGAACTTCTTGATGGGTTGAAGGTGTTCAAGGCTGAGAAACGTCTGTCGATTTGCTGCACCCCAACCTTCGGTATGGCCTATCTGCCACGGACGATTAACGATTTCGTTTTGCAGAACGCGGATGTCAACGACCTGAAATTTATTTTCAAGCAACCGGCGGAAGCGGCTCGGGGAGTGTTGGAAAAAGAGTATGATCTGGCGATTATTGAATATTGCGATGATGGGATGCTCAACTCTTTTTCAACCTACCCGCTACCTGACGACGAATTGGTTTTTATCAGTAGCCCGGCCTTGAATCTGCCGAAGACGTTGTTGAATATGGCTGATTTGTTGGGGTACACCCTTTATTCCCGGCGTGATGGCTGCAGTTCAAAAAATTTGCTCAGGCAGAACTTGATAAATCTGGGCTGTGAAATAAACGATTTCAGAGCTTTGGTGGTCTCGGATGATCTGAATTTGTGCATCCAGTCGGTTATGGATGGGGGAGGGATCTCCTTTGTGTCGCGCAGTCTGGTGGATGGGTATCTGCAGGAAGGGCGACTGTGTGCTCATTATGTCGAAGGATTTCGGCATGTGCGCTCCCGGGCTGCATTTCATATGGAGTCTCGCAAAGGTGACGCGCTGATTCAGAATTTCATTGGCTGTCTGTTTGCTGCCTTTGCGCAAAAAGGCGGGAGGCGGGCTACGGACCGGGTGCCCTCGGCTTGACCTTTGACGGCGTCGCAAAACGTCCGCCCTACGCCGTTACGGTGGTTTTTTCAGGAGTACGACCTGCCTGATGTAGGCCTTCGCCCAGAAAAACCACCCGGCCTTACAGGTCGAAATTTTTGCTTAGTCCTCGCAAGATTTTTTCGAATGCATTAACGTTGCAGGGCCCTTTAAAAAATAAAGCCGCGTCCCGATTGTTCCGTGGCGCGGCTTTGGTGATTTTAGGTTGGTCGGTCAGCAACC
>JBFHFM010000159.1:0-7800 GCA_041583595.1 Trichloromonas sp. | reverse complement strand
CTCAACCCTTTTCTGTGGTCGGCATCGGTGATATGAGTGGCGACGTATTCGGTAACGGCATGCTGCTGTCGCGCAAAATCCGCTTGCTGGCGGCTTTTGACCATCGGCATATTTTTCTTGATCCGGATCCCGATCCCGAGTCGTCCTTTATTGAGCGCCAGCGACTCTTCAATCTCCCTCGTTCGAGCTGGGACGATTACGACCGCAGCCTGATTTCTGAAGGGGGTGGGATCTATTCCCGTGCGTCTAAAGAAATTCCGCTGTCGCCGCAGGTACGAAGCTGGCTTGGTGTGCGTCATGAAACGATGGATGCCCCCGGTTTGATTCGGCTGCTGCTGACCGCCGAGGTCGATCTGTTATGGAACGGCGGTATTGGCACCTACGTTAAGGCCAGCACTGAGAAGAATGAGGATGCTGGCGATCGCGCCAATGATGGGGTGCGGATTGACGGCCGTCAGTTGCGGGCGAAAGTGATGGGAGAGGGCGGAAACCTTGGCTTCACGCAGCGAGGACGCATCGAATACGCTCTGGCCGGTGGTCACATTAATACCGATGCGGTGGACAATTCTGCCGGGGTTGATTGTAGTGACCATGAAGTCAATCTGAAGATTTTTATGCAATATCTTCGAGAGCAGGGGAAGGTCACTTCGTCGGAAGAACGCAACCGTCAGCTCGAAGAGGTCACCAGCGATGTTTGCGAGGCGGTATTGGGCAACAACTATGGTCAGAGCCTCTGTCTGTCCCTTGACCAGATGCGATGTCTTCAGGCAGTCGAACCTTTTATAGAGTTGTCCGACCGACTCACCCGGGCCGGGCTTATGGATCGTCGAGGCGAGTTTCTCCCCTCGGCCAAGGAAGTGCTGGCTCGCGAGTCGCGCAGTTTCGTTCGGCCCGAGCTGGCGATTCTTATGGCATACAGCAAAATGCAGATATTTCAGGCCCTCCTGGCCAGCGACCTGCCTGGTCAGGCCGGGGTTCGAGATTTTCTGCTGGAATACTTTCCAGAAAAAATCCGCATTCGTTACCAGGAGCACCTCTTCAGCCATCCGCTGGCCAGGGAAATCACCGCCACTGTTATCACCAACAGGTTGGTCGATCGTGCCGGTAGTTCGTTTTTTAACGGTCTTGTGCAGAAACATGGGGTACCTCTGATTGATGCGATTACCGTTTGGTTAACCTTTGATCGTGTGGTTGATGGGGAAAATCTGCGGCGGCAGATTTACGCTCTGGATAACCGGATGCCAGCAGAGCGTCAGCACGAAATGTTACTTCGTCTCGAAGATGCCCTGGCCGCCCTTTGCGATTGGGCGGTTGGCGAGGGAGTGGATGTTTCCCCGGATCCTCAGAAAGTGGCCTTACTGCAAGAACAGCTGAAATCTTTCGAGAAAGTACTTGGTAGCATCCTGCCGGAAGGGCAGTGGAGTCACTGTAAAACCTGTGCAGCTGACAGTGAAGCCTATGGCATCGCCGCCGAGTCAGCCCGTCGGATCTCCATTCTGCCAAATCTAAAAGACTTTTTGCCTATTACCGTGCTGGCTGACAAGACCGGTAGTGAACTCTTTGCTACCGCCCGAGCATTTCTTGAGGTCAGGCGGTTGCTGGATCTGGATGAGATTTTGTCTCTTGCCACGAACGTTCCGGTTCGCGACGGCTGGGATCGTGCGGCTCTGCAGTCATTGGTTGCTTCGCTGACCGATACCGGTTTTCGATTGACGCAGATTGTCCTTGAACAATATTCCGGCAATCCGGATACCTGCCTGGCCAGCCATCGGCGTGACCTGAACAATTATCGTCGTTTGCATGACAGCCTGCGTGGCACCACGCCGGTTAACTTTCATCCCCTGATGATTGTAGCGGCCGCTCTGGAAAAATTGATTCCATAGTCTTCAGCTTATGATTTGAATGTTTACATGGCCGGGCTGCTGTGTGTTGGCTGCAGCCCGGTCTTTTTATGGCATTGGCTTTGGTCGTTTCTGTTCAGGAAATGGCTTCGCAGGTGCTTGTCCCACTCGAAAACAACAGATAACTTATTTCTATACCCTTCTTAATCTCAGGAGATAGCTCATGGATAAACGACAACTCGGACCCTGTGTCACCTTTTTTCCCCAACCGACCACTCTGATTTCCACCGTGGGAAGCGATGGTCAAGTGGATGTGATGACCGCGTCCTGGGCCGGAATCGTCAGCAAGACGCCGCCTACGATGGCAGTTTCACTTAATGTCAATCGCCAAACCTATGCGCAGATCCGTGAGACCGGCTGTTTTGTGGTTAATCTGATGCCGGCGTCCCTGGCGGTTGAAGCCGATTATTGTGGTTTGAAATCGGGACGTGACGAAGATAAGTTGATTGGCGCCGGTCTGACCCCGGTTCCGGCCATGAAAGTCGCTGCACCTCTTATAGACGAATCGCCGCTGAACGTTGAATGCGTGCTGCGTGATGAGGTAGAACTGGGCGAATATCGTTTGCTACTCGGTGAAATTGTTGAAATTCACGCGGCTGAGAAGGCCTTTAATGAGTCTGGCTCGATGGATGCCCTGGCTTTTGATCCGCTTGTGTATTTAGGCGGTATTCGCGAATACTGGAATTTGGGGCAGAAGCAGGCCGATGCTTACAAAGACGGTAAACAGTTGTTTGAAAAAAAGCGATAAGGTTTCATTCTGCGATCCATAGTTTACGATATTGGGCTGGACAGTGGCGCGAGGGGTGTGATATAAAGGCTCCGCCTTTTAGAGTAATTTAACAAGCAACTGCCCGGAACTTGTGCCGGAGCAACCAAGTTTGCTTAACAATTATCAATAACCGATACCGCCTGGATCCATGGACCGGGACGGAAGGTGACAGCTGGATGGTGGGGGCCTGATGCCCCTTCTGTGCCTGCAAACTTGCCTTTCGGACGGTTTCCGAAGGGCTTTTTTTGTTTTTATCCCGGTGACTTATAAGGCAGGGTATAGCGGCATGAAAAAGAGTAAAACCGTACTTGATATTCAGCGAATGAAGGCTGAAGGCGAAAAGATTACTGTTCTTACCGCCTACGACTATCCCTTCGCCCGGTTAATGGATCTGGCTGGCATCGACATGATTCTGGTTGGCGACTCGGTTGGTTCGGTGGTTGCTGGCTATGATAACACCCTGCCGGTGACCATGGATGAAATGGTCTACCATACCCGTGCCGTGGTGCGCGGCAGTAGCGCGGCACTGATTATCGCCGACATGCCGTTTTTGTCGTACCAGGTTGATATTGTCGAGGCCCGGCGCAATGCCGGACGACTGATCAAGGAGGCCGGGGCTCAGGCGGTCAAACTCGAAGGGGGTGAAAACGTGGCCGCGACCATCCGCGCCATCGTCGATATGGATATTCCCGTGGTCGGGCACATCGGCCTGACCCCTCAGTCGATCCACCGCATGGGCGGTTACCGGGTGCAGGGGAAAGAGGATGAACAGGCCCGACAGTTATTGGCCGATGCTCAAGCCGTTCAGGAAGCAGGGGCCTTCGCCCTGGTGCTTGAAGGCATCCCGGCACCTTTGGCGCAGCGCATCACCGCTGAATTAACTATCCCGACCATCGGTATCGGTGCCGGCGTTCATTGCGACGGTCAGGTTTTGGTCATCCATGACATTCTCGGTTTGTGTGAAAAATATTCACCCAAGTTCGTCAAGCGCTACGCTGATGTGTCGCAAATCATCAGTAAAGGGATTTCTGACTACATTTCTGAAGTGAAAGCCGGCGTCTTTCCTGGCGATGAACATTCTTTTAAATAATTGGTGATTGGTAAAACCATCACCATCACTAAAACAACCAATCACCAATCACTGGTTTTCTGATGGAAATTATAAACGACGTACAAGAAATGCAGCAGCGTTGCCTGGCTGCTCGAGAAGAGGGGCGGCGCATCTCCTTTGTGCCAACCATGGGTTACCTGCATGCCGGCCATCGTTCGTTGCTCGAAGAGGGCCGCAAGCGTGGCGACCTTCTGGTGCTGTCGATTTTTGTCAATCCGACTCAGTTCGGACAGGGGGAGGATTTCGAATCTTACCCTCGCGATCTGAGTAGTGACGCGGCCCTGGCCGAGGCTGCCGGCGTGGACCTGATTTTTGCTCCGGAAGCTCAGCAGATGTATCCCCGAGGATACGCTACCTATGTCAATGTCGAAGGGCTGACCGATACCCTTTGCGGAGCCAGCCGACCTGGACATTTTCGCGGCGTTACCACCGTGGTCAGCAAACTGTTCACGATTGTTCAACCTCATCTGGCTTTGTTCGGATGCAAAGACTTTCAGCAACTGGCGGTAATCCGGCGCATGACCGCTGACCTTAATCTGCCGGTCGAAATTGTCGGCATGCCGATTATCCGCGAAGCTGACGGACTGGCGATGAGTTCACGTAATGTTTATCTTTCGCCCAGTGAGCGTTCCCAGGCACTGGCCCTTAGCGATTCGCTACGTCTGGCTGGAAAACTGGCTTCAGGCGGAGAAAACTCCGCAGCTACCATCATTGCGGCGGTTACCGATCGCATCCTTCGCGAACCCTCTGCACATATCGACTATATTCACATTTGTCAGAAGGACACCCTGGTAGACCAGTTGGTGGTCGGCCGCGATTCGGTGCTCCTGTTAGCAGTTAAATTCGGTAAAACTCGTTTAATTGACAATGCTTATCTCTTTGAGGAGGTATGAACTGATGATGACGCGCAAAATGCTCAAGTCGAAAATTCACCGTGCCACAGTTACCGGAGCCGACCTGCATTACGAGGGGAGCATCACCATTGACCCGTTGCTGATGCAAGAAGCGGATATCCTTGAAAACGAGTTTGTTGATATCTGGAACGTCAATTTTGGTACCCGTTTTTCGACCTATGCCATTCCCGGACAGCCCGGCAGCGGCACCATCTGTATCAACGGAGCGGCAGCTCGCCTGGTCTCCAAGGGAGACCTGGTGATCATCGCCAGTTGGCAGGAGATGGCTGCAGCTGAAGCCCGAATGCACAAGCCGAAGCTGGTCTTTGTGGATGAACAGAACCGGCAGGTTGATGCCGAAAGAAATCATGAGAACCCCGGTCAGGGTGACTTGAAAAAGGCCATCTGATATCGTGGCTACTCTCTTTCTTTCGCGTTACCTGGTCCCCATCACCTCTGCTCCCATTGAAGACGGAGGCTTGCTGGTCAATGAGGGAAGAATAGTTGCAGTCGGAAGTCGTAAAGAATTGACCGCAGCCTCTTCGGGGGCTGCGGTCGTTGACTTTGGCGATACTATTCTTCTCCCCCCCCTGGTAAATGCGCATACTCATTTGGAACTGACCCATTTTCCGGTTTGGGCCAAAAAAGCGGGGCTAGCCGATGCTCCCGCCGATTTCGTTGACTGGATTCTGCATGTCATCCGGGTCAAGCGCGGGGTCGATGTCAAGCGTTTTGAATCATCGCTTGCCGCCGGGATTGAGGCGTCCCTTGCTGCCGGAACGGGTGCTGTCGGCGATATCCTTTCGTATTTTCCGGCTCGGCATGCTTATGTCAACACTCCCCTGAGAGGGTGTCTCTACTTGGAAACCCTTGGGCGAGAACCGGCCATGTCTCGCAAAATCCTTGCTCGGATTGGCGACCTGCTCGATGAAAAACGCGCTGGTCAACTCAAGCTAGGCATTGCTCCCCATTCGCCGTATTCCGTCTCTGAAGAATATCTCGAACATATTTTTGATTTTGCCCGACGGCGTAAGGTTCCGACGACCCTTCATCTGGCCGAATCTCATGAAGAAACAACCTTTATTCACGATTCCGCCGGGCCGATGAAAGACCAGCTCTATCCTTTTGTGGGGTGGGAAAGTATGCTGCCGCCTCCGACCGGACGCACTCCGGTGGCTTTCGCCGAGGCTTGCGGCGGCCTGGTTCCTTCCTGTTTGCTGGCCCATGGTGTACAGGTTAATAGCGCAGATGTCGACCGTTTAGCCAAGGCCGGGTCGACCATTGTTTGCTGTCCCCGTTCTAATGCCCGCCTTGGCGTCGGCAAGGTTCCCGTCGAGCTTTATCGACAGGCTCGAGTGCCGCTGGCTCTGGGAACGGACAGTCTGGCCAGTTGTGATTCCCTGTCAATCTGGGACGAAATGGCCTTTGCCCATACCTGGTTCGAAGGGCGCATGGCGCCATCCGAACTGCTCGCTATGGCCACCATCAACGGCGCCAGGGCCCTCGGTGTAGGTGCTGATCAAGGGGAACTCAAGGCCGGGCATGGTTGCAATTTTCAAGTGCTTAAACCCGCTCTTCTTCCCAATTTTCAGGATCTCGAAACCTTTCTCTGTTCTCCGGGTCGCAGTAGTGAAGTAACCGCCCTGTTTCTTGATGCTTGGGATGTCTTGCAAAAATCCTGATCAGCCAGTATAATCCGTCCCTCATTTACTTCGATGCCAGACGGGAGTTCTGCATGATCGAAGAAGTCGGTACTATCGTTGAGCTGAAAAGTAAGGCGATAGCTATGGTTCTCTGCACGAAAAGCAGTATGTGCGTACATTGTGTCTCTGCCGGGCTCTGTCAGATGGGTGACGACAACCGCTCGATGCAGGTCGAGGCGCTTAATCCCCTCGGCGCTCAAGTCGGCGATCGCGTCCGCATTGTGACCTCGACCCGCAGTTTTTTGCAATCGTCCTTTATCCTTTATATCGTGCCTTTGATCGCATTGGTCATCGGGGCCGCAGTCGGTGAAATGATCGGTCGTCATGGTACCTTCGAGATCGAGTCAAAC
Organism: Trichloromonas sp.; assembly: GCA_041583595.1. Classification (GTDB taxonomy): domain Bacteria; phylum Desulfobacterota; class Desulfuromonadia; order Desulfuromonadales; family Trichloromonadaceae; genus Trichloromonas. Next base: position 1,073 of record JBFHFM010000159.1, on the reverse strand, counting down.
CTGTTGGCCGCTCTGACCGGCTCGGCCTTTCTGGCCGGATCGTTGTTGCTCATCCGGGTTGGCAGCCGGGCTATCCCGCGCGAGACATATATGCCGCGCATTTCCGAAATCATCAGAGAAGAGTAAAATCCGATGGGCATTAAAATTATCGCCAACAATAAAAAAGCCTATCACGAGTACTTCATCGACGAAGTTTTCGAAGCGGGGATGGTGCTGACCGGCACTGAAGTCAAGTCGCTACGGCTCGGTAAGGTGAACATTAAGGAATCGTTCTGTCGCATCATGAATGACGAGGTGTTCATCAACAACATGAACATCAGCATCTACGAGCAGGGCAACCGCGAGAATCACGACCCCACCCGGGTGCGTAAACTGTTGTTGCACCGCGAAGAGATCGAGAAAATGAGGCGAAAGGTCGAAGAACGGGGCCTGTCGTTGGTGCCGACCAAAATTTACTTCAAAGAAAGCCGTGTCAAAATCGAGATCGGTATCGGGCGCGGCAAAAAGCTGCATGATAAGCGCGAAACGCTCAAGCAGAAGCAGTCTGATCGTGAAACGGCGCGGGATATTCGGGACCATTCGCGGTAACGATATATAAATGGATATTTCAGGATTTTTATGGGATAATAAGCTTGTCTTCGATGGAAGGCAAAGTGGTTTGATTCATTGCTAAATACCAACAATCATAGTTTTCATGGGGGTGCCCTGGTTTCGACGGGGATTGGAAGCGAAGGTGGCATGCCGGGGACGCCAGTGGGCCTCGTTAAAAATCTGGCATTAATACAAACGCCGACACTGACGTTTCGTACGCACTAGCAGCTTAATTGCTGCTACGTCTCTTCTTTCATCGCCTGTGTGGTTTTAGAGACGTCAATTTAGCAGGATAGTCTTTGTGAGGGTCTGTGGCGCAAAGGCGAAATCAAAGCAGAATCGCCGTTCACGTATCCTGTCTGCGGGAGCCTTGAACGGTTAAATCCAATACACAGACTAAGCATGTAGAAGCTTTACGTGAAAGATTTTCGGACGCGGGTTCGATTCCCGCCACCTCCACCATTTAAAAAGCTCGACCACGT
>JBFHFM010000158.1:0-7864 GCA_041583595.1 Trichloromonas sp. | reverse complement strand
TCCGGCGGTGAGGAGGAAGTCTTCCGCATGCAAGAATGGCTGGCGTCGCGGGGTAAAGAAACCACCGGCAGTGTCATCATCGACGAAGCTTGCCATATCATGCGCGCTGGTCGTGACTTGCGTCAGCTCAAAGCGCAGGTCGAAGAAGCGGATGCTTTGCTGGTCATGGCCTGTGGAGCCGGTATTCAGTCAATCTCGGCGAATACCGACAAGCGGGTTATCGGCGCTCTCAATACCTTGTTTCTCGGCAATATCCGCCGTTTCGGGCAATACGAAGAACGATGTTCGCTGTGCGGGGAATGCATCCTCAACGAAACCGCCGGTATCTGCCCGGTGACTAACTGCGCCAAGGGCTTGCTCAATGGCCCCTGCGGCGGTATGGAAGAGGGGAAATGCGAAGCGGATCGGGAGATCGACTGCGCCTGGCACCTGATTTACGAGCGACTGAAAAAGCAGAATCGCAGGGGAGTCTTTTCCCGTACTGTGGCGCCGAAGAACTGGGGTAAGGTGTCGAGACCGGGACGACATAAAATCAAACCCTGATGGTGTCGTTGCGCACTATTAGAGGGATGGGCTTATAAATCAATGTCAAGACTTGAACAGCAACTGGCCGCCGGGCATTTTGTGGTGACCGCCGAGATCGCCCCGCCCAAAGGGATTGATACTTCAGAGGCTCTGGAAAAGGCACGGCTGCTGGCCGATCTTTCGGCGGTCAACGTGACGGACAATCAGGGGGCCAACATGCGTATGTGCCCCTTGGCCATGGCGGCTTTGTTGCTGCGCGAGGGAGGAGAACCGATTCTGCAGTTGACCTGTCGTGACCGCAACCGCATGGCTCTGCAGTCTGACTTGCTTGGCGCCGCTGCCTTGGGGGTAGAAAACCTTCTCCTGCTCTCCGGCGATCATCCCCGTTTTGGCGACCATCCCCAGGCCCGTTCGGTCTTTGATCTCGATTCAATTCAGCTGATGGAAACCGTTCGTGGACTGTCGGGGGGACTGGACATGGCTGGTAAGAAGTTGCAGGGGACTCCCCGTTTTTTTGCCGGGGCTGCGGTAACGCCCGAAGCCGAACCCTTCGAGCTGATGTTTCAAAAATTTGCCAAGAAGGTTCAGGCCGGCACCCGTTTCTTTCAGACCCAGGCTGTTTATGATGAGGAGAAACTTGAGCGATTTATGGCCGCGGCCAACCCGCTGGGTACCCCGGTTCTCCTGGGCGTACTGCTGCTCAAAAGTGCTCGCATGGCCAACTTCCTCAACGCCAATAGTCCCGGGGTTCGGGTGCCTCAGCCTCTGATTGATCGTTTGGCCGCAGCAAAGGCCCCCCTCGAAGAAGGTATTCTGATTGCCCGCGAAATGGTTGGCCACGCCCGTCGTCTCTGCCAGGGGGTGCACCTGATGACGCTCGGACACGAGGAGCGGATTGGCGATATACTTAGCTGAGATAGTTGTCACTCTCATCCTTTTGTGACTGGGAGGGACAGGGAGGGGTTCCAGCGCGATTTCTGGAGGGTCCTATGCTCAAAAAAACACCGCTCAACGCTGTTCACAAAGCTGCCCGTGCCCGTATGGTCGATTTTGGCGGTTGGGAGATGCCGGTTCAGTATCGGGGAGTGATCGAGGAACATCTGGCCGTGCGCCATGCCGCCGGACTCTTCGATGTCTCACATATGGGCGAGATCAAAGTGAGTGGCCCGGAGGCGCTGGCGTTCATCCAGGAGTTGACCACCAATGATGCCTCTTCGTTGGAAAACGGCCAGGTTCAATACAGTGCCCTGTGTTATCCCCACGGGGGGGTGGTCGATGACGTGACCCTGTATCGGTTCGATGCAGAGCATTACCTTTTTTGCGTCAATGCCGCCAATACCGACAAGGATTTTGCCTGGATGGAAGAAGTTTTGGCCGACGGTGATTTCTCCGGGGTGTTGCTGCACAATGTCAGCGATGACTTCGCGCAGCTCGCCCTGCAGGGGCCGGCGGCCGAAGCTATTCTCTCCCGGCTTACCGATAGGGCGTTGACCGACATTGGCTACTACCGCTTTCACGAAGGGCTGGTTGTCGGGGTGCCGACCATCATTTCCCGCACGGGTTATACCGGAGAAGATGGCTTTGAGCTATACTTTGCACCCGATTCAGCCGAAGAAGTATGGAAGAACCTGATGGATGTCGGGGCTGAAGACGGACTGGTGCCGGTCGGCCTTGGGGCGCGGGACACCTTGAGGCTGGAGATGAAATATGCCCTGTACGGGCATGAGCTGTCGAATGAAATCACACCTCTGGAGGCGGGGTTGGGCTGGATCACCAAGCTCGATAAGCCGAGCTTCGTCGGCCGCGAAGCGCTGCTCAAGATGAAGGCAGCCGGTGTGCCGCGTCGCCTGGTCGGCTTTGCCATGACTGAGCCGGGGATCCCGCGGGCCGATTACCCGGTCTTCGTCGATGGCCGTCAGGTCGGCGTGGTAACCAGCGGAACCATGTCGCCGTCACTACGTCATGGAATTGGTCTGGCCCTGGTTGAGACGGCTTGCGCTGGTATCGGTACCTTGTTGCAGATCGGTATCCGCAGTCGTAAGGTTGGCGCCAGAATAGAAAAGACTCCGTTCGTCAAAAAATAAATATCACTACCGGGGATAACCCCCCAATGCAGACCATATCAGGAGGATGACCATGGAATTTCCCGATGAATTGAAGTACACCGAAGAGCATGAATGGGTTCTGGTGGAGGATGGCGTGGTGAGCGTCGGTATTACCGATTTCGCTCAGGATTCGCTGGGGGATGTCGTTTTTGTCGAGCTTCCCGAGGTCGGAACCGTTCTTGAGGTTGGCAAGCCCTTTGGTGTGGTCGAATCGGTCAAGGCGGTGTCTGACGTCTATGCCCCGGTTTCCGGCGAGGTGATCGAAATCAACGAAGAACTGCAGGATATGCCCGAGCTGATCAATACTTCGCCTTACGAAGACGGCTGGATGCTCAAGATCAAGCTTGCCGATAATGTGGAACTCGAAGATTTGATGGATGCTGACGACTATCAGAATTTTGTCGAGGAAGAAGAGTGATCTTCTTCGTCTGATATACTGGATGATACGTCTGAAAGGCTACTAGTGTGTCATCCGCAGGAGCTTGTCATGCGCTATATCCCTCATACCGAAGAAGATATCCGCCAGATGCTTGATGTTATCGGCGTTGATGCCGTGGACGACCTGTTCACCGGTATCCCCGCCGATGTTCGTTTGCAGCGGCCGATGAATCTGGCTCCTGCGCTGGCTGAAGGTGATTTGCTGCGGGAGTTCAAGCAACTGGCTCGGCAGAACGCTACCGCCGACAGCCACCTGTCCTTTCTCGGCGGCGGCGCTTACAATCATTTCATCCCTGCGGTAATTGATCAGCTGGTATCCCGCAGTGAGTTCTATACCGCCTATACCCCATATCAGCCGGAAATAAGTCAAGGTACCCTGCAGGCTATTTTCGAGTACCAGACCCTGATCTGCCAGCTGACCGGTATGGATGTGGCCAACGCTTCCATGTACGATGGCGCCTCGGCCTGCGCCGAAGCGGTGCTGATGACAGCCCGTGCCACCCGCCGTAAAAAGGTCCTGATTTCTGCCGCCCTCCACCCCGAGTACCGGGAAACGGTGGCAACCTATTGTCGCTACCTCGATATCGAGCTGGTAACGATCCCCTTTGACGCTAATGGCTGCACCGATCTTTCGGCGCTGGAAGATGTTTTGGATAAGGATGTGGCGGCGATGATTAGCGGCTATCCCAACTTCTTTGGCGTGATCGAGGATCTGGCCGCTCAGGCGCCTCTGGTTCATCGCTGCGGCGCCCGGCTGGTCGCAGCGGTAGCCGAGCCGATTGCCCTTGGCCTGCTTAAGTCGCCCGGTGAGCTGGGGGTGGACATTGTCGCTGGTGAGGGGCAGAGTTTTGGCATTCCGCTGGCCTTTGGAGGCCCTTATCTCGGCTTCTTTGCCGCCCGTCAGCAGGATTTGCGTTCAATGCCCGGCCGTCTGGTTGGCGCAACGCACGACAAGGAAGGCCGGCGCGGTTTTGTTCTCACCCTGTCGACCCGCGAGCAGCACATCCGCCGTGAGAAGGCGACTTCGAACATTTGCTCGAATGAAGGACTCTGTGCCTTGATGGCCACCATCTATCTGTCGCTGATGGGCAAGGCCGGCATCCGCGAGGTGGCGGTGCAGAATCTCTCCAAGGCTGAGTACGCTCGCCGGGCCATCGCTGCCTTAGACGGTTTTTCCCTTCCTTTTGCCGGTCCGGTATTTAACGAGTTTGTTGTTGAAGCGTCGGAGTCGGTCGAAGCTGTGCTGGCCCGGCTCGAACAGCAGGACATTCTCGGCGGGATTCCCTTGGGGCGCTACTTTGAGGGGATGGCCAACAGGTTTCTGGTCTGTGTCACCGAGCAGAACAGCAAGGCGGAAATTGACGTTCTGGTGGCGGCACTTGCGGGAGGTGGACAATGACAACGCTTGGGACCAGCGGACTGATTCTCAACGAAAAGTTGATGTTCGAACATTCGGATCCGGGGCGTAAGGGGTACAGCCTTCCGGCTCTCGATGTGCCGGAAGTCGCCTTGCCGGCGCATTTGGTGCGAGATCAGGTGGCCGGTTTTCCAGAACTCTCCGAGGTCGATGTGGTTCGGCACTTTACCCGCCTGTCGACCTGGAACTATGGTGTTGACTCGGGCTTTTATCCCTTGGGCAGCTGTACCATGAAGTATAACCCGAAGATTAATGAAACGGTGGCTCGCCTGCCTGGTCTGGCGGGAAGTCATCCGATGACCCCCGAGCATCTCAGTCAGGGGGCGCTCAAATTGATGTATGAGCTGCAGACGGCGCTAGCCGAAATCTCCGGATTTTCTGCTGTCACCCTGCAACCGGCGGCTGGTGCCCATGGCGAATTGGCCGGCATGCTTATGATTCGGGCCTGGCATGAGGCCCAGGGCAATCCTCGCACCAAGGTGTTGATCCCTGATACCGCCCACGGCACCAATCCGGCCAGCGCCACTTTATGTGGCTACGCTGTCGTGCCAATTGCTTCCGATGGCGTGCTGTCGGCGCAGACGGTGGCGGCGCACATGGACGATGAGGTCGCTGCATTGATGGTCACCAACCCCAATACTCTTGGCCTGTTTGAAGCGGAAATCCGCGAGATCTGCGACATTGTTCATGCCAAGGGTGGGCTGGTCTACTGCGACGGGGCGAACCTCAACGCCCTCATGGGGATCGCCCGTCCCGGCGACATGGGGATCGACGTCATGCACTTCAATCTGCATAAGACCTTCGCCACTCCTCACGGTGGAGGCGGTCCTGGAGCCGGCCCGGTCGGCGTGACCGAGATCCTGGCGCCGTTTATGCCCGTGCCGGTGGTTACCTCGGGTGCTTCCGGTTATGAACTCCATTTTGAACGCCCCCAGAGCATCGGCCGCATGCGTTCCTTTTTCGGAAATTTTGGCGTTCTGGTGCGGGCTTACGCTTATATTCGCACCATGGGCGCAGCGGGGCTCAGGCACGCCAGCGAGATGGCCGTTCTTAACGCCAACTACGTGCGGGCCAGGCTGGAGGGGACTTTCCATTTGCCTTATCTGAATCGCTCTCTGCATGAGGTCGTCTTCTCGGACCGTGACCTGGCCGGTGGTTGTCATACCCTAGACCTGGCCAAGCGGCTCATTGATTATGGCTACCATCCCCCGACCATTTATTTCCCCCTGGTGGTCAAGGGGGCGATTATGATCGAGCCGACCGAGACGGAAAGTTTGGAGACGCTTGATGAGTTTTGCGAGGCGATGCTGGCTATTGCCGGCGAAGCTCGGGACAATCCTGAACTTCTGCATGCGGCTCCGGTGCGCACCCGGATCCGTCGCCTTGATGAGACGGCCGCAGCGCGTAACCCCAGGTTGAAATGGGGAGGGTAGGATGAACAAGACGGGGGAGCCATCAGGCTCCCCCGTCTTAAAAGAGGGCAGGGCGACGGTCGATGCCGTATTGAAAAAAGACCATGATGTTCAGTTCGTCCTTCGGATAGACTTTGGGGAGAGGACCATAAGAAGCGCCTTTGCGGATGGCCGAGATGGCCGCTTCATCCAATAGCCGGTATCCGCTGGTTTCCTTGAGTTCGACGGCTTTTACTTCGCCCTCCCTGGTGATGCTGACCTTAAGCAGACACGTCCCTCCCTGGCCTAGTTCCCGGGCCAGATCCGGATAGTTCCAGACCATGTAAACATTGCGCCGGAACCTCTGGAAAAACGAAATGAGGATGTCTTTTTCTGTGTCGAGCCAGACCGTGTCCCCCTCTTCGGTCTCGGCGCGGTACTTCCGCCGCCACTGGTCGGTAATGCTGACCGCGGCCGATTTGGCCGAGGCCATCAGGTCGATGCTTTTAAGGCGTTCGGGGGAGGCAGGCGTGCTTTCCCTGGTGGGCGTGGTTTCCTCGCTGGTGGGCGCCCGCTCGGTTACCGCCACAGGTCCGCTGTCGCCCGCTTGACGCCAGGGTTCAGCTTCCGCTTGTTTGGTTTGCGCGGTTTTAGGCGCCGGCTTAGGGGCGGGTTTGACCGGTTCAACAGCCGTGGAAGGCTTTTGAGACTGAGCCTGTTCCACGGCTTTTGGCGTCATGTCGTCGAAATCTTCCCCTTTGGGGGCCGTTTCCTTTTTTACCACCTGGTCCGATGGTCCCAGACGCTTGGCTGGGGTCTCCCGCGGTTTGTCTTGCTTCGCCGCAGGCGGGATATCGAGTTCTCGGCTGAGTGGCTGTGGCGGTCGCAGGTCGACGTAAACAGGTTTTTTTTCAGGCACTACCGGCATCAATGTATGCTCAGGGAGCAGATACAGAAAAAGCAGGTGCAGTAGCAGGGAGAAGGTAATGAATCCCAGCAGGAAAATGTCCGAGCGGCGATTTAGGTCCATGGTTCCATTGATTGCGGTTCCGGCAGTATTGCGCGTTGGCTGATTATACATGAACAGTTGTCATTTCTACCAGCAATCATTATGTCGTCCAAGTGATTCATAGGCCCTTTTTCGCAGGGAAAGAGGTTGACCCGTCTGGCGGCATCGGGTATAAGTATTTCTTAAAATTCAAACCCTGTTTTGGAGGAGGTGACTGACATGCATTTGGTTGATCAGATCAAGGCCAAGGCTCGGGCGAGCCTGCAGACTGTTGTATTGCCGGAAAGTTACGACGACCGCATGATCAAGGCGGCCGGTCAAATTGTCAAGGATGGACTTGCCAGGGTGGTGCTGCTTGGCAACCCTGACGCCTTGCAGAAAAAAGCTGCGGAGCTTGGCGCGTCTCTCGACGGAGTGACCCTGCTCGATCCCAAGACTTCTCCCAAGCTCGGCGAGTACGTCGACGAACTGGTGGTATTGCGTAAGAAAAAAAAGCTCAGTCGCGAGGATGCGGAGACGCTGCTGACTGGCGAAGATAATTTGTTTTACGGCGCCATGATGGTGCGTAAAGGGGATGCCGGCGGAGCCGTTGCCGGTGCCGACAACACTACCGGGGATGTCCTCCGGGCCGCTTTTCAGGTGGTCGGTACGGCTCCTGGGATAAATACCGTTTCATCGGTCTTTCTTATGGTGACCAAGACCCCCGAATTTGGTGAAAACGGCGTCATTTGCTTTGCCGATTGCGCTGTCAATCCCAATCCTGATGCCCAGGCTTTAGCTGAGATCGCTGTGAGCACCGCCAGCAGTTGCAAAAGCTTTTTGGGGGTTGAGGCCCGGGTGGCGATGCTTTCCTTTTCGACCAAGGGGAGCGCCAAGCATGCCGATGCAGACAAGGTTCTCAAGGCTCTTGAAATCGCCAAGGGAATCGCTCCCGATCTGCAGATCGATGGTGAATTGCAGGCCGATGCGGCGCTGCTCC
>JBFHFM010000157.1:0-8011 GCA_041583595.1 Trichloromonas sp. | reverse complement strand
GTTGATCGCAGATGGCTTAATACTGCTCCCAGGAAACTATCTTCAGAGAGCTGAATGTCGGCTCGGCGGATTCTTTTAACGCCGTGTCATACCAGAATTCGCCACTGTTTTTGATTTCAACATTGTTTCCGGTGATCGATCCGTAGAAGTCGCCACTGTTGTTAATGGTGATGTCGGCATATGGCGCGTACAGCGTCCCGACAAAATCAGAGCCGTGTTTCAATGTAATGTCTCCATCGTAGGACGAATAGATGGAGAGATCGCTTGGCAGCCCAGTGGCGGTAGTGATAGCCGACGATTCTTTGGTTACGATGTCACCTGTCATATAGATGTTGACTGTTCCTAAGATTGTCAGTGTCGAAGAATTGCCGAGGGAAATACTTGAAAAATAATAATTTGTAGTTGTCCCTTCCACTCCCAAAGTAACCGTTTTTTTGTTGGCGACAACCAGTTCACCAGCCTCTCCAGCACTGTCCATGGCGATATCTACGGTGCCGCCGGAGGTAAATAATTCATCACTCACGACGGCATCGGTTTCAATGCCGACGAGGGTGCCATCTTCGTTATAACTGTCCGTCCCACTGGCATCCGCACCATAATCGTATAACGAAGCGGTTGTGTCGGCATCATCGGCTCCTAAATAAATATCGCCGCCGATTGTGGCTTTGTTGTTCAGTGTTACCTCACCGTTTGAACCGATATCGGCCTCGCCGGTTTCGCCATCGTACCAGCCATCTCCATCGCTGTCGGTTGAGGAGGGGGACGCCGTTTCGCTGGAGTTGTAGCTGCGGACACTGCCGGAGTTTTTTACGGTGATACTGCTGTTGCCAAAGACCGCGTAGACGATGGCTGACTCTGTGACAGTCGTAATCTCGGCCTCGATGTTCTGTGTGCTTTGTAGCATGCTGCCGGTCGCCTGAATAATAACCGTATCGTCCGAATCGGAACTTGTATCGCCATCGCCATCGTCATTGTCGATAACTCTGACAGTATAGGTGCTGTCTCCGATTGTCTCGTCTGAAAACAAGGGATTGTCCCCGTCCGGATCCAATGTGTTGTCCCAGCCATCGTCGTCCTGGTATTCGGTAATCAAGTTCGCGAGGGCTCTCTGTATTCCTGCTTCCGAAGCGTAAAATGCTTTGGCTTTGATTTTTTCATTACTGGCAATAGCTAACTCTATGTCTGTTATGTTGAGTGCCGTGAAACCAAGAATCAGCAACATCACCATGATCATCAACGCAGTTAATAATGCGACTCCTCGTTGGTTTGTTATCTGCTTGAGTTTCATCAGGGGTCCTTTTTATAGTTGGGCTTTGATGGTTTCAAGTGTGACGCTTTTGTTTGCACCATTATCGACCCAGTTCACGATGACCTGTATGAATTTTGTTCCGGTATCAGGGGTGTTTGCGGCAATGTTTTTGAAAACGTCGTAATTGTCATCGATATCGTCATCGCTTTCATTTCCATCGGTTTCATCCAGGCCGGAATCTGTATAGTCCAGAGCTAACAATTCTTCCATTTTGTCTTGGGCTATGACCGTGGCCTCACTGATGTGTCGGGCTTGGGAGTTATATCGAATCGAGGATAATTGCATCTGCGCTACCCCCAGGGTGGCGAAAAAAAAGAGCAGGATGGCGACCATCAGTTCGATGAGGGTGAATCCTTTGCTGTTGAGTTTTTGGACTCGTTTCATAATGCCAAATTCCTGCAATTGACCAAGAAGCTGGAATAGCGCCCGCGATATCCAGTGGCTGTTGACCAGACCGCTCCTGAGGGCGTTGTAAAGGTCTGGTTGCCGGAGTAATTCGAATCCGTGTGAGCCGTTTCGGCCAGGATGCTTACCCTGACGTTGCTGATGGTCGTCAGGCTGGTTGGGGATGTTGTTGAATCGTTATAGTAAAATTCTATGTCGAGAATGTTTTCAGCGATGATCTCATTATTTCTGAGCAGATTATTGTCGGAAAGAGTGTAGAGGATATCCTCGTTTTGGTCCGCAATATCCCCATCGCCGTTTTTGTCCATGGTCAGGTGTAAGGATGTTTCGTCTGTGGGGCTCTGAAAACCGATCTCTTCAGAGCCATCGTCCTCATCGGTGCTGCCATCAGCGTCGTTGTCAATGCCATCGCTGTTTACCTCGGTTTTCGTTGGGTTAAATCCCGCCATTTTCAGTTCGCGCGATAGCAGTGATATTGCAGCGCGAAGATTGTTCTGCGCCTCGACCACTTCTTTTTGCACGACGTTTGAGTGGATCGAAACAGCGTAGACGTTGTACATGGCGGTTGAAACGATGAGAGTCAGTGCCATCGCGATGAGCAATTCGATTAAAGTAAAGCCTGCTTCGTTTTGACAAAAAGTTGGTTGCCTTTTGATCACAGGGATAGCTCCATTTTAACGTGACCCGCCGGGGACAGGGTGATCTGGTAGGTCCTGCTGCTGTTGCTAACCTTTAGCGAACCGCTGCGACTTTCGGCTGGCAGGCCGAGAGCATCAAAGCCTGTTAGCTCGGGCTCGGTGGTTTCAAAGTCTGCGTCCGTGATGCTGACCCCTGTGGGCATACTCCCGCTGGAAATCGGACTATCCTCGTTTTCATAAAGGCGCCAGCCTTCATCTGTGAAGTTTAAATAGACTGCGGTATTGCGTTTAACCGCCTCGGAACGTGCGGTTAGAAAGGATCCGAAAATCTCATAGGCAGCGGAGTTTAAGATCGCGTTGGTTCGCCAGTTATTGAAGGCTGGAGTGGCCAGGCCCAACATAATCCCGATAATCGCGACAACTGTTATCATCTCGATCAGAGTGAATCCCGCTTGCGAAGTATGCGGTTTTTTACCTTTGAGAGCGTAGACAGCCATATTGATCCTCGTTGATTTACGGAGGGATGATGTATTTAATTTGCGCGCGGAATGTGTAGAAATTATGGATGGGAAAAAGAAAAAGACAAATATGTGTGCGGAGCTGACGAAATTAGGTTGAATTCAATATTTCTGAGGTTTGCTGCCGCTGTCGTTGCTTGTCCCGTTTGGTTCATCCTATCCTTTAATTCTGACTCTTTCCCTCGCTTTTAGCGGTGCACCTCTTTGGCTTAAGGCAGGTGAGGGTTGCATCGGTACGCCTTGACAGCATGAGCCATGAATCAGAATTTTTTCCAAAACTCGAGCCAATATCATGGCTGGAAGCACGGGATCCGTCCTTTATCTCACGCCGGATAAAAAAGCTTATCAGGTTAAGGGCCGGATCGAATATCTGACCGAAGGCGAAATCTTTACCGGTATGAAGAGCTGGAACGATCCCAAACATCCTGGTGTTGCAGCGGCCGTTCTGCATGTGGAAGAAGTTTACAGCGGTGCCGAACGGCTTCTGTAGCGGCGGGTTATCAGTCCGTTACAAAATTGCAGTCAGGCGGTCTGGGGGGGGGCTTTGAACAGCCGTTTTCCATGTGTGCATGAACGGCCGCGAAAATTTTTCTGGTTATTTCTGTTTCTGGCAGTACGGATCGGATCATCTCCAGATAACCTTTTTCGCTCAAACGTTGGAACGACGGAGCGAAATTGAGGTCGAACACCCAGCCGACCTGCAGTAACTTGAAATCGTTGAGAGTCTTCAAGTTTTTTATATCGACGATTTTTCCGGCAAGCAGATCCTCTGTGACGGCAGCGGTGAGCACGGGAGTATCGGGCAGGCCGAGTTCAATCGCGGTGTTGGTTTCTTTGTCTTTTTGTCGATAATAATCGGTCACTACCCGCCAGATATCGAGCTTATCCGCATCTCTGAGTAACCGGGAAAAAAACAGACAGGTCGGGTTTTCTCCCTCTGGCAGAGCCGCACGATTGTGATAGGCGATGATGCGCAGAACGAGATCGCTCAGGGGGGCATCCAGCCCTGTTAACACCCCTTTTTCACGCAAAATCTCGACGCCTAGTTGCGCATGGTTAACCGATTGGCAATCCACAAAAGTGCCGTAGCGGGCATACTGCTCGAAACGGCCGATGTCATGAAAAAGGGCGGTGAGCTCGGCCAGGCGTAACTCGTCAGCATTGAGACCCAGCTGCCTTCCCAGATGCAGAATTTCGGTATAGACCCGTTGAGTGTGTTCCTTTTTGAGGTCGATATTCTGCTGTTGGTCGTTATTGAGGAAATTGTAATCGGAGACGTAGGCTGTAAACCATTTTTTGAATTCGTCGATGTGTTGTTGATTAACCATCAGCATCCCTGGGTTGTGTGATTTGAAAAATAACCTGTTGCATTCACCGCAGTGATTTCCCTGCGTAATTATACGGAAGATAATCGCAGACTGGGTGACGCACAACTTTGATTCCGCTTTGACGATATTACCAACGGCCGCGACTTCTATCAATGTTTTGAGGTTCCGCAGGTCCTTTGTGAATATCCAGATATAAGGATTAAATGTATGCGTAAAACGCATTAACGGTATGAATTTCTTTCGCTTTATTAATATCCCGCCAGAGGTTACTTTGCTAATGAAGTTGAGGCTAAATTTGGAGAACTCAAACTCAGGCAACAATTCTAAGGGGGATATTGATGAAGGTAACGAAGTGGAAAACCATTGGTAAAGGATATGCGTTCGGCGCATGTCTGCTGGGACTGTTGGTGTTATGGGGTTGCGGTGGAGGCGGGTCAGATAGTTATACGGACGTTGATGCGGAATATTACAAAAACGAATCTTCGGCCTCCACACTCATCGAGCCTGAAACCTTGATGTCGTGGATTGATGACGGTTATGTGACCGAAAGTGGTAAGCGCGTGGTCATTCTCGACTGTATGCCCAATCCCTCGGGTGTCTACCCCTATTCGGATGTCGAATCCTGGTTCGCCGGAGACGTAACAAAGATCAAAGTCAATATGGCCAGCCAGTATGGCGTAAATGCACCACAATATTTAATGATCAGCGCTCTGGATACGGCCGGAGTCCTCGGCCACATCCCTGGGGCTTTGCCGAGTGTTTCCCATGAAGGGTATGAAGTTACCGCTCGTAATGATGGCCCGATTCTGTCCGACCATGAAATCGGCACGGGGTCGCTCATCGATCAGATGATTCAACGCTTTGGCATCGAAAAGGATGATGTCGTTGTTCTCACCACCTCACGCTATGACTACCCAGGTTTCTGTCCTGCTCGTCTGTGGTGGACCTTGCGTTACTGGGGCTTCTCCAAAAACAACCTGAAAGTTCTCAATGGCGGGAATAAAGCCTATAAACTGGCAGGTGGAACTCTGGAAAAAGGGGTAGTCACCCTGGCGAACGTGACCCCTTCAACTTTTTGTGTCAATGATCTTTCCCAGCGGTTTACAAACAGCCGGACCAGTATCGGTGAACTGATTGATCTGGTGGACAGTGGTAAAAGCAGCAACGGTGAGGTGATCGTACTCGATACCCGGCAACCCCCGACGCCCTTTTATCTCACCGATGCCGATGACAATGGCATCCCCGATATATTTGAAGTGTCGGGTTATACCTACAGTGATTCAACGGGGCTCTTTTCCAGCCCTAACGGCGACCTTTTGACTTTGAGTCATATGCTCTTCAATGACTCCAATCTGACCACTCAAAGAGTGCCTGACTTCAATATGGCCAATCCAATACCCTTTGATACGGCGGTTGCAGCACCATGGATTAAGCTGGAGTGGAAAGATGACGATGATACCAGCCAGGGAATGGTCGTTCTCCCTCTGGCGGCTAAACCGGCAGGTTTTGACGGCATCGTCCGGGGCGCCAAGTTGGTCAAAAACGGTTCCCCTGCCTGGAATATCACGGTTGCCGCTATCACCAACGCAACAACCAACATGAAGTATAAAACCAAGGACGAACTCTTGCCCCTGTTGGCAGCGGCAGGCATAGACGGTACCAAGCCTATTGTCACGTACTGCAACTCTGGCGCTCTGGCTTCGATTTATTATTTCATGCTTCAAGAAATCTGCGGATTCTCTGATGTCACCATCTATGACGGTTCCTGGCAGGAATGGGGAGCTATGACCGCCTATGAGCCGACCGACTATACTTTTGTCCGCAACAATCCTTATACGGTTTACCCCAGCTATCCCAGCGGTATGCCTTCCTCTGTCCTCTTTGCCGATAAGAATGACTACCTGGAATGGGATTCGGTGAATGGTTTCCAAGCCGCCATCGACACCACTCTGGTGGCTAATGATCACATCACCACCGGTGGTTCCTTGAGTGGTAACCCGACGTGGGACACTGTACATCGCTCGGAGCATGTCATCTTTCGCGCTATGTCAACGCTTAACGACAATGACCTGGATACCACTGCCAGCGATTCTGACAGTTTTGAGAGTCATCACTCCTACACTTCGGGCGTCGATTGGCCTGATACGACGACCTATCCTGATTATCTGGGGTCAGGCGATGAAATTAAGGATGAAGACAATGCTTACAGCGGGTCCACATCCACGGATAGTGACAGCGATGTTCCTACTGCCTTTACTCCTACCGGTGGTGGCTGCTGACAGCACTGAGACAGTCGTTGCAATGGGCATAAAATTAATAGTGATCCGATAAGGAGCAAGACATGTTGAAATTCAACAAACTAAAGCTGGTTGGGGCTGTGACGGCCGCTGTCACCTTGTTTGCAGGAGCGGCTTGGGCCGGCCCGGTTTGGACCTTCGGCGATAACGATCAAGGTCTGTTAAAACTCGAATACAAAGGACAATTTCAGCTCAACACCCGTGACACTGGCGCCAGCCCGGATGGTGACGAGAGCGCCACAGAATTCAACTTTCGCCGCAACCGCCTGGCGCTGATGGGGGCATACGGCCAAAACTTCAGTCTGTATGTACAGACTGAATATACCGAAGACCGGAACGTCGTACCCCTTGGCGTTTCCGATGGGGACGATGGTGATTTCCAGATTCTGGATGCCGTCATGCGTTTCAAATACAACGACGCGGTGAACCTTTGGGCCGGTAAATTCAAATACAACCTGACCCGTGAAAACCTCGAAGCTTGTGAAATGCCACTGACTCTCGATCGCTCGGTATTGATTCGGGCGCCTTTTGTCTCCACCCGCGACAAAGGGGTGGCTCTCTGGGGTAATCTCTTTAACGATGTGTTCCAATATCGCCTTGACGCCATGAACGGTCGTAACGATTCTGCTTCGGCACCCGAATCCAACCTCCGTTACTCGGCCCGTGTGCATGCCTCGCTACTCGACCCCGAAAAAGGGTACGGCTACAAAGGAACGTACATGGGCGAGAAAAAAGTACTGACCTTCGGCGCCGCCTACCAGATGGAGTCGGCTGTCGCCTACGATGACACGTATAACACGGAGGAGGTCGATTACAGCGCCTGGACGGTGGACGCCTTTTTTGAATATCCGGTCGAAGATGTCGGCACCTTTACCCTTTCGGGGGCTTATGTCAAATACGACCTGGACGACGCTTATCTGAGCGGCTCGGCTACCGATGACTTAGTCAGCTACAATGGAGAAAAGAACGGCGGCTACATCAAGGCCGGTTATATGCTCCCGAATTTGCCCCTGCAACTCTTTGCCCGCAGCGAAAGCTGGTCGTTTGCCAAACTTGATACGGTCTATGATCAGGAAATCGATCTTTACGGCGTCGGCTTCAACTATTATCTGCGTGGCCAGGACCTGAAAGTAACCGTGGAATATTCAGCTCTTGATTACAACAAAGCTACGGACCTCGACGATATCGACACCCTGACTGCCCAGCTTCAGGTGATTTTCTAAACCCACACAACTGTCTCATACCCCGGAGGCATTGGGCCTCCGGGGGCTGCGACCAAGCATAATAAACAAAAGGTGAAACGCCATGAAAAAATTGATTGCCCTGATTGCCGCTATGATGATGTTTGTCAGCCTGTCCGGTGCAGCCTTGGCCGCCGAGTTTGAAGGAACCGTCACCAAGGTCAAAGGTCAACTGGTGACCATCGAAATCACCAAGGGCAAAGCTGCAGACATCGCCGTTGATTCCAAGGTCAAAATCGAGATGGAAGAAGCCGCCAAAGCCCCCAAAAAGGGTG
>JBFHFM010000156.1:0-8020 GCA_041583595.1 Trichloromonas sp. | reverse complement strand
TGCTGCGCCCGCGGCGGGTCCTGCCCCCTCGGGTTCTTCATTGACGGCATGGCAGCCGACACTGACAAATGTCAGGATTACAGCAATAGCAATGGCACCCAATTTTGACTTGATTTTCTTTTTCATTGACCACCTCCTCAATGACGACAGATAGCATCAACAGCACCCTATGGTCAGCCAACATCCACTAAAACCTTCCGCAATACCCCAGCGGCAACAATGGCCCTTCTGCGCATAAAACCTTAAATAGATGATTTGATTGCTACCCTCAGCCCTTGATGAAAGTGCCGTTTTTATACTCTTCGAAGGCAATGCGCAGCTCATCCTGAGTGTTCATGACGATGGGACCGTACCAGGCCACAGGCTCACCGAGGGGACGACCGGCGGCGAGAAGAAAATGCACGGGATGGTCAGTCGTAGTCACCTGTACGGCCTCGCCTTCATGCTCGTAGAGCACCAGCGACTCTGCAGCGCATAGGCAAGGACGATCCACATCCGACCATCCCTTACCTACCACCTCGTAGGCGTAGGCATCGCGACATTCGTCGAAATAGCCCTCACCCGATAGCACATACGCCAAGGCGGTATGTCCTTCGGGCAACGGATGACGAAAGACGCTTTGTGCCGGAACACTGATATCGAGCAACTCCGGCTCGATGACGATATCTTGCACCGGACCGCAAACACCGGCGACGGTGCCGCTGATCACCTTGACCCGTACCCCGTTTTCAAGCACAGCCTCTGGGATATCGGCGGCCTTGACGTCGCGATAACGGGGAGACATCATCTTCTGGCTGGCCGGCAGATTGGCCCAGAGCTGAAAACCCCACATCGTTCCGGTGGGACTTTTCTGCGGCATTTCCTGATGAATAATACCGCTGCCGGCGGTCATCCATTGCACGTCACCGGCGCCGATCATTCCCATATTACCCATGCTGTCGCCGTGCGCCACGAGTCCTTCGATAACGTAGGTAATCGTCTCGATCCCCCGGTGCGGATGCCAGGGGAAGCCCGCCAGGTATTGATCTGGATCGCTCGAATGAAAATCATCCAGCATCAAAAACGGGTCAAACCGGGGGAGTTGGGCATATCCGAACGCCCGTTTAAGATGAACACCGGCCCCTTCGACGGTGGCCTGGCTTTTAAACAGGGACTTGATACGTCGAGTGGTCATGAGATCTCCTTTTTCGCAATGAGGACTTGCGTAAAAGAGTATAACCGGCAAATTCAGAAAGGCAGAACATCCGCAGGGAAGAAATCGATTCGGGGGGAAATAATCACAGGAAAAGCGCTGACAGAAAAGTCACCCGCCAACGGCTCCCATCGCTTCGGCAGATTCCCCCTCTTCGCCCCCCTCCATCGAACCGTCTTCGACCTCATGATCGATTCCGGAAGAAAAAAGGCTGTCGATAGATGTTCCTTCGTGGTTGAAGGCAAAGCGACGGGCCCCGAGGTACCGCGTACGGAAATAGACCGATTCGATGTCTGAAATAACGACCCGGCGGCTACGGGTGGACGCATGCAGCATTTTGTTGTTACCTAAGTAAATGCCGACATGTGAGGGATACTTGGCGTAGGTACGAAAAAAAAGTAAATCGCCGGTCTGTAGATCACCGTCTGCAACCTCGTCCCCCAGGCGGTATTGTTCACGGGCGGAGCGGGGCAGATCGAAATTGAATTCTTTAAAAACCTGTTGCACAAAACCGGAGCAGTCAATTCCCTTGGCACTGGCTCCACCAAAGCGATAGGGGGCGGCCAGCAAGCTCAGCATCGGCTTGTTCAGCAGCGGCGACAAGGTGGAAGCATCGAGTCCGAGTTCGTCCCTAATCGAAGGGCTGATCGCCGAGACCGGATCGATAGGCTCCGGAGACGGTTTTTCGGCGAGCAGCAAAACCTGGCCGGGCTTGATCTTGGACGAAGTCAGGCCATTGAGCTGAGTCAGCTTAGCCACGGATATTTTCGCCCGATGGGCGATGCGGTACAAGGAATCCCCTTTTTTCACCCGATAAGTCACTGACGATGGTGAAGTGCCCGACTCTGAAAATTCGGGACGGGAAACAGCGAAAGCGGTTTGAATATTGAACAGAATAAGGAACATCAACCCTAAAAAATAACGATGCATTATTTCTAATTCCGTTTATAAAAGAAAAGGAACCCGACACAGGCTCTACTGAACAGCCGAAAGGAGGGAGCTATTGTATGCAGAAAAACCATTTCTGACAAGCCGGATTTTCAACCGGACCACCAAGACATGGCCGCAACCAGCGTATCCTGCGAATTACGCTTCTAAAAAAACGGCCCGGGAACAGATCATTCCTTATAAAATTCAATCCAAGCTGCTATCAGCCGATGCAATCAGGACGGAGTTCTGTTATGCTCCCCGGCACTCAAGCCCAAGGAGAAAACCTGTGCCAAACGAAGAACATGTTGCTCTTGAATGCCCCTGTTGCCGAGGCGAGATCTACCGCCCTCTGAACTGGTTCAAGCAAACCTACTTCACCTGCCCTGCCTGCGGTGGAGGGCTGTCAGCGGACCAGTTTGCGCCCATGATCAGAGACATTGAAGAAACCATTGATGCAACCATTGACGAAATGGTGCAAGGCCAAGCCCACTGCGAAGGAGGTTGCTGCGGCAATAAAACCCCCGACTGACCCCTGACTCCTCCGACTTCAACACGACAACCCATTTCAAAAAAATCAGAATACATGACCAAAACACAACTCCTAGAGCAGATCATCGCCACACTGAGGACCGACCTCGCGATCCTTTCAAACGCCTCCAAAGCCGCTCATGCCGCAGCGACCCATGCGGAATGTCTTCCAGACAACAAATACGACACCACCGCACTGGAGGCCTCGTATATCGCCCAAGGCCAGGCAAACCGTGCCCAGGAAATACGCGTGGCCCTAGAAGCCTACCGCAAGCTCGAACTGCGCAACTTCGACGACAATACGCCAATCCGCCTGACCGCATGGGTCATCCTCGAGGAGGAGGACGACGGCGCCAGCAGACAGGTCTTTCTCGGCCCCGAAGCCGGCGGTCTTAAAATTACCTGCGCCACCGGTGAAATCGTCGTCATTACTCCAGCGTCCCCCCTGGGGCGAAACCTGATAGGCAAACGGGCCGGAGATCAGGTCGAAACAGGTCAAAAAACTTTAAACATTGAAAGCGTCTGCTGAGGCCAGGTCGTCCCAAAAAGCCAAGGCCGCCAGGATGCCCTCAGTCCCCTCCGAAACCATCATTGATTGCAAGAGAGAGTTCTCGTTTAAACCTTGGCTCAAAGACCCTCAACGGGTGGCCACTCCGGATGGATTGTCAGAGTCCGGCTCAACTTCATCAATCTCGGCTGGCGGAGCCAGGACGCTGCCAAGGAGCAGACCACCAATCACTCCGTAACCACCACCGGCAACACCACAGATAATAACGAGATTGGATCCGGTTCCAAACCCGACGTAACCAAGCAACAGGCCAGTGACCAAACCCACCCCCCCAAGAATAAATGGGGCCATTTTGGGCACTCCGGTTCTGGCCACCATGAAGCCGCCAACCGCCCAGACCAGGGCCACATACCCAGCATAGTCTCCAAGAGCATAGCGGATAAAAAAGGACTCCACCACTACGACAGAAGAAATAACCGCCGGCAGCACGCTGCTGGCCAGGCTCAAACCAGCAAAGCCTCCGAGGACGAGTCCGAGAACATAGCGAAACCAACGTTGTTTAATCATCTTCACCTCGCAAGAGATCGTGTTTTTTGGCTGGTGCGTAGTCCCTGTAATCGGTACGAGAAAAAAGGGGCGGCTGCCCTTGCGGGCAGCCGCAAATTCTATTCAATCGACACATGCGACGCCCTTAGTGAGCTGTCGGCGGAGGAACGTTTTTGCCCGGGAAACGCAGGCTTTCGACCAGGTCCTGAATTTCTTGCGGAGGCTCGGGAGTCAATTTGGAAATCACGAACATACAGGCAAAGTTAAGCAGCATGCCCAGGGTACCAATCCCCTCGGGGGAGATACCAAACCACCAATGCTCCGCAGTGTTCATCGCTGGGTTGACAAACTTGAAGTAGATGATGTAGGCCGCAGTAAAGACGATACCCACGATCATGCCCGTAAGGGCGCCTTCCTTATTGGTCTTTTTG
This sequence comes from Trichloromonas sp., assembly GCA_041583595.1. GTDB lineage: Bacteria > Desulfobacterota > Desulfuromonadia > Desulfuromonadales > Trichloromonadaceae > Trichloromonas. Next base: position 3,885 of record JBFHFM010000156.1, on the reverse strand, counting down.
CTGAAAACCCCCATGATAATGGCCGGGAAGAACGAGGCCGCCGCGAGGCCGAAGGCAAAGGCCACGACCTGGGCCACAAAGCCCGGCGGATAGATACCGAACAGACCGGCGATGCAGACGGCCACGGCAGCGCCGCCACGAGCCCAAAGAAGCTCGGCCTTCTCCGACATGCCCGGCATGATGACGCCCTTCATCAGGTCGTGAGAGATCGCTGCGGAGATTACCAGGAGCAAACCAGCCGCCGTGGAGAGGGCCGCAGCCAGACCACCGGCGCCGACCAGGGCGACTACCCAGTTAGGTAACTTGGCGATTTCCGGATTCGCCAGAACCATGATGTCGCGGTCAATTTTAATCTCGTTAACCTCCGCGTCCTTGGCATACTGCATGATGCCGTCGCCATTCTTATCCGCCCAGCCGACCAGCCCGGTCTTCTCCCAGTTAGCGAACCAGGAAGGTGCGTCGGCGTAGGCGGTATTGTTAATGGTAAGGATAAAGTTGGTACGAGCAAAGGCGGCAACGGCCGGTGCGGTGGTGTAAAGGATCGCGATGAAGAAAAGGGCCCAACCCGCTGAAGAACGTGCATCACGAATCTTGGGTACGGTAAAGAAACGGATGATAACGTGAGGCAGACCGGCAGTGCCAACCATCAAAGCGAAAACAATAAAAAAGACGTCGATCATCGGCCGCTTGCCTGCGGTATATGCGGCAAAACCGAGATCTTTTTCCAAACCATTGAGAACGTCGAGAAGATACCGACCCTGCACCGAGGCGTCACCTAAGATCTCGGCGCCGCCGGCGCTGATCGAAGAGCCCATCCCCAGAAACGGAACCGGGTTATTGGTCAGCATGATCGAGATAAAGATAGCCGGCACCATGTAGGCGCAGATCAGGACGCAATACTGAGCCACCTGGGTATAGGTAATCCCCTTCATGCCGCCCATGGTGGCATAAAAGAAAACCAGAGCCATGCCGATGATAACACCGGTGTTGACATCGACCTGCAAGAAGCGCGAGAAAACCACGCCGACACCGCGCATTTGCCCGGCAACGTAAGTAAAAGAGACGAAGATAGCACACACCAGGGCGATGACCCGGGCCGAGTTGGAATAGTAACGGTCGCCGATGAACTGGGGCACGGTAAATTTACCGTACTTGCGCAGATAGGGCGCCAACAGCATGGCCAGGAGCACGTAACCACCGGTCCAGCCCATCAGGTACATCGATCCGTCCCGTCCCATAAAGGAGATCAGGCCGGCCATCGAGATGAAAGAGGCCGCCGACATCCAGTCGGCACCCGTGGCCATGCCGTTAAGAACAGGGTGAACCGATTGCTCAGCCGCATAGAAATCGGCAGTAGATTTAGCGCGTGCCCAGATCGCGACACCGATATAGAGAGCAAATGACGCTCCGACAAGTAACCAGGTCCAGACTAATATACTCATACTCTCACCTCACTTTTCAATGCGGGATAAATCAACCCTCGTGAACATCGTACTTTCGGTCCAATTTATTCATCAACTGCACATAGACGATAATCAGGACAACGAAAATGAGTTCCGAGCCAACATTGGCGAACCAGAAGCCAAGCCCCATGCCGCCAACCCGAATTGCATCGAGCTGATCAGCGATGAGGATCCCGCAGAGGTAGGAGACCCCGAACCAAATTGATAGCAGAATGGTGATATAAGTGAGATTTTCCTTCCAATATGCTTTCATTTTTTCATTCTGTTCCATAGCGCTCTCCCTCTAGGTTGTTAAAAGCCGACTGTAATGCCAACTCATTTGTCCCGGGACACCCCCCCTTCCTCGTATTTCGATACGTTGTTTTTTAAAACCTAAAATTACCAGCTAATACCATTAAAAAAACAATGCCCCGTTAGCCCTTAGGACACTCGAAAAAAACCATGTCTCACAAAAACTACACTAATCTTTCACATATAAAATGAGAGGTTATAAAAAGATATTACCACACACCCCATTAGTCAACCCAAAAAATATAACTATGTTTTGCAAACCTAAAGAAGGGGCCCTGAGCCAGAAACAAAAAGACCACAAAAGGCCTTGCTTTTACGACACTTTTTAACAGTATAGCCATAAAACAGGGTTACGGTAGGCTCTGAGGATTTTTTTTCAAACGGGGATTGCTGCATGAAACAGCGTCTCTTAACAAAGAAGGGTTGCAACCCGTGACAAAACAGGGAAAAATATACGCGCCGGATAAACATCTTTGCGGGGGGGGGGCTCTATGACCAACAGCACCATCAACGAAGACAGCATCTTCCTCATACAGATCGGCGCCCTCTGCCAGACTCCCCCCATCACCTGCAAGCCGGATATCGGGTTGGTTGAAATAGCTCAGACCATGCGCCAGCACGACACATCAGGCCTGTTCGTCGTCGAAAATGACCTTCCAATCGGCGTCGTTTCGCTCAGCGACATCCGCAACCACATTGCCGACAGCGACGACATCGGCAACTGCACGGCTCGCGGCCTCATGTCCAGCACCACAGTGACTATCCGGCACCGTGCGCGGGTCTTCGAAGCCATCTTCAAGATGGCCAAGCACAACATCCACCGCCTTGCCGTAGTCGACGAAAACGGGGCCCTGATTGGCGCCATCACCGACACCGATCTGCTGCGCCTGCAAACCTGCACCCCCCTCTATCTCAATCAGGAAATCGACGCCGCCCAGTCCATCGAGCAACTCTCCAGAATCAGCACCCACATGCTCGATATCGTCAAAAACGCTACCGCTGCTGGGGCCAGCGCCCGAAGCCTCGCCGAACTCATCGCTCACTTCAACGACGCGCTCTCTCTTAGACTCATCGCCCTGCTGGACCACCTGGAGGGACTCCGCCTCCCTGAAGGAGCTGCATTTCTCGTGCTCGGGAGCCAAGGTCGAGGAGAGCAAACCCTGCGCACCGACCAGGACAGTGCAATCATTCACAACGACAACCTCAGCAGCACCACACTGGATCAGATCGCCCGATTTTCAGTACGACTTTGTGAGGCCCTTGAACAGATAGGCATCCCCCGCTGCCCCGGCAATACCATGGCCAGCACCCCCGAGTGGCGCCAAAGTGTTTCTGGCTGGAAACGCTTACTCGATCAGTGGTTTACCGTCCCCACCCCAGAAAACATGGTTAACTTCGGCATGTTCCAGGATTTCAGAGCTCTTCATGGCCATCAGGGCTTTGAAAAAATCCTCAACGAGCACATCCAGACCTGCATTCAACGCAACACCCTTTTTCTAGCGCAGATGGCACGCCACCTCGTTCGCTTCCAACCCCCACTTGGCATGTTCGGCCGCATCCGAGTCGAGAGGCGCGGGGAACATCGCGGCAAAGTCGACCTGAAAAAAGCCGGGATCTTTTCCATCACCGAAGGGGCCAGCCTGCTCGGCCTCGAAGCCGGCATCATTAACGGTACCACCTGGGACAAACTCGAACGCCTGGGACAGCAAGGCCTCCTGGCGGCCACAGACGCTGAAACCATCAGCGACGCCATGTCCTACCTCGTACACCTGCGCCTTCAAAGGCAAGTCAAAGCCATGACGGCAGGCCAGCCCCCATCCAATTACATCGACCCGCTGGTCATGACCGACAAGGAACGTGACCGCCTGAGAGAGGCTCTCAAAGGGGTCGCATCCCTGCAGAAAATTGTTCGCGATCGGTTTAGGGTCGACTTCATTGCCCGCTAATCGCCGCCAAAACCCTGGCAACCAAACACGGATCAGCCATTGCAGCTTGCGGGTTCACCATCTTCAGCAAAACCACTCCCTGTGTAAAATATCGAACCAATAAAAAAATGCCCCACCCGCCAAAGCGAATGGAGCATTTTCAATTCAGACACCAGGTAAACCTTCAGATCCCCTGGTTAATATCA
>JBFHFM010000155.1:0-8108 GCA_041583595.1 Trichloromonas sp. | reverse complement strand
GTAGCCGACGTAGCCGGGAGGAGCGCCGATCAGGCGAGAGACCGCGTGTTTTTCCATGTATTCGGACATGTCGATGCGTACCATGTTGTCTTCGCTGTCGAACAGGGCTTCGGCCAGGGTCCGGGCCAGTTCGGTCTTGCCGACCCCGGTCGGGCCGAGAAAGATGAAGGAGCCGATCGGCCGGCGCGGGTCCTTGATGCCGGCTCGTGCGCGGATCACCGCATCGGCCACTAGCTGCACAGCTTCATCCTGACCGATGACCCGCTTGTGCAGCAGCTGGTCGAGCTTCAGCAGTTTTTCTCGCTCTCCTTCGACCAGCCGGGTGACCGGGATGCCGGTCCAGCGGGCGACGATGCCGGCGATTTCTTCTTCGGTGACTTCTTCGCGCAGCAGTCTGGGGCCCTGTTGTTCGCCGGTAATGGCCTTTTCCCGTTGGTGCAGTTGCTGTTCCAGTTGCGGCAGTTTGCCATGCTTGAGTTCAGCGGCCCGGTTGAGATCATAATTGCGTTCGGCCAGTTCGATTTCTTGACGCATTTTCTCGATCTCTTCGCGCAGCCCCTGAATGATTTTGATCGCACTTTTTTCCGTCTCCCATTGCTCCTTCAGATCGACGGCCCGCTTTTTGTGTTCGACCAGTTCCTTGCGCAGATGTTCCAGGCGGGCCAAGCTGGCGGGATCCTTTTCTTTTTTTAGCGCCGCCTCCTCGATTTCGAGCTGCATCATCCGGCGGGTCACTTCGTCGAGGTCGCTTGGCAGCGAGTCGATTTCGGTGCGGATCATGGCGCAGGCCTCATCGACCAAGTCGATGGCCTTGTCCGGCAGAAAACGGTCGGAGATGTAGCGGTCACTGAGGGTTGCCGCCGCCACCAGGGCATTGTCATGGATGCGGACGCCATGGTGAACTTCGTAGCGTTCCTTGAGTCCGCGCAGGATGCTGACGGTGTCTTCAACCGAGGGTTCGTTAACCAGCACCGGCTGGAAGCGCCGTTCAAGGGCGGCATCCTTTTCGATGTATTTGCGGTACTCGTCGAGGGTGGTGGCGCCGAGGCAGTGAAGCTCGCCACGGGCCAACAGTGGTTTGAGCATGTTACCGGCGTCCATGGAGCCTTCGGCCTTGCCCGCACCGACAATATTGTGCAGCTCATCGATAAAGAGGAGGATGCGTCCTTCGCTGTTGCGGATCTCGGTGAGCACAGCCTTGAGCCGTTCTTCGAATTCGCCACGGAACTTGGCACCGGCGACCAGCGCACCCATGTCGAGGGAGAAAATGGTTTTGTCCTTGAGCCCTTCGGGAACGTCGCCGCGTACGATGCGGTGGGCCAGCCCCTCGACAATAGCGGTTTTACCGACCCCCGGCTCGCCAATCAGTACCGGGTTGTTCTTGGTCTTGCGGGAGAGGATGCGGATGGTCCGACGGATTTCGCTGTCGCGGCCGATGACCGGGTCAAGTTTACCTTTTTCTACTGCCTTGACCAGGTCGACGCCGTACTTTTCCAGGGCTTCATAGGTTCCTTCCGGGTCCGGGCTGGTGACCCGTTGGTGGCCACGGACCTCTGACAGCGCCTGCAGCATCCTGTTGCGGTCGATTTTGAATTCTTTAAACAGGCGCCCTGCCGAAGTGCTTGCGCCCTCGTCGATCATGGCCAGAAGCAGGTGCTCGACGCTGACGTACTCATCTTTGAGCTGGCCGGCTTGTTCTTCAGCCTTGACCAGCAGACGGTTAAAGCGGGGAGATACATAGATTTTTCCCACCTCGATCCCGCCGCCTGAAACACTGGGGCGTTTCTCCAGTTCTTTCTTCAGGGCCCGGGAGAAATTCTCGACGGAGACATCCAGCTTCTGCAGGATCCGGGGGGCCAGGCCCTCGGGTTGCTGCAGCAGCGCTGATAATAGATGTTCGCCATCAATTTCAGCGTGCCCCAGTTTTGTGGCCAGGCTCTGTGCGGCCTGAACGGCTTCCTGGGTTTTGATCGTCATTTTATTGATGTCCATAAATGTTCTCCCGGCCTGATGGTGTTCTCTTTATCTTATTATACTGTTTGAACCTGATCTTATCGCTTTTAATAAAAAAGGGCCGGTAATTATGCCCGGCCCTTTTTTCGTCCTTAATGGACGGTGACTTCGATGCGGCGCGGTTGGGCCGCGGCGGCCTTGGGTAATGTCAGGGTCAAGACACCGTCCTTTAGCTCAGCGGTCGTTCGGTCGAGATCGAGGTTGTCCGGCAGATTAAAGCGTCGATAATAGCCGGCAGTTCCAAATTCGCGGTAAAGGTGGTTGGACTCTGGTTCCCGGGCCGTTCTTCCTTCAATCGTCAGGATATTGCGATCCAGACCGAGCTCCAGTTGCTCTTTGCCTACCCCGGGAAGGTCGGCCACGACGGTCAGGGCGTTGTCGGTTTCATAGATATCCACAGCCGGCGATAGGAAAGCAGTCCGGTCTTTGTCGGCAGGGGTCTGTTTGTTCTCTTTATTTAAATTGAGTGCGTTGTCTTTCATGGTTCCTCTCCTTCTGCTTTGAAATGGGATAGATATTCTTTTCAGTTGGCTTGTATTTCGATTCGTTTAGGTCGTACGCTTTGTGCCTTGGGCAGGGTAACCCTGAGCAGACCATCCTGGTAATCGGCCCGTACTTTTTCGATGTCGATTTCTGCCGGAATGTCGATGGCGCGCATGAATTTTCCGGTATTGCGTTCCCGACGATGCCAGGAACCGTTTCCCTTCTCCGCGGCTTTACGTTCACCGGAGAGGGTCAGAGTTCCTTTAAGGATGGTCATTTCCAGTGCGTTCGGGTCGATGCCAGGCAACTGTCCTTCGATAAGGTAGCTTTCGTCTGTTTCGCGCAGATTGATACGGGGGTAACTGCGTGCTCCCATCAGCGGGGCCAGAGCTGGTTCAAGCAGGCGGCCAAAACCGATGTCGCGGAAGATCTGATCCATTTCGCGGGTGAAGCCATCCATGTCTTTGAAAATGTCTAAGCGTGTCATGATTTTCCTCCTGGGTTGTTTCGGCGCCGTATTCAGGCCGGATTGATTTAAGTTGATTTCACATATTACAAACACTGTGCCAGCAGTTTTCAGCCTGAAATATATAACAAAAACGACTACTTAAGGATTCTCGTTTTCGGGCTCTTGAGTAAAGCGACGTCGCAAGGAGGTGTCGCAGGCGACAGATGCGACGTCGCAGGGACACACAAAAAGGCCAGGCTTCCGTGATCGGGAAGGCTGGCCTTTTTAGAAGCTGATATGTGAGTTGTACAAGGTTAAGAGGTCTTAGTTGCGATGTCCGCCATGGCAATTTGAGCAGATCCTGAAATTCTGGAAAACGAAAAGACCTTCTTCATTCTGCAGCAACTTGTGGCAATCGAGACATTTTTTCCCTTTGGTCTGAACCAGAAGATGGTGGCGGGTGGGCTTGTCAATGCCTCTCTTTGCACTGGTCGTTGTTGCGGTTTCGGCAAAGCCTCCATGACAGCCAAGGCAGTCTTCATTGCTGCCAATGTGACCGAAATAGGCAGCTTCCCCACCGGGGGTAATGATTCCATCGCCGTTGGTGTCGGCTTGGATGTTGTGAATGGTCAGGGGGGAGTGGCACTGTTCGCAGGCCCTGATGGCCAGTGCCGTTTCGGTGCTTGTATTATGACACCAGGCGCATTTGTCTTCTTGTTGGCCGAAGCCTGTTTCATGGTGGGTCTGGCTATTTGAAAATACGAGTTCTCCTGTGTCCTCGTCATTCCCCCAGTCGTGGCAGAACTGGCACGAACCACGTCCTTCGGGCCCGGCACCCTCACTCGGTTTTGGCGTCACCATGGTGGCGGCATAGGACGGGATGTAGTGCCCGTCATCGAGATTTTGTACCAGGGAATCGTGACAGGCGACGCAGTCTCCAAGTTGGGCCCTGTCCGTCAGATGATGGACCGATGCGTTACCCGGTTGTTGTTCGTGGCACTCCAGGCAGTTGGTCGTGATAAAGGGCTGAAGGGTGCCGGCATCCGATGTCATGCTGTGGCAGGTGAGGCAGGCCGGTGGTGCGCCACTGTTCAGGGTGTGGTGCAGGGTACTTATGCTTTCACCGTGGCATGTGCGGCAGTCCTGCGCGGAGAGGTCGTTGAAGACGGCATCGAACAGTCCAATATCCTGGTTAGCCGGCAACGGGGGGCGGGCGGCTTTAGAATATAAGGGAAAGGCCAGAGTCACAAACAACAGGAGCAAAAAAACAGTGATTGACGTTTTCATACTGCACCCCACTTAAATTTTATTAATAAAGTGAATATTAAGGTTTTCTTTTTATTTGTCAACATGGATAGCCCCGCTGGATTGAGATTAGTCCTCGCTTTAGGGTAATCACCCTGTGAAGCCTAATTTTTTGTTATTTAATGTTGTTATGGTCCTTCAGGATGGTTCCGATTGACTTTTTGGGGTGTTTTTAATTATTATTCTGATTGGTCATCAGGCTGTCGGTATGCCGTATCGGCGAGGTTCGATTGCGGCTTTTTCTTGGTGGGGGATATGCGTAAAGAGCTGAAAGCGTTTTTGTTGGCAGGTTTGCTGATGTCCGTAAATCTGGTGGTTTCGGCGTACGGCGACAGTACCGATGGCAAGGTTGAGGGGACTCGTCACGATCTGACCTGGGTTTTTAACCAGGATGCTTCTCACACGGTTGCTTTTAATGATTATGACGAAATCTGTGTTTACTGTCATACCCCTCATGGGGCTGATAGCGCGGGCGGTCCTCTCTGGAACCGGGATTTGGGCAGCAATGTCTATGAAGTTTACAATAGTGCGACGATGGATACCTCACCGGCGGCCACACCCAGCACCCTGTCGCTACTGTGCCTCAGTTGTCACGATGGAACCAGTACCGCAGATGCTGTGCATAATGAGCCCAATTCGGGGGTTACGACGTCTTCCCTGCATATGAGGATGATGGAAGGTGGGGATTGTGGCACCTGTCATCGAGGTGATATCGCCACCGGTGCCCACGACTCTACCGCCAGCTACCTGGGTACTGATCTTTCCGATGACCACCCGGTTTCCATGCCGTTTCCCGATTCTTTGGATGATTCTGGTTTTCATACTCCGCCCGATGCCAACAATGGCTGGACCAATGTTCGCCTGTTTGAGGGGTTGGTAGAGTGCTCCAGTTGTCACGATGTGCATGATAATAGAAACGCCCCGTTTTTGGTGACCAGCAATAGCGGCAGCGCCTTGTGCCTGGTTTGCCATGATAAATAGCGTTCTTCTTTGACAAAATCTTCTTGAAGATAAAAGCCCTGCCCGGGCAGCATTTGCTGCCCGGGCAGGGCTTTTTTTATTTCACTCCAGCAGAGGATTCGGGAAGTTGGTTAACGAAGGGTCAATCGGGTCAGCAACCGCCCAAGGTATATGTTGCAGGTGTTATTTCTGGGCAGCATCGGGATGACCGGTTTTTTTCGTATGCCAAGCTGCTTGATCTCCGCAACAATCAGAGGATGTCTGCCGAGCTTCAATCCATGGTGAAAGGCATTCAGGGCCTGGCGTTTGTGCCCGGCGCTGAGAAAAATGCGACCCAGATTGAGATAGAGAGCCGGAATGGGCAGTGCGCTTTCAATCGCTTGTTTGCAGAGCCTGAGGGCCCGATGGTATTCGTTGCGTTCTCTGGCCAGGCAGTAGGCGAAGTAGGAGGTAAGCAAGGGGCTTTTCCGTTCTTTAAGGACCTTTTCAAGGTGTATCAAAGCAATCAGGGTGTTGCCACTGTCGGCTTCACACAGGGCTTGTTCGGCCAGGTCTCCTGCTTCTTCTGCAGTCATCGGGGGCTCCTTGGTTGAGTTGTGCCGGTGTTTGTGACGAAAAATGTTAGTCCCGCCGAGGCGTTTCACCGCTTTTGCGGAAGGTTGGTCCGGTGCAAAAACGGTTAATTGGTTGTTTGATGCTGGGTTTGGTGATGGGGGGGATTCGGATTAACGGTAGAGCAGGAACTGTGCCCTCAATGAAAAAAAGGCTCCGGTGTTAGTTACCGGAGCCGCAGTCAGGATTTTTGAGAAATATTAATCCTGGGGTTTTTCCTGGGTGTGAAGCTGCTGGTACAGCCGGAATGACATCCAGCCGATCAGCACTACACCCGCCACCAGCACGGACCAGAGCAGCCAGGTCTTCCAGGGGAAGGGGGGCGGCGTTGGGAGCAGCTTGCTTTTACCGCCGAGGGGAAACTGCGGTCCAGGTTCAATATGTGCTGGCTGTAGATTACTTCCGGTTTTTTTCAATAATGAATCAACGGAAAAGCTGGCCGGTTCGATGTTTCGGCTGCCATAGGCCAGAAGAAAAGGGCCGTCCCCCTGGGCGAGAAAGACCAGTCGGGCCGGTTGCCAGCCGAATTCCAGTTGCGGTGCCGAGTGGAGCCCCGTTTCGCTGCCGTCGATGGTCAGTTTCCAGGTGCGGGATACGGTGGGCGACAAAGTTATGGCGGGATTGGCTACCGATTTCCCATCGACCTGAAGGTTGTAGAGCAGGCCCCGCCAGTGCTCCCGCTGCACAGCAGTTGGTGAATCGACCGATGCCAGCCGGGCTACCGCCATACTGTTATTTTGCGCCAACTGGATCTGAACCGTATCGACCGGTAGAAAACCCTCCAGGTCGGCCAGATAGGTTTGTGGTTGGTCGGCAATTGGCGACCCCTTGAGTTTTAGCCAGCGTCTCTGTGGGCTGCTGGTTGTTTGGTTTTGATGGGCCAGGGCAATGACCTGCGTTACCTCAGCGGGAGGTCGGTTGTCGGGCCAGGAAATGCGTAGATAGCGGGCGTTGGGACGAGGCAGCTCAATGCTGCTGCGGTTAAGTTGGAACCCCTGGTAGCTCAGGTTGGCAACGGCCGCGGTGGTCAGGAGCCGCCAGGCATGCAGGTCGTTACTGGTTTCGATCGTGAGTTCACCGAGAAAATCCGCACCCTGGGCGGCCCAGGCCAGTTCCAGGGCATCGATGGGCCGCTTCAGGCTACCGGCATCGACCAGGTAGGCACGGACGGGCCCGGTTGTGGTGGATTCCTTCGATTCCGCTGCGCGTACATCGATGACGGTCCCTTGCGGATTGCGTTCCACATGGATGGATAGGTCGCCGTCGATCGTCTCAATATCCCCCCGGAGGGGAAAGAAGGGTAACTGCGCCGTGACCACATCCTTGCGAATGGTGGTGCTTTCCGGGCGGCGCAGGGCGTGAGGGACGACCTGGCTCGCGGCATTGAAAACCCGTAAGTCGCCCAGGTCGCGCCGGGTTACGGCCTGGTAGACTTCGAGAGGGAGTTCCAGCTCATAAAAAGGCTGTTGTCCGGAAACTTCCAGTTTCGTCCCGTAGGCAAACATCTCCGTCGCAGGCTCGGTCGCATGCACGGGAGGGCAAGCCAGTAGCAAACAGGACAATCCAGCAAGAAAGGTTTTCATGGCGTCTCCTGATGTTCCTGGGATTTGGGGGGGAGCGGAGCCAGGTAGCCGATGACCAGGCAAAGCACCCCGACCCCGATAAATGAAACGATCCTTTCGACGGTACTGGTGTTGGACAGATCGAAAATGAAGAGCTTGATGATGACCACGCCGATCAGGCCGGCGCCGACCATCCAGATCATGCGGATTCCCTTGCGGGCGGCCCAGAGCATGACTACCAGGGCGCTCAGGGTCCAGAAGATGGAGACGGAGGTCTGGACCAGGTCGGATGCGACCATCGCCCGCAGGTTGAAGCGGACTCCTCCCCAGTAATGCAGGGTGCGGATGAGGATCGCGTTGAGCCAGAAAAAGATCGTCGCCCCGGCGATGATGATGCGCGCTTTGCGGTCCAGTCCAAGCGGCTGAATTTCCAGCTTGGCCACCATGACGAAGAGCCAGAAGCCGATGGCCAGTAGCACGAAGGCTTGGGTCAGGTCGAGCGGGTTGAGCAGGGGGAGGTAGCTCAGCGGCCAGGGATTGCCTTTGCTGACCAGGTTGACGGCTAGCGAGCCGAGCCAGAGATAGACGACGATCGGGGCCAGTCCATGGTACAGGTAGGTACGCTGAAACGAACTGAGCGGCCAAATGAAGGCGTTCCAGAGCCGGCACAGCCCCAGCACGAAGAGGGCCGGGACCACGCCGAGTACCACCAGCGGCCAGACACC
>JBFHFM010000154.1:0-8134 GCA_041583595.1 Trichloromonas sp. | reverse complement strand
CTCGACCATTGGCATCAGTATCGTTCGCGATCGCGAAGAACTGGTCGTTGGCATAAACGCGGCACTGGAACACGACGACCTGATTCTGATCGAGGATTTCATCCAGGGCGACGAGGTGACCATCGGGGTGTTGGCTGGCGAACCGTTGCCGATCATTCAGGTCGTTCCCAAGGGTGGTTTTTATGACTATCACGCCAAATATACTGTCGGGCAGACCGCGTATCTGTTGCCAGCCCCCCTTGATGGAGAATTGCAGCAACGACTCCAGCAGGTGGCGATGGATGCTTATCGTGCGTTGGGGTGCGATGGTGCGGCACGTGTTGATTTCATGGTGAGGAATGGGGAGTTTTATTGTCTCGAGATCAATACCATTCCAGGGATGACCGAGACCAGTCTGTTGCCCAAAGCAGCCGGGCATGCCGGGATTTCCTTCACCGAGTTGGTGTTACGAATTCTCGAAGGCGCCGGTGTTCGTAAGGCGTGAGGCGCAAAGCGCAAAGCGTGAATGTGGTAGTTGTAAAGGAGTGTCATGCGCGATCTGAAGGCCCCGAAAACCGGAAAAGTCAAAGGGAACCGGCGAAAAAAGCAGCCGCGTGACTGGCAGAAGTTCTTCCATCGGGGATTGCGTGCTTTGGTTGGCGTGGTTTCACTGGCGCTTATCGTTGGCGGCGGCGGGCTGATGGCTCAGTTATTGTTCGATTCAAGTTACTTCAAGATCGACGAGGTTCGGGTCGAAAAGCAGGTTCGGGTCAGTGAAGAAGAGATTGTGGCCTTGTCTGATATCACCATGGGGAGCAATATTTTTGAGCTAGACCTCGAACGTATCGGCCGCAAGATAGAAGAAAATCCCTGGATCTATTCCGCCCAGGTGCAACGACTGTTTCCCAAAACCGTAGTGATCCGGGTGGAAGAGCGATCACCGATGGCGGTCATCAATCTCGACTACCTCTATTACGTCGATGGTCGGGGGGAGATATTCAAAGTACTTGAAGCGCATGATAGTCTCGATTATCCGGTTATTACCGGGTTGGAACGCAAAGACCTTCTCGAACGCCCCGAAGAATCTCGTCGGCAGTTGCAGGGGATGATGGAGGTCATTGAAGAGCTCAGCAAACGTCGTATTTTTGCTCTGAATGATGTCTCGGAAATCCATCTGGAAGCGAGTGGTGAAGTCGTTCTTTATACCTGCAATGGCGGTATTCCTGTGAACATAGGGACACACGATTACCAGGCCAAGCTGGATCGCCTGGAACGAATTTTCAGCGACTTGAAGCCCAGGCTTCGTGCCTTAAAATATATTGATCTAAATGTCACGGATAGAATTATCGTTAAGGTTGAAACCGGAATAACCCGTAAGGGCTAGAGTTAAGGGGGAAGGGAAAGATATGGCTAATCATAGAGATAATCTGATCGTCGGTCTGGATATCGGCACGACAAAGATTTGTGCCATCATCGGCAACCTTACTGACGAAGGGCTGGATATCGTCGGTATCGGTAGTAGCCCGTCGAAGGGGCTGCGCAAGGGGGTGGTAATTAACATCGAGAGCACCGTGGTGGCTATCCAGAAGGCCATTCGCGAAGCCGAGCTGATGGCCGGTTGCGAAATCAAGACGGTGTTTGCCGGCATTGCCGGGGGCCATATCCGGGGCTTTAACTCGCAGGGGGTCATCGCGATTAAAAACCGGGAGGTGACCAGCGAGGACGTTCGTCGGGTCATCGATGCGGCCAAAGCCATCGCCATCCCGATGGATCGTGAGGTGATCCATATCCTTCCCCAGGAATTTATCATCGATGATCAGGATGGCATTAAAGAGCCCCTCGGTATGAGCGGGGTGCGGCTCGAGGCCAAGGTGCATATCGTTACCGGCGCGGTGGCCAGTGCCCAGAACATTATCAAGAGCTGCCAGCGGGCCGGCTGCGACGTGGCCGATATCGTCCTTGAGCAATTGGCTTCTGCTGAGGCCGTGCTTTCCGCCGACGAAAAGGAACTCGGGGTCGCGATGATCGACATTGGCGGCGGCACTACCGATATCGCCATTTTCATTGACGGAGCGATCAAGCACACTGCCGTCCTTTCCCTTGGGGGGAATCACCTGACCAACGACATTGCGGTTGGATTGCGCACGCCGATGGCTGAGGCCGAAAAGATCAAGCAGCAGTACGGCTGCTGCCTGACCTCGATGGTCGGCAAGGATGAAACGATCGAGGTGCCCTCGGTGGGGGGACGCGAGCCGCGTATTCTGTCGCGCCAGTTGCTCGCCGAAATTCTGGAACCCCGGGTGGAGGAAATTTTCACGCTCGTTAATCGTGAACTCATTCGCAGTGGATTTCAGGAAGTCATCGCTTCTGGAGTGGTCATCACCGGCGGCACTTGTATCCTGCCCGGCATGCCGGAGCTTGGAGAGCAGATTTTCAATCTGCCGGTGCGCAGGGGGGTGCCTCTGGATATCGGCGGCTTGACCGACGTTGTGAATTCACCTATTTACGCGACTGGTGTCGGTCTGGTGAAGTACGGCAGTAAGAATATGCAGGTTAAGAATTTCACTATCGGGCAACAAAATGTTTTCGACAAGGTCGTTCGTCGAATGAAAGAGTGGTTCGGCGAGTTTTTTTAAGGAATCAAACCGAGGAAAATGGTAGCATGCTAACCGATTGATCACGGTTGTGGAGAACCGTGACCAGCCAACGCGAACGGAGGGAGTCTATGTTTGAGTTTGATGAACGAATCGACCAGACCGCAAGAATAAAGGTCATTGGTGTAGGTGGCGGCGGGGGGAATGCCGTTAATGCCATGATCGTCTCGAATATCGAGGGAGTTGAATTTTTTACCGCGAACACCGATGCGCAAGCACTCAGGGCGAGTCGGGCACCGATGAAAATTCAGCTTGGCAGCAAGTTGACCAAGGGGCTTGGTGCCGGGGCTAGTCCCGATGTCGGTCGTGAGGCCGCTCTTGAGGACCGTGCCCGCCTGGCCGAACTCCTTGAAGGGGCCGATATGGTCTTTATCGCCGCCGGTCTTGGGGGGGGTACCGGTACCGGTGCAGCCCCGGTTATTGCCGAGGTGGCCAAAGAAATCGGTGCGCTGACCGTCGGTGTCGTGACCAAGCCTTTTGCCCGAGAGGGGAAACAGCGTCTCAAAAAAGCTGAAGACGGCGTCGACGCACTCAAGGACGTAGTTGACTCGTTGATCGTCGTGCCAAACGATCGATTGCTTGGGCTGGCTGGAAAAAGCATGAGCATTCTTGATGCGTTTAAGCCGGCCGACGATGTTCTGCGTCAGGCGGTGCAGGGGATTTCCGACCTGATCACCACCAGCGGTCTGATCAACGTCGACTTCGCCGACGTTAAAGCGATCATGAGCGAACGCGGCATGGCGATGATGGGTATCGGCATTGCCGAGGGTGAAAAGCGCGCGGCCGAAGCGGCTCACCAGGCCATCAGCAGCCCGCTGCTCGAGGATATCGATATTTCAGGGGCCAAGGGCGTGCTGGTGAATATCTCCGGTTCTGCTAACATGACCATGGAAGAATTTGAAGAGGCCTCCCGTATCATTCATGAAAAAGTTCATGAAGATGCCAATATTATTATCGGTCTGGTGATCGACGAAGAGCTTGGCGACCGACTGAAGATTACCGCAATTGCCACCGGCTTCGGCACCACGTTTAACCGGGGTGCCCGCAAGGCCGAGGAGCTTAAGGTTCGGACCTCTTTCTCGTCGAACAAGGTTGATCACGACCTCCCCACCTTCATTCGTGAACGACAGAAAGATGCGCCTCGCGGCTTGCGGTCGTCGGTTAGTGAAGACCAGGAATACGATATCCCGACGTTCCTGCGCCGTCGCGTCGACTGACCAGGACTCACTCTGATAGACCGGGATGTTTCAGCGTGTCGTTTAGATTCTCGACGTTAGCATGTAACCCCGTGACCGCTCCAAACTGACAGTTCGAACCGGTTCTCCACCCGGAAAGCAGACTGGCTGACAGTTGATGGATGTGTGCGACGACTCCCTCGTCCCGGGGACCGCATTGTGCGGTCCCCGTTTTTTTTATTGTACATTCCGCACACGCGGGAGCTGGAAAAGGTAGATATCTCATGTCCCACAAGCTCATCGACAAGGCCCGTCGCCGTCTGGCTGACGAGACAGGATGTCGGTCCAACCCTTGGGGGGGGCGGATGTCTGTGGCTCTGATTTATCCTAATACCTACCACCAGGCCATGAGTAACCTGGGGTTTTTGTCGATTTACCAGTTTTTAAACAGCCGAGACGACACCCTCTGTGAACGGTTTTTTCTTCCCGATGCCGAGGATCTGGCCGAACATCAGAAAACCGGCTATCCTCTTTTTTCCCTCGAATCCGGGCGATTGCTCAGCGACTTTGATGTTATCGCCTTTTCCGTATCTTTCGAAAACGACTATCTCAATCTTCCGCACCTCTTCGCCTTGGGCAAAATCCCCCTGTGGAGTGCGCAGCGGGACGACCGTTTTCCATTGGTGATTGCGGGCGGGGTCTGTGCTTTTCTCAATCCGGAGCCGATGGCCGAGATCATGGACCTGTTTGTGGTCGGAGAGGGCGAGGTGATTCTTCCCTCCCTGATTGAGGCGCTGATTTCAGCCGAAGAGATCGGACGTAATCAGCTGTTACGACAGGTGGCGTCTCTACCCGGTGTCTATGTCCCGTCACAGTATCAACTTGAGTATCGGCCCGATGGTACGATTACCGGCTGGACTCATCCCGTCGAGGTGCCGGAACGGGTGGCCAGGCAGTGGGTCCAAAATCTTGATACGACGGAGAGCCGTTCTTTTGTCTTGACGGAACAGACCGAATTTTCTGACATGGCCCTGGCCGAAATTTCCCGGGGGTGTGGTCGTGGCTGCCGCTTTTGTGCCGCTGGCTTTATTTACCGGCCGCCCAGGGAGCGGAGCCTGGAAAATCTTCTGGGCCAGATCGAAAAAGGATTGTGTGAGCGCGAAAAGATCGGCCTGGTTGGCGCGGCGGTCTCTGATTATTCGCAGATCGAGCCCCTGAATCAGATGATTCTCGAACGCGGTGGAAAAATATCCGTGGCCAGTTTGCGGATCGATTCCTTGACGGTCAAGGAAGTCGAAGCCCTTAACGCCTCTGGTCATCGGACCGTTGCCTTGGCTCCCGAGGCGGGAAGCCAACGGATGCGTGACGCTATTAATAAAGGCATTGACCGCCAGAATATCCTCGATGCGGTGGCGCTTCTGGCCGAAGGGGGGATTCCCAACCTCAAACTCTATTTTCTGGTTGGATTGCCCGGGGAGCAGGCCGCTGATATCGAGGAGATGATTGAACTGGTCCAGGAGATCCGCGCGTTGTGGATCGCTGAAGGGAAGAAAAAGGGACGGCTGGGAAACTTGACCCTGTCAGTTAATCCGTTTATTCCCAAACCCTTCACTCCCTTTCAGTGGGCCGCTATGGCTGACGAAAAAAGTTTAAAACGGACCTTTCAGAGTATTCGCTCGGCTGTCGCTCGGATGCCCAATACCGAGGTGTTCTTCGAATCTGCGCGCAGTGCCGTGTTGCAGGCTTTTCTCGCTCGTGGTGATCGGCGGGTAGGTAGGGTCCTGCCGCTATTAGCTGCAGGAGACAATCTCAAGTCCGCCTGTCGAAAGTCAGGTCTCGATCCTGCTTTTTATGTAACCCGGCAGCGTGGTGAAGATGAATGTTTCCCGTGGGACATCATCGACTGCGGAGTGCTTCGCGAAGTTCTCTGGCAGGAATATCAGCTTGGACTGGCGGCGCAGGCTTCGCCACGCTGCTTCGACGAATGTACCCGCTGTGGTGTATGTCCCTGAAAACACTAATTAATGTTTTCTTTTTGCTATTTATGCCCAGGCCTCTTGACGACCGAATATTTTGTGGTTGATTGTAATCACCAACGCCGTTCGGCTGATATTATTCGTTCAGGGAGGTTTTTTATGGATACTACACTCAAGAAGCTCCTTATGGTTATTTCCGTTGCCTTGTTTCTTCTTTATGTCGCTCTCACTGGTTGATTTTTGGCGCTTTCCCGTGTAACAATCACTGGAATTCGGCTTGAATTTGACCAAACCTATCATGTCGGTTTCAGGAGGTTGACTGTATGACTCAGAAAAAAACTGGTATCATTACTTTCAAGGGTAACCCGATGACCTTGCTTGGCCCGGAACTTAAGTGCGGTATGGCGGCACCTGATTTCAAGGTCGTCAATAACGCACTGCAACCGGTTTCCCTGGCCGACAGCAAGGGGAAAGTTCGGTTGATTACCGTAGTTCCGTCGCTTGACACCCCGGTGTGCGATGCCATGACCCGCAAGTTCAACGTTGAAGCGGCGCAGTTACCGGATAATGTTGTGGTTTATACCATCAGCCTCGATCTCCCCTTCGCCCAGAAGCGCTGGTGCGGAAATGCCGGAATCGAAAAGGTTCTGACCCTCTCTGATTATCAGGACCGGAGCTTTGGATTGAATTATGGCTTGCTTATCGACGAGCTGAAACTGTTGGCGCGGGCGGTGCTGGTCATCGACCAGAATGATAAGCTCAGCTATTTGGAGATCGTTCAAGAGGTCACCGCCGAGCCGGACTACACGGCTGCTCTGGCGGCGACTCGCGCCTTGCTCTAAGGGCTGTTCGCAGAATTATTCACGGGGAAGGCCAGTGCGGTCTTCCCCGTTTTGCGTTGTGTGCGATGGGGCTATCCTCTGCACTTAAGTTGGTGTCCAAATCAACATGTTGATAAGTCTCTGCGACAATTTTCGACCATCGTTCCGCCACTTTCCTCCATACCTCTACCTCATAGCGGCAATCGGCCCGATTGTTCCGGGTTGCTTGCGGTCTTCTCGGACAGCCTCCTTGGGGATGGACATCGACCGGGAGTTCGCGGTATTCTTTGACGAATCCAAACCGTCTCTTTTTGCAGGAATGGTGTAACTATGAATATTGAACAGATGAAGGTGGTTCTTAAAGAGATTTTGACAAAAACCAACCTCACGCCCTGCGTGGTCGGACACCGTGGCGTCGGCAAGACCGCTGGGGTTCTTCAGGTCTGTCGGGAACTCGGCCGTCGCTACCAAGCTCTGCGCCTCGGGCAGATGGAAGTCGGCGACCTGGTGGGGATACCCTACCGGCAGGGAGAGGTCATGCATTGGTCGCGTCCCAGTTGGTGGCCGGTGGCGGATGACCCGGAAACGATAATCCACTGCGATGAGCTCAACCGGGCCCAGCAGGAAGACACCCTGCAGGCGATATTTCAATTTGTCGAGCCTCCCTCCGAAGGGCAATCGCGGGCGCTACACACCCATCAACTTGATCCTAAACATAAGGTGGTGGTTTCGATCAACCCTCCCGACGGAACTTACCAGGTAGCCACCCTCGACCGGGCCTTGCTCGACCGCATGGTGATGCTGCACGTGGAAACTGACCACGCCTGCTGGGCTCGTTACGCCAAGTCGCGGCAACTCGATCCGGGGGTTCAGCAGTTTCTCGCTGGTAATCCGAACCTGCTGGCCCGTCAGGGAAGTCCTCTAGATATGCAGATGGAACCGACTGAGCGGGCCTGGGAGATGGTCAGCATTTTGCGCAATCATTGCCGGTTTCCCGCCGAGCTCGAAATGGAGGTCTATGCCGGTATCGTCGGGAAAGAGGCGGCGGTCATGTTTTTGCGCTGGTGCGCCGAACAGCAGCATCGGCCAGTGACCGCTCAGGAAATTCTGGATAATTGGGGGACCGTGGCTCTGAAAGTCAAATCGCAGCGGGACGATTTGCAGGCGGTTTCGATGAACGACGTGGTCACCAGTCTCGAAGTCAAGCCGCAGATGACCCCCGTTCAGGAACAGAACCTGGTCAATTATATTGGTGTACTTCCTCGGGATATGCGCTTCGGCCTGGTCAAATCCCTGGTAAAAAATCCTCCGGTGGCGGCAGCCATTATTCAGGACAAATACGACGAGGTGGTTCTTGATGCCATTACCGAGATTAGCCGGGAAGCGTCTTGAGGGCAGTGAGGAGTGAGGAGTGAGGAGTGAGGAGTGAGGAGTGAGGAGTGAGGAGTGAGGAGTGAGGAGTGAGGAGTGAGGAGTGAGGAGTGAGGAGTGAGGAGTGAGGAGTGAGGAGTGAGGAGTGAGGAGTGAGG
>JBFHFM010000153.1:0-8140 GCA_041583595.1 Trichloromonas sp. | reverse complement strand
GCTCTTCACCCTGTCCAGTGAGTCGATGCTGCAGCTGATCTTCGGCAACAAGATGGTTTTTTACGGGCTGATGTTTGGCGAACTCGGGCTGGTTATTGCCTTGTCGGCAGCCATCAACCGCATCAGTGCAACCACCGCGACTCTGATGTTCATGCTCTACTCAGCTCTCAGTGGGATTACCTTTGCCTCTATCTTCCTGGTCTATACCCAGAGTTCCATCGTCAGCACCTTTTTCATCTCCGCCGGAACCTTTGCCGGCATGAGCATCTACGGCATGGCTACCAAACGCGACCTGACCGGATGGGGAAGCTTCCTCTTCATGGGGTTGATCGGCATCATCATTGCCTCGGTGGTCAACATCTTCATGCAAAGTGCCATGATCTCCTGGGTTGTAAGTTACGTGGGTGTCTTCATTTTCGTCGGCCTCACCGCCTACGACACCCAGAAGCTCAAGCGAATCAGCCAGAACGGCTTTGCCGATGGAGAATCGCGCCAGAAAGCCACTATTCTCGGTGCCCTCACCCTTTATCTCGACTTTATCAACCTCTTTTTGATGCTGCTGCGGGTGATGGGGAACCGTCGGTAACAGGTCGGTAGTTCTGTAGGCACTGGGTTAGCCCTGCCTTAGCCCTTGCATTTGGATCCGGGCAGGCAAAGCCCCATATCGAAAGGACCGGTCGTTCAATAGCGCCGGTCCTTTCGATATGGATTTGAGATAAGGATAGTTTATTCAGTCAACATGCCGCCCCCTGTCGAAACACTGGTCCCGAATCAGAACAAGCGACTCTGGCTGTCCTTTTTGGCAGCCCTCCTGGTCATCATAGTCTGGGGCTGCTCCTTTGCCGTCACCCGCGTGACCGTTCAGGAAATCCCGCCCTTCATCCTGGCCTTTTTGCGCTTCGCCCTGGCGACGCTGCTTATGTGGCCGCTGGCCCGGCGCCATCGGCAGGTCCACATCGCCAGAGAAGACCGTCTCGCCCTTTTTCTGCTTGGCTTTGCCGGAGTCACTCTTTATTCCGGATTTGAAAATTTCGGTCTCAAATACACCACCGCCACTCACGGAGCCCTGATCGTCGCCACCATCCCCTTGACCACCGAAGCAGCCAACGCTTTTCTCAAACGCCGGTTACCAAAACCATTGGTACTGGCCGGACTCTTGATCGCACTGGCCGGAGTGGTGTTGCTCGTCGGCCCCAGCCAGGGCGAAGCCACCTTGTCTGGCGATTTACTGATGCTGGCGGCAGTAACCACTTGGGTCTGGTACACCTTTTTAGCTGACCGACTGACAAAACGTTATCCTAACCTGCTACTGACCTTTAGTATTATGTCGATCGGCGCCCTTACCCTTCTTCCCTGCGCCCTCATTGAAATTTTTCTACTCCCTACGCCCAGCCCGTCGTTGCAATCCTGGGGTGGCGTTCTCTTTCTTGGCGTCATTTGCTCGGCCCTGGCCTATCACTTGTGGAACCAGGCCATTCCAGCCCTTGGGGTTACTGTTACCAATAACCTGCTGTACGGTATTCCTCTGGTCGGGGTCATCACCGGGGTCGTCGCTCTGGATGAACCGTTGACCGTGAATATTTTTGCCAGCGCAGCGCTGATTGTCGGTGGCGTTCTGCTGGCCTGCCAGGAACAGCCAAGTGAATCGAATCGACCAGGACCCTCTTCTGAATAGCTTAAGCCAGATAATTTCCCGTTTTTCCTTCACCATTCAGCCCTTTTGTGCTACAAAGCTAATCCATTTATGGCACCTATTCCTTGCCTGAGCCGAGCATACCGGTTAATATAGTGTGTTTTACATAATCCGTAACACGGTGGTGATAAATGAGGTATTCGAGAGTTTATATAGAATCGGTAGGCTACGAACTGGCACCGATCGTGGTAACGTCAACTGAGCTGGAAACCCGGCTCAAGCCGATGTACGACGCTCTGCACATCGCTCCGGGACAACTGGAAGCCCTGACCGGCATCCGGGAGCGGCGCTGGTGGAAGCCTGGCACCCCGGTTTCGCAGGGAGCCATCGCCGCTGCCGAGAAGGCGCTGCAGGGCCGTGATATTGCCCCACAGGATATCGGCGCGCTGGTCTATGCCGGAGTCTGTCGTGAACACTTCGAGCCGGCTACCGCCTGCCAGGTGGCCGCGGCTCTCGGTATTCAAGGAAACGCCGCCGTCTATGACATTTCCAACGCCTGTCTTGGCGTACTCAATGGCGTGAT
This sequence comes from Trichloromonas sp., assembly GCA_041583595.1. GTDB lineage: Bacteria > Desulfobacterota > Desulfuromonadia > Desulfuromonadales > Trichloromonadaceae > Trichloromonas. Next base: position 5,924 of record JBFHFM010000153.1, on the reverse strand, counting down.
GGATCTCGCCAACCGCATCGAACTCGGACAGATTCGCGCTGGACTGGTCGTCGCTTGTGAAAGCTCCCGGGAGATCAACGAAATCATGATCAAGCGGATGCTCGACAAACCGTCGATGGAGCTTTTCACCACTTCGCTGGCCACCCTAACCGGCGGATCGGGAGCTGTGGCCGTTTTGCTCACCGACGGTTCATTCACCCCGTCGCGGCGTCCGCGCCTGCTTGGCGGAGTGAACATCGCCGAACCCCAGCACCACGCCCTGTGCCGCTGGGGTCTCGACGCCGAGTCACAGGAAAACCCCGTCCCCTACATGAAAACCGATGCAGTGGCAGTCATGAAATATGGAGTCGAACTGGGCAAAAGAACCTGGGCCGCCTTTATGGATGAACTGGAGCTGAGCACCGATCGGATCAACAAGGTAATCTGCCATCAGGTTGGCGAAGCCCACCAGAAACTCATTTTGCAGACGATCGGCGTGTCGCCGGACAAAGATTTCACCACCTTCGAATTTCTCGGCAACATGGGGACCGTTTCGCTACCGGTCACGGCCGCCATCGCCAAAGAACGGGACATCCTCCTCCCCGGAGACATCGTCGGTTTTCTGGGAATTGGCAGCGGTCTAAACTGTCTGATGTTGGGAATTCAGTGGTAATGAAAGCATTCTACCCTTTCAAAAGCCACTTTCTCGATTTGAACGGCCTCAAGTATCACTATCTTGACGAAGGTAAGGGCGACCCGGTCGTGATGCTTCATGGCAACCCGAGCTGGTCCTTTTATTACCGCGAACTGGTGCGAGAACTACGCGGTGATTATCGGACGATAGTGCCTGACCACATCGGCTGCGGGTTGTCTGACAAACCGTCCGACTCGTACTATTCCTTCACCCTCAAGCAGCGGGTCGATGATCTCGAGTCCCTGCTCGAACACCTCGGAATCCGTGAGCGCATTACCCTGGTGGTGCATGACTGGGGCGGCATGATCGGCATGGCCTATGCGTCCCGCTACCCCGAACGCATCGCCCGATTGGTGATTCTCAACACTGCGGCATTTCACCTGCCCAAAAGCAAAAAGTTGCCGTTGTCGTTGAAGATCTGCCGCGATACTCGACTGGGCGCCTTTCTGATCCAGACGTTCAACGCCTTCGCCTTTGGCGCCGCAATGGTCGGTTGCAAACGCAAGCCGATGAGCGCTGATTTGCGCCAGGCCTACCGAAGCCCTTACGACAACTGGCATAATCGCCTGGCTACCTTGAGGTTTGTGCAGGATATCCCACTGAAACCTGGAGATTTCAGCTACGACCTGGTCAGTGAAGTCGACAACGGTCTGCATCGCTTTTCCGATCGACCGATGGCCATCTTCTGGGGTGAGAAAGACTTCGTCTTCGATCACCATTTTCGCGACGAATGGCAGCGGCGTTTCCCCAACGCTGAAGTTCACTCATATCCCGATGTCGGCCACTATATTCTTGAAGATGCAGGCGATCAGATTATTCCACTGATCCAGGCCTTCCTCAAAAAACACCCAATAAAGACCGAACCGGCATGGAAAAAACAACGCTGAACAACATCGCCGCACACCTGCCCAAAATGGCCCGGCTTCAGCCTCACTCCCCGGCGGTCTACTTTCCGCAAGGCAGGGACCGCCGCGACCGGGTCTGTTACACCCACTACACCTTTTCCCAACTCGATCGTGAAAGCAACCGTATCGCCCACGGGCTTGAAACTATCGGCATTCGCCGCGGCGTACGTACGGTGCTGATGGTCCCCCCCAGTCTCGATTTTTTCGCCCTGACTTTTGCCCTGTTCAAGGTTGGCGCCGTGCCAGTGCTGATCGATCCGGGGATGGGGGTAAAGAACCTCAAAGCCTGCCTCGAAGAGGCGGCGCCCGAAGCCTTCATCGGAATCCCCAAAGCCCACATCGCCCGTCTTCTGCTCGGCTGGGGCAAGGAAACGATCCGCACCCATCTCACGGTCGGCTCGCGCCTGTTGTGGAGCGGAGGGACGCTGACTGAACTGATCAACAGATCGGCAAATGACGCTGATTATCCGATGGTCCAGACCGCGGCCGACGAAACCGCAGCCATCCTTTTCACCAGTGGCAGCACCGGAGTGCCTAAGGGGGCGGTCTACAGCCACGGCAACTTCTGCGCCCAGGTCGAGATGCTGCGTACCTTGTACGATATCCGCCCCGGCGAGATTGACCTGCCGACCTTTCCTCTGTTCGCCCTTTTTGCACCAGCGCTGGGAATGACCTCGGTAATTCCGGAAATGGACTTTACCCGTCCCGGCTCGGTCGACCCGCGCAAAATTATCGAAGCCATCGAAAGTTTCGGCGTTACCAGTATGTTCGGCTCACCGGCCCTGATCAACCGGGTCGGACGCTACGGACAGGCCAGCGCCGTCAAGCTGCCGACCCTTCGGAGAGTGATTTCCGCCGGAGCACCGGTTCCGTCCGTGGTACTCGAACGCTTCACCAGCATGCTCAATAAAGACACTCAGATTTTCACCCCCTACGGCGCTACAGAATCATTGCCGGTCTGCTCCATCGGCAGCACTGAGATCCTCGAACAGACCCGGCAGTTGACCGACCAGGGACACGGAGTCTGCATCGGCCGACCGGTTGCGGGAATCGAGCTGCAGATTATCGCCATCAGCGACGAGCCGATCGCCACCTGGGACAACAAACTGAAGCTCAACGATGCCACCATCGGCGAAATCGTGGTCAAGGGCCCCCAGGTTACTGCGCGCTATTACAATCGTCCGGAATCGACCGACTTGGCTAAAATCCAGGATCCTGCCGGCGGCTTTTTCCACCGCATGGGAGACCTCGGTTATCGTGACAGCGAAGGACGCATCTGGTTCTGCGGCCGCAAAGCCCACCGGGTCGAAAGCGAAGGCCAGACCCGATTCACCATCCCCTGCGAAGCGATCTTCAACACTCACCCGCAGGTTTTTCGATCGGCGCTGGTCGGGGTCGGAAAAACAGGGCTAAAGAGGCCCGTCATCTGTGTGGAACTGGAAAACGGCGTCAGCAAAACGGAGCGGACGCGCATCCGCGGGGAATTGCTTGCCATCGCGGCTCAACATGAAATAACCGCCGATATTTCCGACCTGCTCTTTCACCCTGCCTTTCCTGTCGACATTCGCCACAATGCCAAAATTTTCCGCGAAAAGCTTGCTGTCTGGGCTGAGAAGGAACTTCAGTGAAGGCGCTGGTGACCGGCGGCGGCGGTTTTCTCGGAAAAGCCATCGTCAAGCTGCTACGCCAGCAAGGGGCCGAGGTTCGCTCCTTTTCCCGCAGCGAACACCCTGAACTCACCGCTCTGGGGGTTGAGCACTGCCGAGGCGAACTGGCCGATGCGGCCGCGGTAGCGCTTGCCGCCCAAGGGTGCGATATCGTTTATCACGTTGCCGCCAAAGCTGGGGTCTGGGGACCGTACCAGGAGTTTTACCAGGCCAACGTTGTCGGCACCCGCAATGTGATCGATGCCTGCCGCTCTTGTGGCGTCCGCAAGTTGGTCTACACCAGCTCGCCGAGCGTGGTCTTTAACGGCTGCGACATGGAGGGAGTCGATGAGTCGGTCCCCTACCCCGCGCAGTTCGAATCCTTCTACCCTCAGACCAAGGCCGAGGCCGAACGACTGGTGCTGGCCGCTAATGGTGCAGAGCTGGCCACGGTGGCTCTGCGCCCCCATCTGATCTGGGGACCGGAGGACAATCACCTGGTGCCGCGTATTCTCGATCGCGGCGCAAAAGGTCAATTGCGCCGCATTGGCAAACGGCCCTGCCTGGTCGATACCATCTACATTGACAACGCGGCCTGGGCCCACCTGCAGGCGGCCAAACATCTCGATATCGGCTCGCAAGTCGCTGGCAAGGCTTACTTTCTGGCCCAAGGAGAACCACTGCCGGTCTGGGACGTGGTCGACCGCATCCTCGCAGCAGGCGGGCATCCTCCGGTTTCCGGAACTATCCCCCCCGGCCTTGCCTACGCCATCGGCTGGATGCTGGAAAAAGCCTACACTCTGTTCAATCTCAAAGGCGAACCGCGCATGACCCGCTTCGTCGCCCACGAACTCTCCACAGCACACTGGTTCGACCTGAGTGCCGCCCGACAGGATTTCGGCTACCAGCCCCAAGTCTCCTTTGACGAAGGGATGCAGCGCCTCTCAGCATGGCTTAAACTACAGCAAGCTGCAGCCTGACATGGACCATCACCCTGCCCCATGGAGCATTGCACCAGAGAAACCGGTACTTGAAGAGGGGTTCATCCACCTCTGGCGTTTTCGCCTCGACCTTTCCATCACAGAAATCGATCAACTCCAGCGCCTTCTGTCCGCTGACGAACGAAGTCGGGCCAAACGCCTGCTCGATCCGCACAAGAGCTGCAACTTCATCGCTGCCCGTGGCCGCCTTCGGCAAATCCTCGCTCGCTATCTCGACTTAGATCCAGAAACTATCCAGTTCAGCTATGGCACAGGCGGAAAACCCTCCCTCGGCAACCAGTCCCCCAACAGGTTCCTCTTTAATCTGGCTCATTCAGGAGCCTGGGCAGTATTGGGCGTCGGAAAAGAACATGACCTCGGTGTCGATATTGAAGCAATCGATCCCAAACTGGCCTATGAAAAAATAGCGCGGCAATTTTTTTCAAAAGAGGAATTAAACAGACTGTCTGCTTCTGACGAACATCGACGCAAAAGGACCTTTTACCGGATATGGACCCGCAAAGAAGCCTGGTTGAAATGTCAGGGATGGGGATTTTCCGGCCCCTTGGATCAATTAACCGGTGGCCAGCCCGACCAGCGCTGGACGACCCGAAATTTTCCGGTCGACAAGGGTTATATAGGCGCACTCTCATTCAGCGATAAAGTTACGTCGATCCTCCGTTTTAACGGTTAGTCTCCGGGGTCTGAGACCCACGAATCGTAAAACAGCACTAATCACTGGGGCTATTCTCGACAAATCGCCCTGCTATTCGTCCTCAAATCTTCGAAAATCTGGTCTCGACCATTCGCTTTTTCGTTTCAACCGGTCCAATCCGATAACCTCCCATTACGTATTTTTCAAGCCAGGTGACGGCGTTCTTTCAAACCCAACCTGAATCCGTGAATGCATTTTCGATGATGAGCTCACGGATTCCGTCTCTCACAGTTAATCCTTCTCCTGGTACCTGAACATTAAAAAAATACTCTCCATATTTCTTCCTTATTGTCTCCATATTAATTCCATTTTCCTGCGCTACTTTTTTGCCCAATGAGCACAGCGTTCATAAGTTAACCAACCAAAGGAGTTTCAAGATGAATAAACAAGGCGTGGTAATAGTGGCATTAGCTTTGACCCTGTTAAGTCTGGTGATGTTGAGCGGCTGTACAAGAGGACATGGTGGCCCAGGTGGCGGAAAGCATGGAGCGCCTCCCGAGGCCATTGCGGCATGCGAAGGAAAAGCCGTTGGTGACAGCGTCGAATTTATCGGACGCCATGGCGATACCGTGAAAGCGACCTGCAAGGAGATAAATGGGCAGCTGGCAGCGATGCCTAATGATGTGCCTAAAGACGGTGGGCGGCAATAACGGTTGCTGGCGGTCGACTCGGAACTTTTGCAGGAAACGGACGAGAATGCTGCCGTGGTTGTGGCAGCATTCTTTTCACCTTTTCAATAGGTTTTTATCATGGCCATAAAACAGATTAAAGGATGCATCGGCTGCGGCATCTGCGTGAAAAGTTGCCCGACAGATGTCATACGTCAGGACGCAAAGACCCAAAAAGCATTTATCAAATATCCGGCCGATTGCCAGATCTGCCACCTGTGCCGCATGTACTGCCCGGTGGATGCCATCACCATCACGCCGGAGAAGTCCATTCCGGTTGTCGTTTCCTGGGGGTGAAAATGAGAACCTATCTGAAAAGTAGTTTCTTTGTGCAATC
>JBFHFM010000152.1:0-8205 GCA_041583595.1 Trichloromonas sp. | reverse complement strand
TGAATTGGTACGTGTGCTGTCTGGGTCTGTATCAGAAACGGGATTCGAAGAGTTCCGTTTCTTTTATTCTGTTTCGATATTTCCCTGTGTCCGAGGCGAATCTGCTCCTGGTTCTTCGGCGCTCCCTTCTTCAGTTTTCGAAGTTTTTCGCAGCTGTTGGTAATACCGCATCCGTTCACTGATCATCTTTTCGTAACCCCGTTCGGTAGGGCGATAGAAGACCCGTCCGCTTAACTGTTCCGGCAGATGTTCTTGCTCAGCCACTCCTTCGTTGAAATCGTGAGCGTATTTGTAGCCTTTATGGTAACCAAGGTCTTTCATCAGGCTGGTAGGGGCGTTGCGGATGTGTAGTGGGACGGGTAAGGCGCCACTTTTGCGCACTTCAGCTAAAGCTTGATTGATGCCGAGGTACGATGCGTTACTTTTCGGGGCGGTGGCTAAATAGGTGACTCCCTGGCCCAGGTTGATGCGCGCCTCGGGCATGCCGATGAAGTGTACCGCCTGCTGTACGGCGAGGGCGACCTGCAGGGCGCGGGGATCGGCGTTGCCGATGTCTTCGGATGCGAAGATGACCATGCGGCGGACGATAAAGAGAGGGTCTTCGCCAGCTTCCAGCATTCGCGCCAACCAGTAGAGTGCACCGTCGGGATCGGAACCGCGCATGCTCTTGATAAAGGCGGAGATGACGTTGTAGTGCTCCTCGGCCCCCTTATCGTAGAGCAGGGCTTTTTTCTGTAGTGCTTCCTGTACAGCTTCAAGGCTGATTGTTTTTGAGACTCCGGCGGCGGCCACCTCGAGGGTGTTGAGGGCGACCCGGGCATCGCCGTCGGCCTGTTCGGCGAGGAACTCGTTGGCATCGTCGGCGAGGCTGAGGTTGCGCCGACCCAGGCCGCGCGGGTCAGTCAGGGCGCGTGCGAGCAGGATCTGGATGTCGTCCGGTTCGATCCGGTTGAGGACGAAGACCCGTGAGCGGGAGAGGAGCGCCGAGTTGATTTCGAACGAGGGATTTTCGGTGGTGGCTCCGATCAGGATGATGTCGCCGCGCTCGACGTAGGGGAGAAAAGCGTCCTGTTGGGCCTTGTTAAAACGGTGGATTTCGTCGACGAAGAGAAGGGTCTTGCGACCATGGTAGGCTTTGTCTTCCCGGGCTTTGGCGACGATTTCCCGGACTTCCTTGACTCCCTGCAGCACCGCCGAAAAAAAGACGAACTGACTTTTGGTCGAGTTGGCGATGACCTGTGCGAGGGTCGTTTTACCGGTGCCGGGCGGCCCCCAGAAGATCACTGAGGCGACCTGGTCCGATTCGATCAGGCGGCGCAGCACCTTGCCTTCGCCCAGCAGGTGCTGCTGGCCGACCATTTCGTCGATGTTCTGCGGCCTGAGTCGCTCTGCCAGCGGGGCATCGCTTGAGTTTTGCATGCTCTGTTCGAACAGGTCCATAACGACTCGGGGTGAAGGGGTTAGAAGGGCACTCTAACACAGCTTGGACTGGTTGAGAAATCGGAAAAAATGTGTTGGTCAGAGGGGAGGCCTCCAAGTCGATTCCAGCCGCAAGCCACTGTTTCGATTCTCGCTAGTCGACAATAGAGTTTTCCGTGTCGATGTGTTCGCTCTGCCGGATTTGCACCCCGCTGATAAGCCCCTCCTTTTTTAAAAATTACGGTTGAGCAATCGGTGCCTCTTGCCTGGAATAGACTTTACCAAGGGGCTGTGCTATCTTCCGCACTTAGTCGAAAAGGGGGTTCTTATGAAACGTATCGGTCTTTTTGCCAAGCGTAGCAGCCCCGATGCCATTCTGGTGGCTCGCGAGGTAAGCGCCTGGCTGCAGGAGCGGGGTGTCGAGGTCTTTCTCGATCAGCATCTGGCTAGTGGCATGGGGGATCGCCAAGGCTACCCTGGCGGGTCGATTCCTGCCATGGTCAACCTGATCGTTGTGCTTGGCGGTGACGGTACTCTTATTTCGGTGGCCCGCAAGGTCGGCGATCTGCGCACTCCCATTCTCGGCGTCAATCTTGGCAGTCTCGGTTTTCTCACCGAAATCACCTTGGACGAACTCTACCCGATGCTCGAAAAGGTGATCGAGGGAGAGTTCACCGTTACGAATCGAATTATGCTTGATGCGGTGGTGCGTCGCGGTAATCAGGAGGTGGGGCGCTACCGGGTGCTTAACGATGTGGTTATCAACAAGGGGGCCATTGCCCGCATCATCGATATGGAAGTCACCGTCGACAACGACTATCTGACGACTTTCAAAGCTGACGGTTTGATTATTTCGAGTCCCACGGGGTCTACCGCCTACAATCTCGCAGCGGGCGGGCCAATCATCTACCCCGGGCTCAATTGTCTCGTTATTTCGCCTATTTGTCCCCATATGCTGACCAACCGACCGATCATTGTTTCTGACGAGGCGATCATTCGGGTCGAGGTCAAGTTCAAGGATGAAGATGTCGCTTTTACGGCCGACGGTCAGGTGGGCATGCCGCTGCATGGTGGTGACGTGGTGGAAATCCGCAAATCTCGCAGCAGTACCCTGCTGATCAAGAGTCCGTCGAGAGACTTTTTCGAGGTTCTGCGCACCAAGCTTCACTGGGGGGCTCGCTGAGGTTTTATCTATGTTGACCGATCTCGTTATCCGTAATTTTGCCATCATTGACCGACTGCAGGTCTCTTTTGGTGTCGGCTTCAATGTGCTGACCGGGGAAACCGGGGCGGGTAAGTCGATTATTATTGATGCGGTCGGGTTGTTGCTTGGCGACCGCGCTCGCCCTGATCTGATCCGCACAGGTGAAGAGGAGGCGACGGTCGAGGCGCTGTTTGATTTGTCCAGTGCTGCGGCGTTACAGCAAGAGCTTGCTGCCGCGGGATTGGACAACGGCGACGAATTGCTGGTACGGCGTACTGTTTCCCGTTCCGGTAAAAATAAGGTTTTTATCAACGGTTCACTGGCGACTCTGGCCCAATTGCAGCCGCTGACAGCCGGGCTGATGGTTATCTACGGCCAGCATGCCCAGCAGGGACTTCAGCGTTCTGATCTGCACCTGACGATGCTTGATGATTTCGCCAACGCAGGTTCGTTACTGGCGACATATCGGGAGTGCTACGATCAGGCGCGCGAGTTCGAAGAGCGGCTGCACCGACTCGACGAAGCTCAGCGCGAACGCCAGAACCGGTTGGATTATCTCGGATTTCAGAGTCGTGAATTGGCCGACGCCAACCTGCGCGCCGGGGAGGATGAGGAACTGGAGGCGGAACGTTTGTTGTTGTTGCACGCCGAACGGCTGGCTGCTGCCACCAGCGGTGGTTATGACACCCTTTATGGCAAGGATGGTGCCGTCTGCGAGCAGCTCGAAGCGCTGGCGACCAGCCTTGAACATTTGAACAATGTTGATCCGGCGCTGGCTCCCTTGGCCGAAGCTGTACGCAGTTCACTGTATGCTCTTGAGGACGTGGCGATGCAGTTGCGCGACCATGCCCGGCAGGTAAGCTTTGAGCCTGGGCGCCAGAATGAGGTCGAAGAACGTCTGGCCCGCCTGGCCAGTCTCAAGCGTAAGTATGCCCCGACCATCGATGAGATGTTGACCCTGGCCCAGCGCATTGACCAGGAGTTGGCTGAGTTGACTGATCTCGACGGGACCCGGGCCAGTCTGGTAAAGGCTTTGGACGGCGCCCGCGACAAATTGCAGCGGGCCGGTAAGTCTTTATCCGAACAGCGGGGGCAGGGAGCCGCCCTGCTGCAGCAGCGAGTTGAATCTGAACTGGCTGGCCTGGCGATGGCGCGTGCCCGATTCGAGGTACGGCTTACCCCACTGGTCGAGGCCGGCCCCTATGGTTTGGAAAAGGGCGAATTTTATCTGTCGCCTAACCCGGGGGAGGAGCCTAAACCCTTGGTTCGGATCGCTTCGGGTGGTGAGCTGTCGCGCATTATGCTGGCGCTCAAAAGTGCTGCGCCTGAAGCGGGCGGCATCCCGACCCTGATTTTCGATGAGGTCGATGCCGGAATAGGCGGCGAGGCGGCGACTTCGGTTGGAGAAAAATTGAAGGGGGTGGCCTGTGGACGGCAGGTTATTTGCATTACACATCTCCCCCAGGTGGCGGCTTTTGCCGATAGTCACTACCGGGTCGAGAAACAGGAGCGTGAGGGGCGTACCTTTACAGCTCTGGTTCGGCTTGATGGCGAAGACCGGACTCGTGAAATGGCCCGTATGCTCGGTGGTGCCAAGGTTACCGAGCGAACACTCGAACACGCTCGCGAACTGATCGGCGGATCGAGCCCGGGGTAACTCGTTTATCCCTTCTTCCATTCCACTATTTTTTTCAGGGAGATTGCCCATGATCCGCAAAGCTCGCATGGCTGATGCCAAGTCAATCCATAAGCTGCTGATCAGCTATGCCCAGCAGGGCTTGATGCTGTCTCGGTCGCTGGCCGACATATACGAAGGCATTCGAGATTTTTATGTGTACGAAATCGACGAACAGGTGGTTGGGGCCGTCTGTCTGCAGATCTGCTGGGCGGATCTGGCCGAAGTTCGCTCCTTGGCCGTGGATAGCAGCCAGGAAGGAAAAGGTCTCGGTCGGCAGTTGGTCGAAGCTTGCCTGAATGAAGCACGTGGACTCGGCATCCTTCGCGTTTTTGCTTTGACTTATAAACCTGGTTTCTTCAGTAAAATGGGGTTCCATGAGATTGAAAAATCGGAACTGCCGCACAAAATCTGGGGGGACTGTATCAAGTGTCCAAAGTTCCCGGAATGTGACGAAATTGCCATGAGTATCGAGTTCTGATCCTGGTCTCCCGGTCGCTTGCGTCCAAAAAACTTGACATTCTGGACGATTTTCCTTTATTAATCCCATATATTTATTAAAAACTGCCTGTAGCGATAATGTAATATGGGCAGCTGACGGGAGGATTATTTGCCTGCCAAAAAATATACGATACTTGTTATTCCTGAGGGATCTCACCAGGTTCGCCGGTTTGCGCTGAAGCGGCGTTGGCTCGGTATGGCAGCTGGGTTGGTGGTTTTCTTTTTAGTCGGTGTTGGTCTGTTGGGATTCGATTATTATCGAATCAACCTGGATCGGGGTGAATTCGGCCGGCTTAAGGTGGAGAACCGGACTCAACAGCAGAATCTCCGTCGCTTGACGGCGAGCCTTGACGAATTACGTCAGGAACTGATGGTATTGGCGCAAAATGATGCCAAGGTTCGGGTTATGGCCAAGCTGTCTAAACCTAAAACCGACAGTTTGACCGGTATCGGTGGTCCTCCAGAGGATGATCCGGTGACCGAATTTTCAGCTCTGCAGCGCCAGGTCGACGAAATCATGCAGGCCATCGATCTTCGCCGCGCCAGCCAGGAAGAAATTCACGGTATTCTCAACGACGAACGCTCTTTGCTTGGAGCCAAACCTAAAGGGTGGCCGACCAAGGGGTGGATGACTTCCGGGTTCGGCATGCGCAAGTCTCCATTTACCGGTAGGTTGAAGCGGCATGAGGGGCTTGATATAGCAGCCCGCACCGGCACTCCGGTCTATGCCACGGCGGATGGCATTGTCAGTCGGGCCGAAACCGCTCCCGGTTACGGCAAGCTGGTCGTGATCGATCATGGTTATGGTTTTAAAACCTTTTACGGCCATAATTCCAAGCTGCATGTGAAGGTCGGCCAGCGGATCAAGCGCGGTGATAAAATCGCCTCCGTTGGGAGTACCGGTAGTTCAACCGGGCCTCACGTTCACTATGAGGTACGGCGCAACAATGTGCCGATTAATCCAAAAAAATATCTTTAAGCTAACTTGAATAAATCAAAAACGCCCCGGCCTCGCCGGGGCGTTTTTGATTGCGGGAATGTGGCTTGTTATCGGGATGGCTTTGTGCTTGGTAGGTCCATTTTTTTTATGCTATCATTGTACTTTTTTACCGGCTAATTAATTTGCTGTTCACAGTGACCAAATCCTGCAGTTGGGATATTCCCATGGAGATTTATAGATGATCGGTTCCATGATAAGAAAATTTGTCGGGAGTAAAAATGACCGCGAACTCAAGCAGTTGAGGGCAGTCGTCTCCCGAATTAACAACCTTGAACCTGAAATTTCAGCCTTGTCCGATGATCAGCTGACGGGCAAGACCGCCGAGTTCAGGCAGCGCCTCCAGGCTGGGGAAACCCTGGACGACCTGCTTCCCGAAGCTTTTGCTGTAGTACGGGAGGCTGGTAAACGGGTGCTGGGCATGCGTCATTTCGATATGCAACTGGTCGGCGGCATGGTCTTGCACCGCGGAAAAATCGCTGAAATGAAAACCGGCGAAGGCAAGACCCTGGTGGCCACCCTTTCGTCTTATCTCAATGCTCTGACCCAACGGGGCGTGCATGTCATTACCGTCAACGACTATCTGGCTCGGCGCGACTCCGAATGGATGGGGCAGATTCACCGTTTTCTCGGCCTGACTGTCGGCGTGATCGTCCACGGACTGAATGACGTTCAGCGTAAGGCGGCCTACGCCTGCGACATCACCTACGGCACCAATAATGAGTTCGGTTTCGACTACTTGCGGGACAATATGAAGTTCGCGCTCAGCGACTACGTGCAGCGGGAGCATCATTACGCCATCGTGGACGAGGTTGACTCGATTCTCATCGACGAGGCTCGGACCCCGTTGATTATTTCCGGCCCGAGCGAGGCTTCGAGCGAGCTGTATAATACGGTGAACCGCATCATTCCCATGCTGAAAAAAGGCGAAGTGCTTGAGCATCGGGACGACAAGCTGGGGAAAAAAGTCAAAGAATACACGGGTGATTACACCATTGACGAGAAGGCCAAATCGGCCACCCTCACTGAAGAAGGGGTGCTGCGGGTTGAAAAGCTGCTCGGCATTGATAACCTCTACGAGCCCAGCCATATCGAGGTTCTGCATCATGTCAATCAGGCCGTAAAGGCTCACGCCCTGTTTAAACGGGACGTCGATTACGTGGTGAAAGACGGCGAAGTCATGATCGTCGATGAATTTACCGGCCGCTTGATGCCCGGGCGGCGCTGGAGCGATGGCCTGCACCAGGCGGTGGAAGCCAAGGAGGGGGTCAAGGTCGAGAGCGAGAATCAGACGCTGGCCACCATCACCTTTCAGAATTACTTTCGTATGTATGAAAAGCTCTCCGGTATGACGGGTACCGCGGACACCGAAGCGGCCGAGTTCCACGAAATCTACAAGCTTGACGTGGTGGTGATTCCGACCAACCGGCCAATGCAGCGGGCCGATGTCGCCGATGTTATCTACAAAACCGAGAAAGAAAAATTCAAGGCGGTCGTTGAGGATGTCGTCGAGGCGCATGCCAGCGGTCAGCCGGTCCTGGTCGGTACCATTTCCATCGAGAAATCTGAAGAACTGGCCGAGATGCTGCGCAAGCGCGGGGTTCCGCACCATGTTCTCAATGCCAAGCATCATGAAAAAGAAGCTGAAATTGTCGCTCAGGCCGGCCGCCAGGGGGCGGTGACCATTGCCACTAACATGGCTGGTCGCGGGACCGACATCATCCTTGGCGGCAATGCGGAAATGCTGGCGCGTCGTGAGGCCGCTGCTAGTGAAGATGCCGACGAGGTTTATCCTGCTCTGCTGGAAAAATACAAGGCGGTTTGTTTGGCCGAAAAGGAGGCCGTGATCGAAGCTGGCGGCCTCTATATCTGCGGCACCGAACGTCATGAGTCTCGGCGAATCGACAACCAGTTGCGAGGCCGCAGCGGCCGTCAGGGGGATCCGGGCAAAAGCCGTTTCTTTATGAGCCTTGAGGATGATCTGCTGCGCATTTTCGGTTCTCACCGGGTAGCTTTCGTCATGGATAAGCTGAAACTGCCTGAAGGGGAGCCGATCGAGCATGGCATGATTTCCAAGGCCATCGAAAATGCCCAGAAGAAAGTCGAAGGGCATAACTTCGAAATTCGTAAGCATCTCATCGAATATGATGACGTCATGAATAAACAGCGTGAGGTCATTTATACCCAGCGTCGGGAGGTTCTCGGGGGAGAAAATATTCGCGAAACCGTCGAAGGGATCGTGCTGGAGATGGTCGAAGACGTGGTGGCCACCTTTTGCCCCGAGAAGGTTCCTTCGTCTGACTGGAACTGGGATAGCATGGCCAAGGATTTGTTTGAGCAGTTTCTTATTTTGCCGCAATTTCCCGAGGCTGAGCGAGGATTGACTCGCGACGAGCTTGAAGAGACTCT
>JBFHFM010000151.1:0-8289 GCA_041583595.1 Trichloromonas sp. | reverse complement strand
TCTGCATGACGATCCACAATTAACCACCCGTCTCCCTGAAGGGGGGCGTAATCCTTTGCGGGTGGTGGTAGATTCGCACTTGCGTATTTCTGACCAGGCCAAACTCTTGGATGATCTGGGCTCAGCCTCCACCTTGATTGCCACGACTTCTTCGGCTTGCGTACAGAAGGTCGAACGGTTGCAGCGACAGGGTGTTGAGGTGCTTGTGCTCGATGGACCGGGAGGGAGGGTCAACTTGCCTGAACTGCTGCAGCGGCTCGGGGAACGGGGGATCCAACATCTACTGCTCGAAGGGGGCAGCGGTCTGAATGAAGCCATGCTTCAGGCGGGTCTGATTGACCGGGTGATGGTTTTCGTTGCGCCGAAGATCGTCGGTGGAAGTGACGGCTTTGGTATCTTTTCCGGTGCTGGGGTACGTCAGCTGGCTGATGCTCTGTCTCTCAACGATGTGCGCAGTAGTCGTTTTGAAGACGATATCCTGATTGAAGGGGAGGTGGTCCAATGTTCACCGGCCTGATTGAAGATCTGGGGACGGTTTGCGAACTGCGTAAACGTGCCGACAGCGTTCGCCTCAAGGTGACCACCGGCATTGCCATGCACGAAATCGCAATTGGTGACAGTATTGCTGTTAACGGCATCTGTCTGACGGTCGTGGCTTTCGGCGACGGACAGTTTTCGGCGGATGTTTCCCCAGAGACGGTCAGTCGCTCGACTTTGGGGTCACTGGTCCCCGGCAGCCGGGTTAATCTGGAGCGTGCTCTTTGCCTTGGCGCCCGTTTAGGCGGGCACCTGGTCAGCGGCCATGTCGACGCTGTCGGCAGCATTGTCGCCCGGGTGCGCGATGGCAACACCTATAGGTTCACCGTGCGCGTTTCTGCCGAGGTTAACCGTTATGTAGTCGAAAAAGGATCTGTTGCCATTGACGGTATCAGCCTTACCGTGAACAGTGTCACCGAGGATACCTTTTCGGTCGCGGTTATTCCACATACATTGGCCGAGACCACTCTTAATGATAGACAGGTCGGGTCCCAGGTGAATATCGAAACTGATATCATTGGAAAGTATGTGGAGCGTCTGATGGGGCGGTCATCCGGGGAGGAGAAGCGCCCCCCGGTCGATCTCGAATTCCTTGCCAAGCATGGTTTTCTGTGACATATTTACGCCCCGCGAAGAGGAGTTCTGAAAATGCCTATAGCAAAGATAGAAGCTGCCCTTGACGACATCCGTCAGGGGAAAATGGTGATTCTGGTCGATGACGAGGACCGTGAAAATGAAGGCGACCTGACGATGGCTGCCCAAATGGTGACTCCGGAAGCGATCAATTTCATGGCCCGCGAAGGTCGCGGTTTGATTTGCCTGTCTCTAACTCAAGAGCGCGCAGATTATCTCGACCTTCCGCTGATGGTTCATGAAAATTCATCCTCTTTTGGTACTGCTTTTACTATTTCCATCGAAGCTCGCCGAGGGGTGACCACCGGCATTTCTGCTGCCGATCGTTCCCACACCATTCAGGTTGCGATTGCTGACGAAAGTACGGCCAAAGACCTGGCTCGTCCGGGTCACGTTTTTCCGCTTCGGGCCAAAAAGGGTGGGGTGATGGTACGTGCCGGACAGACTGAAGGATCGGTTGATCTGGCCCGACTTGCGGGGTTGAAGCCTGCCGGGGTCATTTGCGAAATCATGAATGACGATGGTACTATGGCGCGGATGCCTGAGCTGAAAAAGTTCGCCAAGATCCACGACTTGAAAATCATCTCTATCGCCGACCTGGTTTCCTATCGTATGCGCAAAGAATTACTTGTGCGTCGAGCCGCCGAAACGGTTTTACCGACCCTCTACGGTGGCGATTTTAAGGCCATTGCTTATGAGAACGATGTTGATCATGCTCAACATCTCGCTCTGGTCAAGGGCACCATTGATTTCGACAAACCGGTGTTGGTACGGGTTCACTCCGAGTGCCTCACTGGGGATGTTTTTGGTTCTCAGCGCTGTGACTGCGGTGATCAATTGCAGGCGGCCATGGCGCAAATAGATAAAGAAGGGGCTGGTGTAGTCCTTTATATGCGTCAGGAAGGGCGCGGTATCGGCTTGATCAATAAACTGAGGGCTTATGCCCTGCAGGATCAGGGACATGATACCGTTGAAGCTAACGAGGCCCTTGGATTTAAAGCCGATTTGCGTGATTATGGGATCGGCGCCCAGATCCTCATTGAGCTGGGGATTCGCAAGATCCGTCTGATAACCAACAATCCCAAGAAAATTATTGGTCTTGAAGGTTACGGGCTCGAAATCGTCGAGCGGGTGGCGATTCAGATGCCCGCATGCGATTCCAACAGAAAATATCTGAAAACCAAGCGCGAAAAAATGGGGCACCTGCTGGAAAACCTCTGACCCAAACTGTTGGCCGCCTGAGTGCGGCACACAGACCGGGCACCGAACACCGGGAGATGTTAATCATGAGTAAAGTAATTGAAGGAAATCTGGAGGCTGCCGGCTTTAAATTCGGCCTGGTGGTCAGCCGTTTCAACAGCTTCATCTGCGACCGCCTGGTCGAAGGTGCGGTCGATGCCTTGGTGCGCCACGGAGGCGACCCGAATCATATTTCGATCGCTAAAGTGCCAGGGGCGTTTGAGATCCCTATGGTGGCTAAAAAGATGGCGGCATCTGGCGACTATGATGCGCTGATCTGCCTGGGGGCAGTGATCCGCGGTTCGACTCCCCATTTTGATTACGTCAGCGCCGAAGTCTCCAAGGGCGTCGCCTCGGTCAGCCTCGATTCTGGAATTCCAGTGGCCTTTGGGGTGCTTACGACCGACAACATTGAGCAGGCGATCGAGCGGGCTGGGAGCAAGGCCGGAAACAAAGGCTATGAAGCAGCCGTTACCGCCATTGAAATGGTTAACCTTTTTAAGAAACTGTAGGATACATGGCAAAAGGAATGCGCAGGCTGGGTCGCGAATTGGCCCTGAAAATCATTTACAGTCTCCAGGATCAGGACACCTCCATCGATGAGGTGCTTATCGATTTCTGGGAAAATTTCCGTTTCCGTGACGATGTGCTCGGCGATCCTCTTGAGGAGTTCACTCAGCCAGTTTCACCCGAGGTGCGGGAGTTTGCCGAGGGCTTGGTGCGAGGGGTGTCTGATCATCTCGAAACTATCGACCAGATGATTGAGGACCTCTCCACGAACTGGGCTCTCGACCGGATGGCCCGGGTCGATTTGTCGCTGCTTCGGCTTGCGGCTTACGAACTTCTCAGTTGTCCTGAGGTGCCTGCCAGCGTGGTTATCAATGAAGCGATCGAGATTGGTAAGGTGTACGGCACCAAGGATACGCCGTCTTTTATTAACGGTGTCCTTGATAAAATCTTTCGATCCTGTCGTCCTGCCGGGCAATGAGCGCTTTACGCGTCCTTGACGTGCCCGCCGATCGCATGGAAGGGAAGGTGGTCGCAGCTTTGTATTTTGAGGATGTGCGTCCGCTACGTGGGGCCGCAGCCTTGTTGGACTGGCGGCTTAACGGGCGTTTGACTGGCATGCTGCTCGAAAACGAGGTAGATGGCCATGCGGGTGAGCATGTGCTGGTGGACAATAATGGCAAGCTAGCCGCAGACTGGGTCTTGTTCGTTGGCGGAGGCAGTTGGCGGGAGCTTGACATTGTCCGATATCGGGCGGTGCTTCGGCTTCTGCTGAAAGTGTGCAGCGAGGCTGGTTTCCCATTGGTTTCCATCTGTCTTACGGCGACGGGCAGGTTGCCCCGAAATGTGCTGGAAAAGGAACTCAAACGGGCATTAGATAATTTGCCCGGTGAGCGGCCTGAGTGTCTGCTCTCTTTCGATAATGACGACCCCTACGCAGGCTAGTCCCTCGCTAATGATCTATTCAAACCAGGGTAATGATCACAACATCCGTTTTATTTACGAGGATTCCATGAAAGAAATCCAGGTAGGTCTGCTCGGTTTCGGCACCATCGGAACCGGTGTGGTCAAGGTTCTTCAGAAAAACGCTCGTCTTATCGAGGATCGTCTTGGTGCGCGCCTGACTCTGGCCCGAATTGCAGACCTTGATATTACAACGGATCGTGGTGTGCAAATCGACGCTGGTCTGTTGACTGCCGATGCTGACGCCGTACTGACTGCCCCCGATATCGATGTCGTGATCGAACTGATCGGTGGCTATGAACCGGCCCGAACCTTTGTCTTAAAGGCCATCGCCAACGGCAAACACGTGGTGACCGCCAATAAGGCCCTGCTTGCCGTGCATGGCGAAGAAATCCTGGCCGCCGCGCAGCAGCATGGTGTTGACGTTTTTTATGAGGCAGCAGTTGGTGGCGGCATCCCGATTATCTCGTCGATCAGAGAGAACCTCTGTGCTAACCGCTTTAGCAGCGTTTTGGGCATACTCAACGGTACCTGTAACTACATCCTCACCCGGATGAGCAATGACGGCGAAGATTATGCCGATGTGCTCAAAGAGGCTCAGGATAAGGGCTATGCCGAGGCCGATCCGACCTTTGATGTCGAGGGGGTCGATACCGCGCACAAGCTTGCTTTGCTGATTGCTCTCTGTTTTGGCACGAGGGTACAGTTTGAAGAAATTCACACCGAGGGAATCAGTAATATCTCGGCTCTGGATATCCAGTTTGCCCACCAGTTTGGGTATCGAATCAAATTGCTTGCCATTGGCAAGAATGACAACGGCCAGATTGAGGCGCGTGTCCACCCGACCATGATTCCAGATAATTATCCGCTGGCTGATGTTCACGGAGCCTTCAATGCCGTTCGTCTGGTCGGTGATTTTCTAGGACCGGCTATGCTGTATGGGCAGGGAGCGGGGATGAATGCCACTGCCAGTGCGGTCATGGGCGACGTCATGTCCATTGCGCGCAACATTCTGAGTGGTGCCGCTTGCCGGACCCCGGCGATGGGGTACACCCCCGATGCGGTTAAGGATCTGACCATCAAGCCGATGGATGAGGTGGTCAGCCGTTACTATCTGCGTTTTGCCGCTGATGATCGGCCCGGGGTGCTGTCCCAGGTTTCTGGCATTCTTGGTCGATACGACATCAGTATTACCTCGATGATTCAACCGGAACGACAGATTGGTGGGGCGGTTCCGATCGTGATGATGACCAACGATGCCAAGGAAGCGAATGTGCGCAAGGCGTTGGCCGAGATCGACGCGCTGGCTGTGATTAAGGATCAAAGCCGATTTATCCGGATCGAAAATGATCTTGGCTAGGGGCCTTTTGGACTATGCGGGCCGAATTTGCTGCCGGCGCATGGCTAGTCTGACAGTCTCCTGGGATTTAGACTAAAACCTGGGGGGTCGCCCTCAGAGGTCGACTTATTTGCCCACCTGTTAACAAAAGGCTCCCGAAGGGGAGCCTTTTGTCGTTTCAGGAGAGCCGGCCCGTCTGGCGTAGGGCTTCGTAAAGGACGATGCCGGCGGCGGTGGAGAGGTTGAGACTGCGAACCACTGGGGAAAAGATCGGGATGCGGATGGTGTGATCAGCATTGGCGGCCAGCAGGTCTTCGGGAAGCCCCTTGGTCTCTTTGCCGAAGACCAGGAAATCACCTGGTTGAAAATCAGCTTCGACGTGGCTGCGGGTGGCTTTTTTCGAAGTGTACCACCAGCGCCCGTGAGGTATTTCTTGTTGCAGTTGCTCCAGAGAATCCCAGCGGCGAATGTCGACGGCTTTCCAGTAGTCGAGTCCGGCCCGTTTGAGTTGTTTGTCGTCGATGGAAAACCCCAGTTTTCCTACCAGGTGCAGGATGGTACCGGTCGCTCCGCACAGACGAGCGATGTTGCCTGTATTGGGGGGGATTTCCGGCTCGATCAGAACAATATGAAAGGGCAGTGGATTGCTCATCGGTTAGTCTCTCCAGCGGCGATGCACCCAGAACCACTGGGTAGGATTGCGGCGCACAGCTTTTTCAATATTATCAGTAAGTAGAGCGGTGTTGCGAATGACGGCTGCATCGCCAGGTTCGTTGTCCAATTCGATGATTGGTTCAATGACCACTTGATAGCGGAAATCCTCGGTTCGATAGACATAGATCGGAACGATCGGCACCCCTTGTTTCATGGCGATCTGGGTAATGATCGGGGTGGTCCAGGCTTTGCGTCCAAAAAAATCGACCGAGACTGCTTCTCTTGGCGTGATGTGCTGGTCCAGTAGCACTCCTACGCCACGATTTTTGCTTAACGAACGCAGGATCCGTCGCGCACCTTTTTTACTTTCCAAGCAGTGGCCACCGCCGAACTCACGAATTTTTTCGAAATAGCGGTCGACATAGGGGTTTTTCATTCGCTTGGCGACGAAATCGGCGGGGAAGCCAAGGATTGGCATGAAAAAGGTTCCTACTTCCCAGAAACCTATATGGCCGGAAAGGAGCAGCACTCCTTTGTTCATGGCGTAAGCTTGCTCAAGATGTTGCAGTCCAGTGAAGGAAAAATAGGCGTCGAGGTCCTTCTTGCCCCTGAACATGTCGAGGCGCAGCATTTCAATACCACTTACCCCTAGGTGGACAAAGGTAGCTCGTACCTCTTGATCGATCTCTGCTGGCGTTTTATCAGGAAAGGCCCGTTGAATATTTTCTGTCGCGATGCTAACACGCTTTTTCTGGACCATCCTGCTCAAATTGCCGAGTTGTTGGCCCAGTCGCAGTGCGCAGGTGCGGGGCAGGGTGCGCGCGATCCCGGTCAGCAGCAGAAACAAGGTATATTCAAAAAGATATTTAATTTTTTTGGGGGTCATTCAGTCAGTTCTCTCTTCGGCGGATTGGTTAAGCCGTGAACCTTAGCATGTTGCCAGCTTTCCAGCAATAAAAAGGCGGGTCCATCGGACCCGCCTCTTGATCGCTCAGGTGTTATGCGTTTATTTCTGGCTGGCCTGCAGCGCCTGGTCAAAGTCGGCGAGGATGTCCTCGAGTTCTTCAATGCCGACAGAGACCCGGATGTATTCAGGCGAAACGCCGGCGGACTGCTGCTCCTTGGCGCTCAGTTGCTGATGGGTTGTGGACGCCGGGTGAATCACCAGAGTTTTGGCATCGCCGATATTGGCCAGGTGGCTGGCGAGTTTGACGTTGTCGATAAATTTTGAACCGGCGCTAAGGCCACCCTTGATACCGAAACCGACGATGGCGCCTTGTCCCTTTGGCAGGTATTTTATGGTTTTGGCATAGTCGGGATGGCTTTCGAGACCTGGGTAGTTGACCCAATCAACTTGCGGGTGTTTGCTGAGAAAACGGGCCACTGCCAGCGCGTTTTCACAGTGACGGGGCATACGCACGTGCAGGGTTTCCAGTCCCTGGAGTAGCTGGAAAGCGTTAAAGGGGGACAGGCACGGTCCCATATCACGTAGCAATGTGATACGCATTTTCAGGATGTAGGCCAGATTGCCGAGGGCTTCGTGATAAACCAGTCCGTGGTAACTGGGATTGGGCGTGGTGTATTCGGGAAAGCGTCCGCTTGACCAGTCGAAGTTGCCGCTGTCGACAACGGCACCACCGATGCTGGTACCATGGCCGCCGATAAACTTGGTCAACGAGTAGCAGACGATGTCGGCGCCATGTTCGATGGGGCGAAAAAGAACCGGGGTGGCGACGGTGTTGTCGACAATGAGGGGGACTTTCAGGTCGTGAGCCACTTTGGCGATGGCTTCGAAGTCATCGACGTTGTTTTTGGGATTACCAATCGTTTCTGTGAAGATTCCCTTGGTCTGGTCGTCAATCGCGGCGGCGATGTTGGCCGGGTTCGACGAATCGACAAACTTTACGGTGATTCCCATCCTCGCCAGCGTGTGGTGAAAGAGGTTGTAGGTGCCGCCGTAAAGATAACTGGTGGAGACAATGTTATCCCCCGCCTGGGCCAAATTAAGGATGGCCAAAGTGATCGCCGCCGACCCTGAGGCGACGGCCAGAGCGCCTACACCACCGTCAAGTTCGGCCAGGCGTTTTTCCAAAACGTCGGTGGTCGGGTTCATCAGGCGGGTGTAGATGTTTCCCATTTCCTTCAGCCCGAAAAGGTTGGCGGCGTGCTCGGAGGAGTTGAAAACATAGGAACTGGTCTGGTAAATGGGGACCGCGCGGGAATTGGTGGTTGGGTCAGGGACCTGGCCGGCATGCAGGGCTTTGGTTCCAATCCGGTAACCGGTTTGTTCGCTCATGGATATTTTTCCTTCGAACTGAGAGGTTTATAAATAGGCAATTATTGGTCGGTATATGAGTGGTGTTACTTATAGCTATCATCTGTAAGTAAAGTTGTCAACAATCAAAGAACCCATTTAG
>JBFHFM010000150.1:0-8401 GCA_041583595.1 Trichloromonas sp. | reverse complement strand
GTCGCAGGCCAGTTGCGACAGAACAGTGCCCACGGAGGGAGCAATTCCGAAGCCGTGGCCGGAGAATCCGCAGGCCAGGATCAATCCGGGGACCTCTTCAACATGGCTGAGGACGGGGACTTTGTCCTCGCACCAATCAACAAAACCGACCCAGCTCCGAACCACCTTGGTGTGTTTCAGGGCGGGTATGTAGCCTAGAATCCCTTTACATGTCGCTGCGGTAGCAGCGGCCGGAGGATGGTCTGCAAGCCCGTCAATGCTGCCAGCATCCAGAGGAGACCCACCACCAAAAACAAAGGAGCCATGGGTCGTTTGATGGCCGTAAAAATCAGCCATAGCTGTGCCAAGCATCTGATAAAACATGGGGGGCTGTGCTTCGGTGATCAGGGTGTCCAGTGCAAATGTCTTCATAGGCACATCAACGCCTACGGTTTGCATGATCGCCCGGCTTTCATACCCTGCAGCCAGGACGATTTTTTCCGCCTCGAACTCCCCGCTGCTGGTCACGACCTTTCCCGCCCGGCCGGCAACCATTTTTATCGAAAGAACATTTTGCTCGGTGAGGAAGCGGACTCCCAACTGGCGAGCCTTGTTATGAAATGCCAAAGTTGCCAGCAGAGGGTTTGCGTGGCCATCACTTTTACACCAGCTGGCCCCGATCACTTCATCAGACAGGTGCGGGCAAATTTCTCTGACTTCTTCACCGTTGATCATCCTTACATCGAGACCCAGGGAGACGGCAACGTCTGTAAGTCCCCGGAGGATTTTGAGATGGTCATCGGTTTTGCCCAGCCGAAGGTTCCCCTGCTGGTAATATTCGACATCCATTCCCAGCTCTTCGGATAGATGCGGCCAGAGGTTTTTTACACCATACATAGCCAGAGGCAGTTCTCTTTTGTCTCTGCCTGACTGACGCACCCCACCACCATTGCGGCTGGATCCGCCATATCCCATCACCTTTCCCTTCTCCAGGACGATGACGGTTTTTCCTCTTTTAGCCAAATAATAGGCGGTCGAACAACCTATGATACCGCCCCCTATGATAATTACATCTGCTGTTGTTTTCATGGTGCCTCGATTTCTGCAGTAATGCAGGCGAACCGAAATCGCTCACCCCGCATATCTTTGACTGTCTAATTGCACTGATTGGCTTATCGCTCAATCTCTACCCATTGTAATGGCGTAAGTATCAGTCCTCTTCTAACAGCTCCAGGTTGGCCAGTTGCTCTATCGTTAATGGTTTCAGCGGAGGTCTGACCCGAAGGGAGCCCATCTGAGCAATGTCCAGTGAACAGCTCTCTGCAATCATTTCGGCGATTGTTGCTCCGCACATCCGACCTTGGCAGGGGCCCATCCCAGATCGCGTCTGTCCTTTGACCTGGGCTGGATCACGTGCCCCCTGGGCAATGGCCTCACGGATCTGGCCGGCGGTCAATTCTTCACAACGGCAGACAATGGTCGCGTCGTCGGGGGGAACCAAAACCTGACCATTCGGGGGAAAAACGTGGTCGAGAAAGGGGCGGATCAGCTTTTCCCGATCAACGGTTTTCTGGTACGATGCCGCCAGACGATCTCGTTTTTCCTTGTTAATCACCTGCAGCTTGCAGGCGATATCGAGGGCGGCGAGGTGGCCAGAGGCTTCCGCCACCTTGGCACCCCATATCCCACCGGCGTCGCCAGCGATAGAAATTCCCGGCACGCTGGTTTGTCCCCAGGAGTCAAGCACCGGGCGCCAGTAACGCTGCGGCTCGTACCATTCATGCGCACAGTTGAGCAACTGGCTGAGCCTCAAGTTCGGAACCACCCCTTCGTGCAGCAGAACCGTAGCCGCGGCCACTTCTTTCTGTTCGCCGCGGTAGGTAAAACGAAGGCCTTCGGCCTGCTCCTTTCCGATCACGGCCAGATCACGGCAACCAAGGTACAGCGGCACGTTGGCGCGTCGCACCTTCAGCCTCATTTGCAACCCCTTAAGCAGGTAGTTGCTACAAGGCAATGCCTTGGGCAGATAAGACAACGCCTTGGCGTACTCGCGGAAGCCTGCCGTTTCGACCATGGCAGCCGGTTTGACACCATTGTCGACCAGATGACAGGCGACCAGCAACAGGAGCGGGCCGCTGCCCGCCAGGACGACCGGGCCTTCCGGCACCATATCTGAAGACTTGAACAGGATGTCCGCTGACGCGGCACCCATCACACCAGGCAGCGTCCAGTTTGGAATCGGCACCGGACGCTCCATGGCCCCGACGCTGAACAGAATCTGCCGGCCGCGCACCCGCTGCGATGCACCTGCGGTTAACAGGTCGACATTGAGGGACTTGTTGATATTCCAGACACTGGTTTCTGGCCGATAGGTGACACCGGAAGCGCGAAACGATTCAACCAGCGACTTGCCGGCGAAGTAGTCTTTGCCGAGGACCTGAGAGTTTTGACCGAGGCTCCTCTCTATCGACCGATAAATCTGGCCGCCCGGCTCTGGCTGCTCATCAACCACCAGGGTCGAGAGCCCCAATTTGTCTGCAGTGACCGCAGCAGCAAGTCCACCTGGACCCGCACCAATAACAACCATGTCGTAGAGTTTACTCATCAGCCAACTCCTTTGCACCGCGCTGCCGGTTGACCACCATACCATCGCGTACCTGGATCATGCAGGCTTGCTGATTGGGGATGCCATCAATTTCCATCAAACACTCAAAGCAGACGCCCATCTGGCAGTAGGGCGCGCGGTGCGCACCGCTGATCGACGAGGTCCGGTTGTAGCCCGCCCCGGCCGCCATCACTGCTGCTATAACGGTTTCACCAGCCGGAACATACAACGGCTCGCCTTCGAAAGTAATGGTCACCCTGGCTACGCCGGGCCTGTTTTCATGCAACCTTTTCAGCATCAATAACTCCTTGCGGTGAACGAAGCAAGCTCGTCTAGCTCAGCTTCTTCTCCTATCTACTCAGTAGTTTTTCTTTTTATATCTAGAGGTTTGGCGCATTATACACTCCATCTCCAGGAGGTCGATGGCCAGAACCTGCCCGCGCAGAAAAATTGCCTGGCAGGACATACTACCCCCCGCCCACCAGAGCTAAAAACGACAGGGCGTCCCCGTCGCTCAGTACGTGATCGACAGACGCGTGATGCCCATTAACGAGAACAATGCCCAATTCATCGACCTTGATTCCCAAATCCTCGGCGATTTGCTGGCAGGTAAAACCATCAGGGTAGTCTCTGTCTTCCTGCTTGAAGCGGCCGATTCGGAGGGTGGCAAAAAGCTTAACGGTTATCTTCATGATGTTTTGCCTGCACAGTTCAAGAACCACCAAAGTAAAGGGTTTGCGCTAGATCCTCATCAGAGATGTCAAAGGTGGTGTCGACGCTTTCAAGCACCTCAGAATACATAAATTCTGGCAGGCGGTCGTCGGCATCGGTAAAGCCCGCCATCTTATTGAACTGCTTTTCAAGGATCAGAGTCTGGACCCCGATCCCCATGAGGCGGTTAAGATCCCAGTTGCCGCCAAACTTGCCTGCGGCCATCCTGACCAGATGTTCGAGATTCGCCGGGTCGTCACAGCAGATGCCGGCAAAGATGCAGAGGCCCAGGTTATCGAAGAGGGTCATGGCGACCTGCAGGTTTTTTGACAATTCAACCTGCCCGTCCTTGCACGTGCCGGCAACCGAATGTTCGCCGATCGAGTTGCCTGCGGTGTGGTCGGCCCCCATGGGGCTGGTCGCATAGGTCACGCCGAGGCCCTTGAGCCCGCGCGGATCGTAAGCGGCCATAGCCTGCCCTTTGACCGTGGGGATACGTTTCACTCCCAGGTGCTTCCCGGTTGCCAGGGTTCCGTTGCCGAGTATCCGTCCCAGCTCGGTCCCTTCGACCATCTGTTGCGCAAGCTGCAAGGCCCCTTCGGCATCGCCGAATTCGATCATGCCCGCTTCCATGCACATACTGATGGCGCATGCCGCGTCCATGGTGTCAACGCCAAGGTCATCGCAGAGTTTGTCGAGCCTGGCAATGACGTCGATATCCCGAATCCCGCAATTGGACCCAAACAACCCGATAGTCTCATACTCGAAACCTGAAGTCAGATATTTGCCGTCCTCATCGTTATACACCTGTGAGCACTTGATCACGCATCCACGGTGACAGATGTGGGTCATGTTTCCACCGCGTTTCGCCTGCAGTTCGGCAATCCGTTCACCGCTGATGTCCTCGGCATGTTCCCAGCGGCCACGGCTGAAATTATGGGTTGGGAGAATGCCCATTTCGTTGGTCACATTGACCAGAAGAGCTGTCCCCAATGCCGGCAAGCCCTTCCCCGAAAAGGGATGAGCCATAATTGCCTTAACGTAGGCCCTGTTAGAAGAGAGAAACTCTTCCTTATCGGCGTAATTCCAATCGGATTTCTTTGTGTCTTTGAAAACGATCGCCTTGACCTTCTTTGAGCCCATCAAGGCACCAAGTCCGCCGCGAGCCGCAGCACGGGAAGGATGGCCATCGAGGTCGGTAAATTGAATCGATGAGTTCAGGTACCCACGTTCGCCAGCCAGACCTATAGAGGCGATGGAAATGTCGCTTCCCAACGACTTTCTCAGCTCTTCACTCAATTGATAGTTGTTCATACCGAGGAAGGGCGCAGCCGGCAAAAACTCGACGCCGGAATCATCTATCAGCAACACAAACCACTCGTCCTGCGCTGGATGGTCTTCAAGAATCAGCCCATGCAGATTAAGGGCCGCCATGCGTTTTGCCATGGTGCCGCCAGAATTGGATTCTTTGATCGTCCGGGTCAGTGGGCTTTTCCCCCCTACCGAAATCCGGCCGGAGCAAGGCGCTGATGTATCAGCAAACAGGCCGGGACAAACAATCAATTTATTCTCTGGCCCCAGGGGATCAGTCGCAGCATCAACTTCCTGGTGGAGAATTTTGGCAATCAAGCCTCGTCCACCGAAGAGTTCTAAACTCTGGTCCGCCAACTCGCTAACGGCTTTTTGGGTCTTCATGTTGATTCGAAGTATTTTTTTCATACCAAGCCCTTTCTACTTTCTAAACCAACCGATTATGGCGTCTTGAGCCCTCAAATATTGTATTGCCGCGCGAAGTCTGAAAGTGTCGACATAGTGACTGCAGATGACGTACCCGGTGGCATGCCGTACGAACTGACCGGTCAGACCAAAATGGATCAACGGCCCACCCTGCTCTCCCGGACCAGTGTCCCGTGCGGCGAACTAACCGCGCGGGACACTAGCCGGGGAGTTTGCGAATCTAAAAGGCATAACTCAATCTGAGCCAGACATCATTGCCCTTGCTATCGTTTTTAGAACTGACGTCGTTGGTCCAACGGAGATTAACGCCTACCTGATCGTTAATGGTATAACCGAGGGACGGACCCACCTGCCAACGCTCGGCTTTGGTATCATTCAGGGTATCCCCGTCCACCTCGGCATCGTCCATATCCACATAGCCGCCGGCGTTAAACCCAAAGACCAGTCTTTCAGTCAATTGATAGCCGAAACTGGTTTCAAGCTCAAAACGATCGGGACTTTGGTATTTATTGTCCGACTCTTCGGTGTGCTGGTAGTAGTTCAGGTTCATGTCATAAACAAAATTTTTGTAGATGACGTTGAAGGCCACCTGGTGTTCAAAATACCAGTGGTTCAGCCCCAGATTGATAGCCTGATCCTTGTCCCACTCGCCCGTAGGAGCAAAAGCGTAGAACCAGTACGAGACGTGGGTATTGATCTCATCGTTGCTGTAAAGAAAGATCCCGGGGCCAAAAACGACATCTCCAAGGCCGGAGGATTTTTCATTTATGATCTTTTTTTCCTCAATCTGACCAAAAGGAACGATGACCTGAAAGGCCGTGAGCCAATTGCCCAGTTGTTTATAGCCCAGAGCCCTCAGTATAGTAACGTTGGCGGTAAGGTCGGCGCCAACGGCCTTATCTCCGTCGGCGTCAGTAAATTCGTTAGCATGATAGTAATTCTGATACAACAACCCGACAGTCAGCCCGTCCGGTGCCGGAGCATTGTCGTATGGATCTATAAGAATTGCGCTCGCCTGGGTGCTACAAAAACAAAGGACACTCAGGCACATCGTAATAATCAGCTTCTTCATACAAATTCTCCCTTATATGTTCAGTTTGAAATGTTTAGTTTGGATCGAACAACATCGGATATCTGTCGAGTTTATTACCTATTGAAAATCTTTTTTCATCCCGGCAAAAGCCAGAATAACCCCCAGAACAATTCCCAAAAGAGCCGCAAAACCGATCTGGTATTCGGGAGGCAAAAGGAACGTTATAGTGTGGGCCGGTATCCAGAAGAACGGAATGGTTTTCTTGAAGACAAAGTCCCACATCACATCCCAGTCGATTTTTTTCAGAAGATCGGCACCGTCAAAAGAGGAAAACAGCCCACCCATGGTTCCACCGGTCGAAGCGATGTGAATATCCAACATTTTATGCAGAGTCATCAGGACCGGGGCAAAGATGATATTGATCAGTACACTGATGGAGAACGACAGCAGGATCAGGACCAGAAACGACGAAGAGGTAACCGTCATGCCAAGATAGGCAAGCAGTTCCTTCACCCCGGCAGAATAGATAATCATGCTCGCCTTGATCAGCAAACCGAGCAGGCCCCAGACCAATGCCTTAGGTAGCAGCCCCCAGCCCGGTTTCAGATAGACTCCTTCGACCAGTCGCACGGCAAGGAGTTCGCCGAAGGTGGCCAGAATGGCGAATTTGACAAACCCCATGATCATGCCATGGGACCGGTTGATTTCTCCGTAACCGTCTCTTACGGCAGGAGAGAGGATAAACAAGGCTATAATTCCCATAACGATTGTGGCAGTCAGCAGATCACTGTATTTGCCCCGTGAGGAAACCGCCCCAGGCGTCATACCCGTTTCGACTTCGTAACCGGCATAATTGATATTTCTATTTTCCAATTGCCTGTACTCTCTTGCGATAATGAAGGAGCGGCGTTGCCACCGGTGTCGTCTACTTCGATTGCTGATTCAGCACTCGGCTCAGCGCATGCAACGCCAGCACCAGACAATCGACCTGTTCCGGTCCCAGACGGATATAGCGACGGAATGCAGGCAGACGATTGACGACCTCACTGCCGCCATAGGGCTCGAGCCTGATACTCCACCCTGTCTCGATCGCCTCGATCTGGCAGTTACGAAAGTTAAGGCCGGTCAATGCCGCGCTGACGGCCGCATCCTGTTCCAGGGCCGCGCAGAGTTGTTTCAACTCCTCTTGCCAGCGCCGCGATGTGCGACAGCGGATCCCTCTCTTGCGGAGCAATCCGCTGTTGTTCAGATTCAGCTTTGCTCCGGGAGCGACCGCGGCCGGGACATGAAGTGCAAACTCAGCGGTGACTATGTGCATCATGAAATGGGACTCAACCCGCTCTTCGACAGCACATCGGAATCGCCCCCCATTTTCCTCCAGTAGCGCCCGGGTCCCCTCTGTTGACACTGTTGTCAGCCGCCTCTGGAGTTCTGCCTGGATACGCCGCAGGGTTGCCCCGGCAGCGTATCCGGCAGGCTGTTTGTTCCAGAACTTTTTAACTAGCCTCAAGGGCTTTGTCTCCTTCGTCATCAGGGAATAGCGGGTCGCCAAAAATGGGCGCGGCGCCCTCGAACTCCACTGCCAGGATCTGCTCGACCGAAACCGGTATGAACGGATTGGCCTTCTGGACAAAAACTGTCCAGACCAGCGCATAGAGAGCCGTCAACCCAAGCATGACCCCAAACGGAAGATAGACATCCATAGGATTCATTCCCGGCGGGGTGATATAGACCATAGCAACCACAATTCCTACCGATGAGAGGATCTGAGGAATCGGATAAAAAGGGGCACGATAGGCGCGTGACAGATCCGGACGTCTGATCCTGAGCATGACCACCGACAGCGTAACCATCAGATAAGAGACCCCCCAGCAACAGACGGCAGCGAGGATCAGGGGCATCAACCGGTCAACATCGCCCCTGACATACAAGGCAGGAACGCAGGGGATGAGGCACGAAATAAATATACTGAAAACCGGGGTTTTAAAGCGGGGGTGCAAATAGGCGAAAACTTTCGGCAGGGCGCCGTCAACGGCCATGCCGTAAAGCAACCGCGGCAACCCGGCCATTATGGTATTGATGGTTGCACAGCCGGCACAGAGGAACCCGATACCGATCCAGATTTTGCCGAAGGGCCCCATGACTTGTTCGGCGAACATCGGAATAGCAAGCGGTGTATCAAGCAGATGGACGGTTCCTTCCGCATCGAGGGCAATATTGACGACTTGACGGCTGACCGCAGCACCGTAGACCAGCAGGCAGACAAAGACCGCCGTGAGGCCGATATACATCGCTTTGGGAATGTTGCGTGCGGAATTTTTCAGCTCAGGGGCCAG
>JBFHFM010000149.1:0-8419 GCA_041583595.1 Trichloromonas sp. | reverse complement strand
GGTGGTGGCAATATTAAAAGCAGCGACCAACACAATGATACCAAGGACAATGAAAAGTCCGAGTTTTTCAAGCTTGAGGGCTGACAGGAAAGAACCAAACAGATCTTCCCACGAACGAACCACATAAGGGTATTCAAAGATCTTGCGCAAATCCTGGGCCACCTGAATCGAATGATCGAAGGAATCAGCTTCGATTTCGATACCGGTCACCTTGCCCGGCGAATCGATCAGCAACTGCGCCTGCGTCAGGGCCATATAGGCATAATAAGTATCAAGAAAGCCGCCACGCTGACTGACAATGGCAACCACTCGAAACGGTTTCATCTTGGGAATCATACCGAAGGGAGTAATGGTGAACATCGGGGGAATAACGTTAATGACATCACCAACAGCCACAGCAAGGGAAGTGGCCGTATCAATGCCGATCACCAAGCCGGGCAAACCGTCTTCAACGTCGAACAGGAGATCTTGCACATCGCGGGCATCAACGGTGAGAAATTGCTGGTCGAAAACCTTATTGCCCGCCTCGACACCCTTGACACTGACGGCAGCTACATTGCTGCGAGACAGCAACATCGCCTCCTTGGAGATGTAAGGCCTGGCCACTTCAATGTGCGACGAAGCGGCCATCGCCTTATTGGCCACCTCCTGATAATCAGAAATTTCACCGCCATGCATCTGTATCAGCACATGGGGGACATTACCGAGAATCTGTTGCCGAACCCCATCATGAAACCCGGTCATGACTGCCAGCACCACGATCAGGGCAGCCACCCCCAGCGTCACACCGGCGATAGAAATAAAGGAAATGACCGAGATAAAGGTCTGCTTGCGCTTGGCCCGCAGATAACGCAAACAGACGAACCATTCGTAGCCCATATAGCTTCCGTGAGGGGTGAGGGGTGAAGGGAGAGGAGCGGTAGGGAACGAAGCGTAGAAAAAAAATCTAGAAGCCCCTCCCCTTAAGCGCCCCCCCCCCACTCAGTTACTTGCTTTCAGGCCGAAGTTGCGGAAACAGAATAACGTCACGGATCGATGCCGAATCAGTCAGGAGCATAACCAATCGGTCAATGCCAATCCCCTCTCCGGCCGTTGGCGGCATTCCGTATTCAAGGGCACGGATGTAGTCCTCGTCCATGGCGTGGGCCTCTTCGTCTCCCGCTTCCTTTTCCTCCAGCTGTTTGAGAAAACGCTCTTTTTGATCCATCGGATCGTTAAGCTCAGAAAAAGCGTTAGCCAACTCGCGACCGACGACAAACAATTCGAAGCGGTCAACCACTTCGGGATTCTGGTCGTTCTTACGCGATAGAGGTGAAACATCAGTGGGATATTCGGTAATGAAGGTTGGATTCCAAAGTTTGGGCTCAACCACCGCGTCGAACAACTCGGTGAGCAACTTCCCATAACCGATATTCTTGTCCGGCTCGAGTCCGAGAGACTCGGCGTAAGCCAAGGCACTGGCGTGATCTTCAAGGACCGCCGGCTCAATCTGTCCATATTTGACAATCGATTCTTTAACCGTCAAACGGTCCCAGGGAGCCGTCAGATCAACTTCTTTTCCACCATAAGGAATAACCAGACTGCCAACCACTTCCTTGGCGACATGACAGATCAACTCTTCAGTAAAATCCATCAAATCGTGGTAGGTCGCATAGGCCCGGTAAAACTCCATCATGGTAAACTCGGGGTTGTGTTGAATCGAAATCCCCTCGTTACGAAAATTGCGGTTAATTTCGAAAACTCGATCGAAGCCACCAACCACCAGACGCTTGAGATAGAGCTCTGGAGCAATCCGCAGGAAAAGATCCATCTTCAGTGTATTGTGGCGGGTAATGAACGGCTTGGCTGTGGCTCCGCCGGCGACAGGCTGCATCATCGGGGTTTCAACTTCGAGAAAGTCGTTCTCTACCATGTAATTACGGATAAGACTGATGATTCGGCTGCGCTTGAGAAAAACCTCGCAAACACCCGGATTAACAATCATATCAAGATAACGCTGCCGGTAGCGGGTTTCGACATCAGTCAGACCGTGCCATTTTTCCGGCAGAACCTGCAGTGACTTGGTCAGCAGACGAATCGAATCGGCTCGAAGCGAAAGCTCGCCGGTCTTCGTACGAAAGGGGGTACCAGAAAGTCCAACGATATCACCAAGATCAAGCTTACGGAAGGAAGCGAAAGCCGCTTCGCCGACATTGTCGCGACCGACGTAGACCTGCAACCGCCCCTTACGATCCTGGACCTGGATAAACGCGGCCTTGCCGAAATCGCGACGTGCCATGATCCGGCCAGCGATTACGTATTTGGTCGTACAGCCTTCAAGGGCCGCACTGTCGTCATTCTCATGCGCAACAGCCACATCTGCCGAAGTATGCTCCACAGGAAAATCGTTAGCGTAAGGGTTCACCCCCTCGCCGCGAAGTTCCTCCATCTTGGCCCGACGCTGGACCAGTATATCGTTAAGTTCTTCCATGATATTAGTACCTTTCATCCCATGATTTCAGGCGGACACCTTATACCCCGGGCTTTAGCAAGTCAAGACCTGATACATTCACAAAAAAATATAAATATGGCTAAATATAAGTTTCAACCATCAAGGTTTGTTTGTTTTAGCGGTTATTTCCGAGATCAAGTCGGTGGCGGTCCGAAAAAATAACCCCTCAATTGAATATTTCGCACATCCCCAAAACCGGTCGAGCGAAGACTCTGTTAAAAAAACACGCCTTTGCAGTAAAAAATCAAGCCTTAGGCTCTACTTAACAAATAGGCTTCGACAAAATCTTCCAGATCACCGTCTAAAACCGCATCCGTATTGCCTACCTCGTAACCGGTCCGATGATCCTTCACCATCCGGTACGGATGCAACACATAGGAGCGAATCTGACTCCCCCAACCGATGTCCTTCTTCTCCCCGGAAATGGCTGCGGATTCCTCCTCCTTTTTGCGCACTTCAAGTTCATAAAGTCGGGCTTTGAGTTGTTTCATCGCGGTAGCGCGATTTTTGTGCTGAGACCGTTCATTCTGACAAGCCACCACCACACCGGTCGGAATATGAGTAATGCGGATCGCCGACTCCGTCTTATTAACGTGTTGTCCACCGGCACCACTCGATCGATAGGTGTCAACCCTGAGATCCTTTTCGTTGATCTCGACATCCACATCATCCGACAACTCAGGAAAAACGAAAACCGAGCAGAAGGAGGTATGACGCCTGGCATTGGAATCAAAGGGTGAGATACGCACCAGGCGATGGATGCCATTCTCGGCCCGAAGAAAACCGTAGGCATATTCGCCTTCGACGGTGAATGTTACCCCCTTGACACCGGCCTCATCACCCGCCTGATAATCGGTAATCTCTGTTTTATAGCCCTTGCGCTCGCAGTAACGCAGGTACATGCGCAGGAGCATATCAGCCCAATCCTGTGCTTCGGTACCACCAGCTCCCGCATTGATACTAAAAATGGCGTTGTTCGCATCGTGCGGCCCCGACAACATCCGGGCAAACTCCATCTGCCCGACCCGCTTCTCGAGTTGCGGTAGCATCTCTTTCATTTCCCTGAGGATATCTTCGTCGCCGCCCTCTTCACCAATTTCGACCATCACCAGAAAATCTTCAAGCTCCTGGTTGCAGGTGTCCCAACTCTCAACGATTTTCTGAAGTGAATTGCGCTCCTTTAACACTTCCTGAGCTTTATCACCCTGATTCCAAAATTCCGGCTTAGATATTTCGGCCTCGAGTTCGAAAACCCGTTCTTTCTTGGCCTCTACGTCAAAGATACCTCCTCAGCTCGTCGAGCTTGACCTTGAGGTGGTTTAACGTTTCTTTTTCGTCGCGAAACATATTTTTATCTCCTCGGTACTGAAAGTGGGGGAGGGATTATACCGGTAACGCCAATTTTCCTCAAGCCCCCGATGCGACCGTTTAAAAAAATCATTCCAGAAAAGTCTGACAGTCTAATTCAAACAGGAGGCACTCGCAAAACTCTTGAGATGACTAAGTAAGAATTTCGCCCAAAAGACTTGGTGGTTTTTCGGGGGCGAAGGCCTGAATCAAGTCGGTCGAGGTCCTGAACAACGACTGCAGCGCCATGGCATGGTCATTTTGCGACGCCATCAAATATATCGCCGCCGGGTTTTAACCAACCAGAAAAGGCTCAGGAACAAAAACATAACCGGCAGAAGATCACCGATTCGGGTGTACAATGTCAACCTGGCTCCGGTTGTCACTTCGCCCCGCAAAAATCCGGGGGTAAAAATAGGAGTCTGCGCAGTAATTTCCCCGGTTGGCGCAATAAACGCCGAAATCCCCGTATTCGCAGCCCGAGCCACCCAAACACGGTTTTCCACTGCACGAAAGCGAATCATAGCCAAATGCTGAAACGGCGCCGACGACTTTCCAAACCAGGCATCGTTAGTAATATTGACCAAAAGGTCGCTCCCCTGCCGCACATAATCCCGTGCAAGTTCGGGGAAAATGCCCTCGAAACATACCAGCACTCCCAACTGATCACCATTCATAGGCAGAGGATTAACCCTCCCGGGAGAAAAGTCGCCAATTCCTGACACCAACTTGTTAATGAAAGGCAGATAGCGGCCCAAGGGAACATATTCGCCAAAGGGAACCAGGTGAACTTTGTCGCTTCGCCCAAGAATTTTCCCTCGAGGGTCGAGCAGGAAGGCACTGTTCAAATATTGATAGCGCCGGTTAGCCTGTTCAAAAGCCGGACTACCGAAGAGCAATGAACTACCGGTAGCGCGACTGACCGACACCACTTCATCATGCAAGGGGCCAGCTTCCTGAAAGTAAAACGGGGTGGCACTCTCCGGCCAGATGATCAAATCTGCGGATGGCGCAGTCGATGCGGCAAGAGACAGATCACGATAGATATCAACGGTCGCTTGCTGGTAAGCAGGATCCCATTTCAAAGATTGATCGATGTTGCCCTGAATCAGGGCCACTTGAAGTTTTTCCCCACCTTGCTCAACAGATTTCCCCAGGCGCCAAAGCCCGTAACCATAGTTGCCAACAATCAGCAATAGGACAAGAGCCAGCCACGCCCAAGGAAAAGTGTGCAACTGCCGTTTCCGCCCCAGTTCCCAAAGACGGGAGCACAGGGCGTTGCTAAGCACCAGCAGAAAACTAATGCCGTACACACCAAATATATCCGCCGATTGAATCACGGGCAGATAGGTTTGTTGGGAATAACCCAAAGTTGCCCAAGGGAAACCGGTAAACAGAAAGGAACGAAGAAACTCCAATGCCACCCAGAGAACCGGCAGGGTCAATACGGGCGACAGCGCGAGTTTTTCCTGAAGTCGACAACAGGCCCAGGTAGCAGTCCCGAAAAACAGCGCCAGATAAACGACCAACATCAGATAAGCCGCCAGGGAAAAGACCGGATGCAGCCCGCCATAGGTGGTCATAACGATATTCAGCCAGTACAATACCAGCCCGAAAAAACCGAGACCGGCAATAAAGCCGGAGCGAAACGGGCGAATGGACATCACTTGCAACAGCGGAACAAGCGCTATCCAGGCCAGCCATGACTGATTAACCCGTGGAAAGGCCAGTGCCAGCAGAATACCGGACAAAAATGCCAGACAGGAGACTCGCTCAGGGAAGAAGCGTCTCATTGTTCCCCGGCATCCGTTAATTCAGTTACCGGGGCCCGCTGGACCCGTACTTTTCGAATCTTGCGATCGTCACAATCGACAACCGTTAACAGCAGATTGCCATCGCGAATCTCTTCATTGATCCGAGGAACATGGCCGAACAGATTAAACAGGTAGCCGCCGACCGTATCGAATTTTTCCCGAAGAATGTTGATTTCAAAATAATCTTCCAGTTCTTCAATGCTGAGCCGCCCATCGACCAATACCACCCCGGGTTGCTCCTCGATTAACTCATCTTCTTCGATATCATGTTCGTCCTGAATATCACCAACGATTTCCTCGATCAAATCTTCGATCGTGATCAGCCCTGAGGTGCCACCGTATTCATCGATGACAATCGCCATATGCACCCGCTGAGTGCGAAACTCCTGGAGTAGAGCCTCGATCTGTTTGGTTTCGGGAACAAAATAGGGAACCCGCATGATCCGGTCGATTTCAAACTCCTCGGAACGACTCCCCCAGAGCCTGAGCAGGTCTTTGGCGTAAATAATCCCAACGATTCGATCAGCGGTTCCTTCATAGATGGGGATTCTGGAATGACCAGAGGTAATAACCGCATCAAGAAGATCTGGAAAGGAAGTCAACGTGCTGCAGCAGACCATGTCGGTCCGCGGCACCATCACTTCCCTGACAATGGTTTCACCAAACTCGAAGATAGAGTGAAGCATATCCCCTTCTTCTTCGTTGATGATCCCCTCTTCCTCAGATTCATCGATAATTTCTTGCAGATCTTTTTCGGTCAAAACCCGGCGGCGACCTAAAATCGCGCGTTTTATGCCCTCAAACCAGGAAACCTGCCTACCACCCGTACTGTCGTCGTCCAAAAACCTTTACCCCCTGTTTCTACAGATTGATTGAGGTAGCGAGATCACCGATCTCACATGAAAAAATAAATCAACACCGTTGTCGATATACCAAGAATAC
Organism: Trichloromonas sp.; assembly: GCA_041583595.1. GTDB lineage: Bacteria > Desulfobacterota > Desulfuromonadia > Desulfuromonadales > Trichloromonadaceae > Trichloromonas. Next base: position 1,825 of record JBFHFM010000149.1, on the reverse strand, counting down.
CGCCGGCGATTACTTCCATCAACGAATGAATCCCAAGCAGCAGTCGACTGTGGCTCACCATACCGGCCAGTATAACAGCCAGCAATGAAAGAACGACACCGGCACCCGAGAGGACAATCGCGGTCACAATAGAAAAAGCCACGGCCGCATGCCCGCTCGGCATGCCACCATGAAGCGGAGTCCCCCGGCCAAACCGAGCCTTGAGCAAAACCACAAGGCAGGTAACGATCAAAACTGACACTACTGGAAACTCACCGGGTGGCGCTCCCAGTTGATTCAGAGGGCCTCCCAGCAACGGCATAATGTGACACGAAAAAGCAAAAAAACCCATCACAACAGCACCGATACTGGCAACCAACACTGAGCCGGCAGCGACATCCTTGGCACATTTAGCTAATGGGTGGTAATCGGGAGAAACCATATCGACCACCACTTCGACCGCCGTGTTAATCAACTCGGCAAACATCACCAGAGTTATGGCAAAAGTCAGCAGAATGAATTCGAGCGCCGACAGATGCATGACATGAGCCAGAAGCAACACCAACAGAGCGGCAAGAAAATGCCAACGCATATGCCGTTGGGTTTTGGCTGCCCAGAGAATGCCTTCAATAGCGCAATTGATACTTTGCAGCCAGTTGGACGGTTTCATGCCGCCGGAACTGGATCGCCCAGGAATTCACTGCGAATCAGGGCAAAGATCTCGCGCTCACGCTCTTCCATCCATCGCGCATCCTCCTCGGTTCCGCGCTCATGATCGTATCCCAGCAAGTGTAAAATACCATGTAACAGCAGAAAATAGAGCTCGCTTTCAAAAACCAGACCCGCCTCAGCAGCATCCCGCGCCGCGGTATCCGCAGAAATAACAATATCACCGAGCAGAGTTGGTTGAATCCCCCCCCCCTCACCTTCCTGCATAGCAAAGGAGATTACATTGGTCGACTTGTCACGCTGCAGGTAATCGCGGTTGATCACACGGATTTGTTCGTCATCGACGATCAGAATCGAAAGCTCCGCGTCAGGACATCCCGAGGCGCTTAAGATCTTCTGTGCCACTTTTCGCAGGAGCAGTTTCTTTATTTTTTGGGTCTTTTGCTGGTTCTCGATCTGTATCTTCACAGTTTTTCCCTTTTTTGGAATCCTTATCACGTTCTTTGTATGCCGGCTCGGGATAATCGATACGATGGTGAAAAATTCCCGCCAGAATCCGGTTGAAACTCTTGGCAATGTGGTGCAAATCCTTCAGGGTCAATTCGCATTCATCAAGCTGCCCGTCGATAAATATATTATTGACAATTTTCTGCACCATCCCCTGAATACGCGCTGGAGTTGGGTCCGAAAGCGTTCTACTGGCTGCCTCGACCGCATCCGCAAGCATAATCAAAGCGGCTTCGCGAGTCTGCGGCTTGGGACCAGGATATCGATAGTCCCGCTCATCCACTTGCTGTACCCCTGGATCCTCCTTATTCTTGGCCTTGTCGTAAAAAAACTTCATCAGGGCAGTGCCGTGATGCTGACGGATAATGTCAATCAGGGGTTCACCGAGATGGTTTTCCCTCGCCAACTCTACCGCATCTTTGACGTGCGACATCAGAATCAAGGCGCTCATCGAAGGAGCCAATTTGTCGTGTTTATTCTCCTGGTTATGCATGTTTTCAATGAAATAAAGGGGTTTGCGGATCTTGCCGATATCATGATAGTAAGCGGCCACGCGCGCCAGCAGAGGATTGGCGTTAATCGTCTCAGCAGCTGACTCAACCAGGTTTCCGACGATGACTGAATGGTGATAGGTGCCAGGGGCCTGCACCATAAGTTCGCGTAGCACCGG
>JBFHFM010000148.1:0-8432 GCA_041583595.1 Trichloromonas sp. | reverse complement strand
GCTACGGTGATCGAATCGCCGGTATGTACACCCATGGCATCGAAATTTTCGATGGAGCAAATGATCACCACGTTATCGGCCAAGTCACGCATGACTTCAAGTTCGTACTCTTTCCAACCGATCACCGATTCTTCAATCAGAATTTCATCGGTCGGCGAGGCGTCAATCCCCGCCACAGCCATCACTTCATACTCTTCCCGGTTGTAGGCAATGCCGCCACCGGTGCCGCCCAGAGTGAACGAAGGACGAATAATCGCAGGGAACCCTACGTTCTCGATGATATCCATGGCTTGCTGGTAATTGTGCGCTAGCCCCGAGCGGGGAACGGCCACGCCAATCCGTTCCATGGCCTGCTTGAACAGAGTGCGGTCTTCGGCCATTTCGATGGCGGGCAACTTCGCGCCGATCAACTCAACACCAAATTTTTCGAGGGTGCCATTCTTGGCGACAGCCACCGCCGTGTTGAGGGCGGTTTGTCCACCGAGGGTCGGCAGCAGTGCGTCGGGACGTTCTTTTTCGATGATTCTGGCCAGCACTTCCGGGGTGACCGGTTCAACGTAAGTTCGATCGGCAAACCCCGGGTCGGTCATGATGGTGGCAGGGTTGGAATTGAGCAGAATGACCTCGTACCCTTCTTCCTTGAGAGCCTTGCAGGCCTGGGTACCGGAATAATCGAATTCGCAGGCCTGGCCGATAACGATTGGTCCAGCGCCGACGATGAGGATTTTTTTTATATCTGTGCGTTTAGGCATCGTAAGTTCCGTAATGGGTGAATAGTGATTGGTAATTGGTTAAAAAAACAGCCGAGTGAATGTGAGTATTGCTAATCACAGCTCACCAATCACAAATCACGGTTTTTATCTTTTTCCATCATCTCAATGAAACGGTCGAACAGATAGCGGGCGTCATGAGGACCGGGAGACGCCTCGGGATGATACTGGACGGAGAAGGCCGGCAAGGTTTTGTGGCTGATTCCTTCGACAGTATTGTCATTGAGGTTGATATGGGTCTGTACCGCCGTATCGGTGATCGAGGCGGCATCAACAGCAAAACCATGATTCTGCGAAGTGATTTCAACATTATGGCCGTCCCCGTGAAGAACCGGCTGATTTCCGCCGCGATGACCAAACTTGAGTTTATAGGTCGTACCTCCCAGGGCCAGGCTGAGAAGCTGATGACCGAGACAGATGCCGAAAATCGGTTTTTTGCCAAGAAGTTTACGAATATTTTCCTGGGCATAGCTGATCGGCTCAGGGTCGCCGGGGCCGTTACTGAGGAAAACTCCATCAGGATTCATGCCCAACACCTCTTCAGCCGACGTCGTCGCGGGAACCACGGTAACGTCGCAGCCAAGACTGGTCAGATTTCGTAAAATGTTGCGCTTAATGCCGAAATCGTAAGCCACAACCTTGTAGCGGGCTGGCTCAAGCGGTTTGACATAGCCACTGCCGAGCTCCCACAGTCCTTCGCTCCAGGCGTAAGGCGCTTGGCAGGTGACTTCTTTGACCAGATCACGGCCGACGATCGACGGTGCCTTGCGGGCTTTTTCAACCAGGCTGGCCGGGTCGGTGTCGATCGACGAGATGATCCCGGTTTGGGCCCCCTTGTCGCGGATGTGACGAACCAGGGCCCGGGTATCGATCCCCTGGATGCCGACAATGCCATTTTCTTTAAGGTAGGCGTCCAGGCTCATTTGCGAACGAAAGTTACTGGGAAAGTCGTTATATTCCTTGACCACAAAGCCAGCCAGATGAGGCCTGGATGATTCAACATCCTCGTTATTTACCCCGCAGTTGCCGATCATGGGGTAGGTCATGGTGACGATTTCGCCAGCGTAGGACGGGTCGGTAAGGATCTCCTGGTAGCCACTCATACTGGTATTGAAAACCACCTCGCCGGTGATTTCACCCGTGGCGCCGAAGGATTTACCATGAAAAACCCGGCCGTCGGCCAGAGCTAGGATTGCTTTCATTGTGCGAACTGCTCCTTGTTAAAAATATGGTTCAGGCCGTCAATTTACGGCAGTATCGATACGATTTTTAGCGCTGGTAAACCACTTTGCCGCCAACGATAGTGCAAATGGCAGCACCTTTCATTTTCCATCCGTCGAAGGGTGTATTCTTGCTTTTTGATTTGAGCTTGGCGGCCTCGACGGTCCAGGATAAATCGGGATCGATAACGGTCACATCGGCTGGCGCCCCAACTTCAAGGCTACCACGGGGAATACCGAGGATGCGGGCCGGCGCGCACGTCATTTTGGCAACCATCTCCTTCAGCGTCAATACCCCTTCGTTAACCAATCGCAGACTCAGCGGCAAGGAAGTTTCAAGGCCAACAATACCATTCATGGCCACATTAAACTCGACATTTTTCTCGTCGATATGATGCGGTGCGTGGTCGGTGACAATGGCGTCAATAGTCCCGTCAGCCAGTCCCTGCCGAACAGCGGCGACATCCTCGGCGGTGCGCAGTGGCGGATTCATCTTGGCATTGGTGTCATAGCCGCGCACAGCTTCTTCGGTCAGGATGAAGTGATGCGGGGTCGCCTCGCAGGTGACCTTAACGCCCCGTTTTTTTGCAGCGCGAACAATCTCGACCGAACCTTTGGTCGAAACGTGGGCGACGTGCAGGCGACCACCGGTAAACTCGGCCAGCATCACGTCGCGAGCGGTAGCGGCATCTTCGGCGACCCAGGGAATCCCCTTAAGACCAAGTTCTGTGGCAACGAAACCATCGTTCATGACCCCCTCGCCGACCAGCGACAGATCTTCGGCGTGAGAGACTAGGACCATATCGAAAGGCCTGGCATATTCCAGGGCCCGGCGCATGATTTCACCATTGCATACCGGCTTGCCGTCATCGGACAGAGCCACGCAACCGGCGTCCTTAAGGTCTCCCATCTCGCTGAGGGTTTCCCCTTTAAGCCCCTTGCTGATGCTGCCAATGGGGAAGACGTTGACCATCCCCTCTTCCTTGGCCTTGTTGCGAATATACAGGGTCACGGCCTTGTTGTCATTTATCGGGCTGGTGTTCGGCATGCAGGCCACCGAGGTAAAACCGCCGGCCGCAGCCGATCTCGTACCGCTAACGATGTCTTCTTTATATTCGTAACCGGGATCTCGCAAATGCACGTGGATGTCGATCAGGCCCGGCGTGACCAATTTGCCGCTGGCGTCGATTACTGTCGCCCCGGTGGCATCAAGATTTTTGCCGATTTTAGCGATTTTACCATCTTTGCTAAGCAGATCGAGAGTATCGTCAATATCATTGGCCGGATCAATGATACGGCCACCTTTTATAAGAATAGACATCTGTCACCCCTTTATCTTAGAAATCGATTAAAGATCAGACTTCAGCGTGTTCGCCACCGGCCACCAGATACAGGAGCGCCATTCGCACAGCAACACCATTTTCGACCTGATCCAGGATCACGCTCTGCTCGCCGTCGGCCACATAGGACGAGATTTCCACGCCGCGGTTCAACGGCCCCGGGTGCATAACGATAGCGTCTTTTTTTGCCAGCGCCAGACGAGTTGGATTAAGACCATAGAAACGGGCATATTCACGCAGGGTTGGCAGCAGGGTTTTGCCCTGGCGTTCCAGTTGAATCCGCAGCATCATGACAACGTCGGCGTCAGTAATGGCTTCATCCATATCGGTATAGACTTTTGCGCCAAGCTTTTCGATTCCCGGGGGGACCATAGTGCCAGGACCGCAAAGTCGCACGGTCATCCCCATCTTAGTCATGGCGTAGAGATCAGAGCGGGCAACGCGGCTGTGACTGATGTCACCAACAATCGCCACCGTCAACCCAGCAAGTTTCCCCTTGTGCTGCCGGATCGTCAGCAGGTCCAGGAGAGCCTGGCTCGGATGTTCATGAGCGCCGTCGCCAGCGTTGATCACCGAACAGCTGATCCGCTCGGCCAGATAATTTGGGGCACCGGAGGCCGAATGGCGCATGACGATGATGTCGGGTTTCATCGCTTCGATATTTTTGGCGGTATCCTCAAGGGTTTCTCCCTTGGTAACGGACGAAGCGGATGCCGTCATATTAATGGTATCAGCCGAAAGTCGCTTGCCGGCGATCTCGAAAGAGGTTCGGGTTCGGGTACTGGCCTCGTAAAAGAGATTAACGATGGTCTTGCCCCGCAGGGTCGGGACTTTTTTAATCTCGCGACTATTGATCTCCTTGAAGCTTTCGGCGGTGTCGAGAATCAGTTCAATGTCTTCTTTAGAGAGCTGTTCCGTGCCAAGAATGTGCTTATGGCGGAAAGACATGGTAAACCTCCCTGAAAATTTAAGATTTAACGAGGCGCACTTCAATGGGGCAAAATTTGTCGTCAAACTCGACCTGAATCGATTCTTCTCGTGAAGTCGGCACGTTGCGCCCAACATAATCGGCACGGATAGGTAATTCGCGGTGACCGCGATCAATCAGGGTGGCCAACTGGATATTGCGCGGCCGGCCGATATCGATCAAAGCGTCCATGGCGGCACGAATGGTACGTCCGGTAAAAAGAACATCGTCGACCAGAATGATCTTCTGCTCGTCCAGAGGAAAGGGAATATCGGTTTTACCAATCGGCAACCGACCGCGGGAGCCCAGGTCGTCGCGATACATGGTGACATCAACCGTGCCCAAAGGAATTTCGACCCCTTCAATTTCGGCAATACGCCCCTGCAGCATCCGGGCGAGATGATCGCCACCCGTACGAATGCCGACAAGAACTAGCCCCGCTGTCCCCTTGTTTCGCTCGAGAATTTCATGTGCAATTCTCGTGAAAGCTCGATTGATGCCGGCGCAGTCCAGAATAACCGTCTCGATCGTTGCCATGCCCGAGTCTCCTTTTACCTTGGTGTATGATGCACAAAAAAATACCTCTCCGCCGGCGGGCGAAGAGGTACCTGTATTTGGATAAGTTCCAACTTGAGATCTCTGTTGATTCGCCACCTTTGCTAACCTCTCTGGATTAACTTAAAAGGGACATGCTTGAATTTTTCGGACTATAACAACAAAAACGAATCCAAGTCAATGGAAAACAAGCAGGTCAAGATTCTGCCTAATTGATCGGACGGCCGATCCTGTTCCAGCGAATTTTATCAAGCCAGCCACCTTGCGAATTCCACGACCAGTACTTGATAAAGGCGAGCCCTTTAATTTTCTTTTCAGCAACGAAGCCCCAAAAACGGCTGTCATACGACCGGTCGCGATTATCACCCATAACAAAATAATTGTCTGGAGGAACCGTCACCGGTTGCATGAAATCCCTGGGCCCGAACCCGGCAGCGACCACCGTCGGCTCCTTGTGGACCGCCTGAGGAATATCCTGGAGTTCGCCGTTAACAAATACCTGTTTGTTTCGAACCTCAACAGTATCACCAGGGACGCCGACAACACGCTTGATAAAGTCCCGCCGCTGGAAGAAGCTCTTGCCTTCATCCTCAGGGAACTCGAAAACGATCACGTCTCCGCGCTGCGGGTGGCGAATGGCAAAAAAGCGATCATCGACAAAGGGAATCTGCACCCCGTACATAAATTTACTGACCAGCAAGTGATCACCAATCAACAGGGTATCTTCCATCGACCCGGATGGAATCTTAAATGCCTGGACAACAAATGTACGAATAATCAGGGCAAGGATGGCCGCAACAAAGAGTGCCTCGGCATATTCTCGATACCAGGGTTTCTTGACAGAGGAGTTAACTGGAGTCGTTTTTTCTGGTTCAGACATTATTTTTGCTCTTTCACCTTGAGTATGGCCAGAAACGCTTCCTGGGGAAGTTCGACGTTGCCGATCTGCTTCATCCGCTTCTTACCTTCTTTCTGTTTTTCCAAAAGCTTGCGCTTGCGGGAAATATCACCGCCGTAACATTTGGCAGTCACGTCTTTACGCAGCGCCTTGACCGTTTCACGAGCAATAACTTTCGTGCCGATGGCCGCCTGAATGGCCACTTCGAACTGCTGGCGCGGGATGAACTCTTTCATTTTCGAAACCAGATCGCGGCCTTTATATACGGCCTTGTCCCGATGAACAATAAGCGACAAGGCATCGACCAGATCGCCGTTGATCAGAACGTTCAGGCGAACCAGAGTGCTTTCACGGTAGTCAAGATACTCATAGTCGAAGGAGGCGTAACCGCGGGTGATCGACTTGAGCCGATCGTAGAAATCAAGAACGATTTCATTGAGCGGAAGCTCGTAAATGATCATCACCCGATTGGCGGTCAGATATTTGATTTCCCGTTGTACCCCCCGCTTTTCTTCGCAAAGAGCCAAAACGGCACCGACAAACTCATTGGGGACATGAATCGAAGACAGAATGAAGGGCTCCTCCATCCGCTCGATAAGCTGGACCTCGGGAAGTTTGTTGGCACTCTCGACCCGCAGCAACTCTCCCTTGACCGTTGTAACCTTATAAACAACAGTCGGCGCGGTGGTAATCAGTTCGACGCCAAATTCCCGCTCCAGTCGTTCCTGGATAATCTCCATGTGCAGCAGACCGAGAAAACCACAACGAAAACCAAACCCAAGAGCCAGGGATGTTTCAGGTTCGAATGAAAAGGAGCTGTCATTGAGGCGCAACTTTTCGAGGGCGTCACGCAAGGAATCATATTCATTCGTGTCGATTGGATACAAGCCGGAAAAGACCATCGGCTTGACTTCTTTAAACCCTGGCAGAGCAGATTCGGTCTGTCGATGCAAATGAGTGATCGTATCGCCAACCTTGGCATCCTGAACAACTTTGATCCCCGCGATAACGAAACCGACCTCCCCTGCAGCAAGACTCCCTACTTCCACCGGGTGTGGGGAAAAGACCCCGACCTTCAGTACCTCATGAACTTTCTTGTTCGCCATAAGCTGGATTTTGTCGCCCTTTTTCAGGCTCCCGTCAAAAATCCGCACAAGAATGATAACCCCCTGATATGCGTCATACCAGGAGTCAAAAATCAACGCCTTCAGCGGGGCATCCTGATCACCGGTCGGAGCCGGCACCTTGCCGATTATCGCTTCCAATATCTCATGAATACCGATCCCTTCCTTGGCGCTGGCACAGACGGCATCCGAGGTATCCAGACCGATAATCTCTTCGATCTCAGCCTTAACGGCCACCGGGTCGGCGCTCGGCAAATCGATTTTATTCAGCACCGGAAAGACTTCAAGGTTCTGATCGATGGCCAGATAAACGTTAGCCAGAGTCTGTGCTTCAACCCCCTGCGAGGCATCAACCACCAGCAACGCACCTTCGCAGGCAGTCAACGAACGACTGACTTCATAGGTGAAATCGACATGACCGGGAGTGTCGATGAGATTCAAAACGTAATCGTGCCCATCATCAGCCCGATACTTCAGCCGGACCGCCTGAGCCTTGATAGTAATTCCCCGCTCCCTCTCCAGTTCCATCTTGTCGAGAAACTGGTCGGTCTTCTCGCGAGCGGACAAGGTGCCGGTTTCTTCAAGCAACCGATCGGCCAGAGTCGATTTGCCGTGGTCAATATGAGCGATGATAGAAAAATTTCGGATAAACTTTTTGTCCATATTCTTCTTTTCTTAGTGACTTGAGGAAGGGAAAGTGCAATCCCGTAAGATAATAAAACAACCGCAATTTGTAAAGCATAATCCGGACCGATTCAGCCTGCAAAATCCTCATGAAAAAAGACCATTAATCCCCCAGGAACCATGTCTTTGGTTCGAAACGATGTTGTTTTCTTCTTGATTTATTCGAACCCACAGGCCTAGATTAATTCGATCCATAATACGCCAAGGAGCTTTTAGCGTGAATACACTCGATGCCTTTATCCACGATAGCTGCCAAACCAACACAGAAAGAACCGCCCTTCGGGAAAAAATCGCCGGCAGTTGGGTCGAAACAAGCTACTCATCCCTCTGGGAACAATCCAGTCAAATTGCCGCAGGCCTGCAAGACCACAATTTTAACCCAGGAGACCATGCAGCCCTGCTTGCCCCCTCTTCCACACGTTGGGTTGTTTCTTATCTCGGCATTCTAAGAGCTGGCGGAGTCGTTGTAGCGGTCGACAAGGACCTTAAAGCAAACGAACTCAAGCACGTTCTCAGCGATAGCGAAGCCAGCCTGGTTTTCACGACTCACAACTATCTGGATGCATTGCTCGAGATCAAAGACCAACTGCCCAAACTTGAACGAATCGTGCTGATCGAACAACGAAAAGGCCAATCTAAGACAAACCGGGAAAGCGCGGCCGCCATTGGCGAACTGGTCAGCGAATGGCATCGTTTGCGGATGGAATTCGAGTTACCTGAAGAAAGAACCTCTGCGCTGGAAAAGCTGGCCAACCAGGCCTATCGCCTGTTGCTGCCGCCAGAAGAACCCCGCACCAAGGAACCGCAGGCTCAAGATAATATTTTCGCGCCAATCCAACGATTGCGGCAAAAACTCACCCAACAGGCCAAACTC
>JBFHFM010000147.1:0-8433 GCA_041583595.1 Trichloromonas sp. | reverse complement strand
GTGTGTTCATGCCTGCCCGTCCGGAGCGCTGAGGTACATTTCGTGGCGAGATCTCACAAAGGAGACGGGTATCCAGAAGCCTTCGTTCCCTGTGGTCCCCAGCATCGATTGCACGGAGTGCCATTAATTAAAGCGGTGCCCATCTAATTTAAGAGAAAAGGAAAAGGCTTATATATGAAAAGCAATGGTGGTTTTGTAGGCAAGGTTTTACGCGTGGATCTGAGCAGTGGCAAAATTAGCAGCGAGGATACACTGAAAAAATACCAGGATTTTCTCGGCGGCGGCACCGGTATCGGCTACAAGGTCCTCTGGGATGAGGTTCCCGCAGGCACCAAGGCCTGGGACCCGGAAAACCGTATCGTCTTTGCATGCGGCGCTCTGGCAGGAACGGGGGCATTGACCAGCGGACGTACTGCGATTACATCGTTGTGGCCGCCGCACGCACAGGAGCTGGTAGGCTCAGGGCACATGGGTGGGCACTTTGCCCCTGAGCTCAAGTTTGCCGGGTGGGATGCGATCATCATCCAGGGCAAAGCCCCAAAACCTTCCTGGCTGTGCATTCAGGACGACAAGGTCAGCATCAAGGACGCCAGCCATATCTGGGGCAACGGTATCTATCGCGCCACCGCCGAGATCTGCGCTGAAATGGGCGCTACCGCTCAGGTTGCGGCCATCGGACAGGCAGGGGAAAACCTGGTGCGCATGTCGAACATCATGACCGGCAACTCGCATTCGGCCGGCGGTCACGGCAGCGTCATGGGGTCCAAAAATCTCAAAGCTATCGGCATTGTCGGCACCGGGTCGGTGCGGATTGCCGAAGACAAAAAGAAATACAAGGAACTGATCGACTACATTCTTTCGCTGGCTGGCGCCAACAACCAGTGGGTGGTTCCCACCACGCCTCAGCCCTGGGCAGAATTCTCCGACCCTAAAAGCCGCTGGACCGCCAACAACAAGGTTTACTGGGGAGCCGCTAATCCTCCCGTGAAAACCGGCACCTGTGATCCAAAGGACCGTCACAGTATTGCTATGCGCACCCAGAAAGCGGTGTTTGACTTCGGTGAGATTGCCTCAGACTACACCGTACGCATGGACGGTTGCCACTCCTGTCCGATCCGTTGCCACGAGGTGATCAAGGTTCCTTCCGCCGAAAAGTATGGGGTCAGCAGCATGGCCACCAACACCTGCCTCGGCTGGTGGGGCAAACGTATCCTCAATTTCAAAAAGAATACTCTTGAAGGGATGGAGGCCGCGGTTCTGGGTAAGCACATGACCGACGACCTTGGACTATGGGATAATTACTGCCTCATTTACAAGCTTTTACGGTCTCTTTACGAAAAGGGTGTTCTCAAGGAAAAGCTGAGTGAAGAAGAGTATAAAAGTATCCCGTGGGACAAATACGAAAACAACGATCCCGAGTTTATTCGCGACTTTTGCCAGCGGGTTGCTTACAAGACCGGAGAATTCGGCGAAGCGATGGCTGAAGGATCCGCCCGTCTGATCGAACGCTGGGATGTTCCGGAAGAGGTTTACAGCAACCACTCGACCGGTTATGTCAAACACGGCCATCCCAAGCATCACCTGCTTGGCCTCGGTCAGGTCGGTGCTCTGATCAACACCCAGTACAACCGCGATTCCCAGTGCCACTCACAGGTCAACTTTGTCTCCGGCGGGCTGCCACTGGACATTCAGAAAAAACTGGCCGAAGACGTCTTCGGTTCGGGCGACGCCGTGGATTCAACCAGTCACTACACACCGATGAACAAATACAAAGCCCGCTTCACCAAATGGTGCCTGGTGCGTAAAGAACTGCACGACAGCCTACCGGTCTGCGCCTGGATGTTCCCCTGGGTCACCTCCCCGCTCAAAGAACGGGGCTATAAAGGGGATACCGCCATCGAATCAAAATTGTATTCGGCAATTACCGGGATAAAAACCAGCGAAGCCGAACTCGATTTTACTGCGGAACGAATATTCACCATGCACCGGGTCCTGACTATCCGCGGCATGGGGAGCAAAAACCCACGCAAAGAGCACGACACCCTGCCCGATTGGGTTTTTCATGATGACAAAGGGATGAAGCCTTTTGAGGCAGGAACTCAGGTCCTCGATCGGGCCGACATTGAAACCGCTCTGGACATGTTCTACGAAGAGATGGGCTGGGACAAAGAAACCGGTATTCCTACCCGCAAAACTTTACAGAAATTCGGCTTGGGATATGTCGCCGACGAGTTGGAAAAAGAAGGTTTGCTCCCCGCATAACCGCAACCGGGGCGGAGGAGACTCCGCCCCGGTCAATAACCTCAAAGGTGAACACCTATCCGGCCCAGAGCTTCATTCCAAAGAGCAATAGGAGGCATTTTCGTGGATACTGAACAGCGCGTAATCGACCAGGAATTATTGGAAAAAGCAGCCAGGCAGATTCGCGAGGATTCCGCAGAGCGGGTCTGCCTGACGGCAGTCGGCATTTTTACCCAGCCTCCTTTTGAACTGACAGGCGAAACCTGTTCCCAACTCCTTGAGGCACTGCAAAATGAAGAGGTGTACGCGGACATCCAGAGAATGTCCCTGGCGCCGGGAGAGGATGAGTTTCTCTATTCCGACAAATCCATCAGCCAGAGCTACGCTCGCCTACTGCTGCGCAAGGAGCAGAACAACCAGTGCCTGCTTATTGGTGAAACGGTCCGTGAAGAGTCAAAAATTTATCCCCGCCCCATGTTAAGGGCCGTGCTTACCATGCCCCCCTTCGGGATCTCCGATGAAGTATTGGCTCAAAGCCTGGAAGAAATGGCCCAAAGCGAAGCCTACCGGGACATAAAAAAGATTACCGCTTCCACCGGGAATCATTATCTCTACTCGGACCGCTATCTTACCGAAGCCCATGCCCGGCATATTGTCGAATGGAATGAAGACGAGGATCTTGACGATGCTTGATACTCCAGAAAACGATACCAAAGTGCCCCTCAACGAATCAGCGGCTATCCAGGTTCACTTCAACCTGATCCCTTCTTCGGTAACAAGGTGGAGCAAAGAAAAATCAACATCACAAGAAACCGCCATGCTGGCGGTCGAAGAACCCCTGGCCCTGGAAATTGATGGCAAAAACTCCGCTATTTTAATGCGCCTACCGGGGGCTGAAAAAGAACTGGCCATAGGTTTTTGTATCTCAGAGGGGATCATTGAGCGTTTTTCAGACATTTCTATGGTGCATCACTGCGGCAGCTTTGCTTCTGGAAACCGATCCAAGGAGACTGCCGACCTGGAAACTCGCAACAAGGTACGCATTCTCACCAATGGAAACAAGGCACAAGGCAGCGATGACCAGAAGTTGTTACTGGTGCGCTCAGGGTGCGGACGCAACAGCCTTGCCTCCATGGACAACGCCCTGCCCCGCTGTACCAGTTCCCTCAAGGTGACAACCGAGACTCTGGGCCAGATGAACAGTCAACTCTTCGGGCAGCAGAAGATCAAACGCATCAGCGGAGGCCTGCACTCGGCCGTCCTCTACGATAAAAACGCGCAAATGCTGATCGGCTTCGAAGACGTCGGCCGCCACAATGCCATGGACAAAATTCTCGGCCATGCCTATATGCGCGGCATTTCCCTCGAAAACAAAATCCTCTTTACCACCGGTCGCAGCAGTTACGAGATGGTCACCAAGGCAGCGCGCACCAGCATCCCTATTCTGGTCTCCCTTTCGGCCCCGACCTCTCTCGCCGTAGAACTGGCGCAGGCCTGCGCCATTACCCTTATCGGCTATTCCCGGTCGAACAAGATGGTGATATATTCCTGCCCCGAGCGCATTGATTTTGATGCTCCAATGCACCCTCTTTGCGAGAGTGACGATACAATGACACAAGCGTTGTCAGCCTGATAAAATCATCAACACAAGCCCGGCAGGTGAAATCCCTGCCGGGACCCTATATATTTGAAATTACCTTCTATTAGCGCCAAGCTCCATCAAATGCCCGTGCTTATTACTCCACATTTCTCGTAAAAGGACCAGATAACGGTCAAACAGGGTAGAGTCCCCTTGGCTTTCAACTTGCAAGACCCTGGGCATGAAACCAATAATTTTCCCCTTTCCGCTACAGAAAAAAATCATAATGCCGACCCTTAGCTTAAAAACCAAAATGACCTGCGCCGTTTCACTCCTGGTGACGATTTTGATGGCCATCATGGGCTTCCAAACCTTCTCGTTTTTCGAAAAACAGTTTGAGAAGACTATTTCTCAGCAGCAGTTCAAAATGGTTTCAGCCATGGCCGAAGAAATCGACAGTAAAATTGAAATGGCGCAGAAAACCCTTATCGAGATCTCCCTGGGCGTCTCACCGCAGATTCTAGACAAACCTGAACAATTACAACAATTTTTGGATAATCAGCTAGGGTCACGGATTCTTTTCGACAACGGACTGCTTTTCTATTTGCCTTCGGGGGTAATGGTCGCCGAATCGCCCCTGGAAGCCTACATGGTGGGACAAAATTATTCACACCGGGACTATATCCAAAAAACGCTAGAAACCCGGAAACCCTATATATCGCAACCCTTTCTTTCCACGCGCCCTCATCGCCACCCCATTGTTCAATTTACCGTCCCCCTCTTTGATCGTCACGGCGAGATGTCCATAATCCTCGCCGGTAGCATCGACCTGCTTAAAGATAACGCTCTTGGCAAAATCGCGAGGATATCCCTTGGCGAAAAGGGCTATCTCTCCATCTTCAACACTGACCGCACCATCATTATGCACCCCCAGCGAAGCCGTATTCTCCAGAAAATCAGCCTGGTGGGCAATGACCTGCAGCAGAAAGCATTGACAGGCTTTGAAGGCACCGGCAAGACGGCAACGGCCATTACCTCATTCAAGCGTCTGCAATTCACCAATTGGATTCTCGAAGCGAATTATCCGCAGGAGGAAGCCTACGCCCCCCTGTTCAAGGCTAAAAAATACTTTATCGCCGGAACCTATGCCACAGTCATTCTGTCGCTGTTAACCGTATGGTTGCTTATGCGGCGTCTCACCGGAAGATTGACCCTCTTCACCCAGCACGTGAAAACGATTTCTGCTCAGGATGAAACCTTCAGCCCGTTCCAAAGCTACTCGAAAGATGAAATCGGCGAACTGGCCCGCGCTTTTGACAATATGATGGCGCGCCTGGCCGAACAAAAAATCAAACTTCACACCCTTTCAAGTGCCGTTGAGCAAAGTCCTTCATCACTGATGATTTGCAATCGTGATGGAATCATTGAATACGTGAACCCAAGCTTCACTTCGCTGACCGGATACCGCCCGGATGAAGTGATCGGAAAATTCCAATATCTCTTCAGACCCGACCCTGATCTTGAGCATAAATTCCGCGATCTGTACAGGGCGATAAAGGATGGAGCAGACTGGCACGGGGAATCGACAAGCCTTAAGAAAAACGGTCAACGCTACTTTTGGGCAGGCAGCATTTCTCCGATCAAAAACCTCAACAGTGAAATCACTCATATTGTCGAAATAAAAGAAGATATCACCACGCGTAAAATCGCTGAAGAAAGCGAACACCGCAGCCGGTTTCACTCGGAGGCCATGACCGAGGCCATTATACGTTTCCTGAAGAGCGGCGACGTCTGCCAGATGTCCCAACTGCTGGTGGAGCGCTGTGTGGCTATCACCAATGCGTCCCTCGGCTTTCTCTACGACCTCGACGACCGCGGCAACGCTCGTTTTATGGCGATTTCAGGTGATTTGTTGACGAATATGAAGCAACACGGAATCATTGAGCGGATCAAACAGCAGATCGCTTCAGAGGGATCGTACCTTGTCCCCAAAACGAAAAACCTTATCTTTGCCCCCATCGATGAAGGCAAAACGCTTCTGCTTAACGATTGCCAACCACACTGTATCTGGCCAGACATGCCGGAGGCAGAGTGCTCTGGAATCAATTCCTTTCTTGGTGTCCCCTTGCGGCTCGGCGATAAAACCATCGGTTTGATTGGCCTGATAAATCAACCGGGAGGATTTACTGCGCGCGAACAACAGGAGGTCGAAGCGTTTGCCCAGGCGGCAACACTCTCCCTGCAGAGTGCCTACACGGAACTGGCGCGCAAACAAGTATCTGCCGACTTGCAGCAGGCACAAAAAATGGAAGCTATCGGGCAGTTGGCGGGTGGCATAGCTCATGACTTCAACAATCTACTGACAATTATCAACGGCTACAGTAACTTGCTGATGCGTTCCATGAATCCCGATTCGCAGATATACGCTGATGTAGGCAGCATTCTCGAGGCCGGAGAGCTCGCGGCCCAACTGACCAGAAAACTCCTCGCTTTCGGCCGTCGCCAGATTCTTACACCTGAAATCATCAACCCGAACGCCCTGATTCTGAGTGTGGAAAAGCTTTTGCACCGACTCATCCGTGAAGACATTGAAATTTGTCTGACCCAAGGCACTGACATAGTCCTGGTAAAAGCCGACCCCGGTCAGCTGGAGCAAATTCTGATCAACCTGGTTGTCAACGCCCGTGATGCCATCAAAGGGCCGGGCACCATTTCAATTTCGACCGCCAATACCACCATCGACAGTGATTTTGTGCAAAAACACCCTGATGCCGCAGAGGGAGAATATATTCAGATATCTGTTTCCGATACCGGAGAAGGGATTCCAAAAGAGATCAGACAACGGATCTTCGAACCTTTTTTCACCACCAAGGAACCGGGACGCGGGACCGGACTTGGACTGGCCACGGTGTACGGAATTATCAAACAGAGCGGGGGGTATATCAGTGTCGACAGCGTTCCCGAGCTGGGCACAACCTTCAACATCTACCTTCCCCAGGTAGAAGCTGAGGAGCACCCTGACATTGCAGAAAAGTCCCCCCAGATCATGAATGAGAAAAAAAGAATCATGGTTGTTGAAGATGAAATTGGGGTGCGCAGCCTGATCAAACAGATACTGGTCGAATATGGATTCAACGTTCACGTTGCCGAGAACCCCATCGATGCGCTCAACGCCATTGCCAACGGGGAGCAGATCGATCTGCTGGTCACCGATATTATCATGCCACAGATGAACGGCATCCAACTGGTCGAAGAGTTATCTGCTCTCACACCCGAGTTGAAGGTAATTTTCATCTCTGGGTACAACCAGTTTAACGATCTCTCCAGCGCAGAGTTTGCCTCCCCAAACCGCGCCTTTCTGCAAAAACCATTCAATCCCGAAAGCCTTATCACTAAAATACGGCAAATGCTGGCCTGATAAGGCGTGGCCCACCAGAAGCAGCGCCCCCAGAAGATCCTGAGGGAACATGGGGCGTCAATCCGATTTTATTTTACCGCACACGTAAAAATTCAGAGCAACAGATAGATCAGAGGCAGGGTGCCAAAGGAAAGGAAAATACCGAGACCAACCATGGCCACGGACAATTCGGCATCCAGGCCGGCAGTCACCGCCAAAGCGCCGGCGGTGACCATGGGCGGCATCCCGGCTTCGAGCACCGAGACGTCTGCGACCATTCCATGAAGGTTCAACACTCGGCAGATCAGCAAGGCCGTCAGAGGAGCGACCAACAACTTGACCGCCATACCGTAACTCAAAGGCGCCAGCAAACCGGGGCGCAGACGCAAGTTCAGCTGAAAGCCAATGGCCACCATAACCAGCGGCGTGAGGGTGGTGGCGATATTTTCCAGGGAATGCAAGAGCACCGGAGGATACGCAAAGGGGCGACTTGCCAGGGCGACGAGCAACGCGAGAAAGGGGGGAAACAACAGCACCCGTTTAGCCACCCCGGCCACATTCACGCTCCCCTCGCGACCATAGAGGGCAAGAATCACCGAGCCGTAGGTCGAAAGCACCATAAAGGAGCCAAGCTGGTCGTAAATCAGGGCGTAGGGAATGGCCTCATTGCCATAAAACGCCTGAATCATGGGCACTCCCATGAAAGAGGTGTTGCCCAGAGGAACGATGAGCAGCAGCACCCCGGTCACCGAGCGGCTCCAGTGAAACATGCGGGCTGCCAGCAACAGCAGAACAACCGAGAGCAATAGCATGCCCCAGGGCATGCAGGCAGCTACCAGCACTTCGTGCGTGAAGTTGAGTTGCGGCACCTTGAGCAGCACCAGGGCTGGCAGAGAGACATAAACCACAAAGATGTTGAGCACCTGGGCCGAATCCCGGGGAAAAGCCTTGAGCCGCCGAAAGAGCATCCCCAGAATCAAAAACACACCGATAAGAATAAAGTTTTCCACAACAACCTTCCTGCGTGACCGTTTGCCAGGGGTTCTGGCATTCATCATAGGTTGTTTTAATCCTTTTGCCACCGATTGAAAAGGATGTTTTTTTTAACGAAAGCGCTCTGTTTGCGACCTTGCGGCACTCAGAGCATGACATCGGATATCTTAGAAACAACCTGATTCAAGCATGAAGGAATCGGCTAAAGCCGAAGACCAAGCCT
>JBFHFM010000146.1:0-8452 GCA_041583595.1 Trichloromonas sp. | reverse complement strand
TCCAGGCAAGTCTCGATGCGGTCTCGCAGCTTGGCCCCCCGCAGTCCGTGCAGGCGACCGAAATAGGCGAGGTTCTCGCGAGCCGACAACACCGGGTAAAGGGCAATTTCCTGGGGAACCAGGCCGATCAGGCGGCGCACTTGGGAGGGATGACGCAGAACGTCGACACCGAACATCGACAGGCTACCGGAGGTCGGCTTGAGCAGGGTGCACAGAATGGAGATAGCGGTGGTCTTGCCGGCCCCGTTCGGACCGAGCAGGCCAAAAACTTCGCCCTGCTTGATCGTCACCTCGAGACCGTTAAGCGCCGGCTGAGTCGCTTTTGGATAAAATTTTACCAGCTGCCGAACGTCGAGGGCCAAGGCCGAAGATTGTTCGTTTTCCTTGCCTGCCAACATCTACTTCTCCACCCGGATCAGACCGAAATCCCCTTCGGTCCCAAACTTGAGACAGCAGATCGAACGTCCCGCCAGTGCTTCGGGCTGAGTACCGAGGCTGCGAGAGCCTCCACAAGGAGCTGGAAAAAGCTGATCCTCACGGCAACTGAGGGCCGCCACCGCGAGATCAAAAGCCGGACCGACCGGCAGACTGCCATAGAGCGGCGTATAGGCCGACAGCGACGCAGCGCCCGAAAACTCGCGATAAGCCGCGCCGCATTCCCGGTGACCATCGGCCCCGAGGAACAGGACCGCATCACCAGGGAGTTCGAGAGCACCGCCGACAACGTTGCCCTGCTGCACCTGGCAGATGCGGCCGTAGGGCGCCGCTGCACCAGCAGCACGGGTTAGCAACAGGAAAGCCGCCCCTTCGCCAGCCACGGCGCTCTGGTGCTCGAAATCGAGGGGACACATCGGCTGATCGGCCCCGGTGCCGGGAATGAAACGCTGCCAGCAGTAGTGCAGCAGCTCGCCGCACTCATCGACCCCGCCGAACAACACCGCATCGACCCGCTCTTCTTCAAGCCAGAGACAGGCGGTAAGGAGTGCCGAAGGGACCGACATCTCAAACTGGCTGACGGTCAGACTCGGCCCGGTCGCTTTCAGCAGAATCGAGGTATGGGCGGCGGCCGCGTTATGCACCGAACTGGAAAAATGGGTCGGAGAGGCCAGGGCATCACCACCGCTGATGACCGAATCGAGAAAGGAAAAAGTGGTCCGGGTCGCCCCGTAACCGGTGGCGATCACCACCCCCAAACGCGAGCGATCGGCATCGAGCATTCCGCCATCTTCCAGGGCCAGAAAGCTGCCAAGCATTGCCATTCGAGAAAAATGATCGATGCGCCGCAGCTCCCGTTTGGGGACAAACCGCTCCAGTTGCGCGGTATCGGCCAGATAGGCGGGGAGTTCGGCCGGTCCATCCGGGGTCATGAACGAGGCCTTACTCCGGGGGCTCTTTCCGCTGCGTAACGCACTAGCGAGGGCCTGTCGGCCGCAGCCAAAACCGCCGACCACACCGATGCCGGATATGGCAATATCGAGTTTCATGATTCGCCCTTTCCCAGCACCAAAACTGCATTATTGCCGCCAAAGGCAAGGGATTCGGAAAGCGCCGCCTGCCCAGAAACAGCCGTGACCTCACGCACCGGAGTGGCTGGCAGTTCGGGATCGGGCTCGGAAAAACCGACGTTAGCCGGAATGCGTCCCTGTTCGAGGCAAGCCAGGGTAAAAACCGCTTCAATCCCCCCCGCAGCTCCCAGGGTATGGCCGGTGTAGCCTTTGGTAGATAAGAACGGAACCTGGGGCAACACTTCACTAAGCACCCGGCTTTCGACCCGGTCGTTATCCGGGGTGCCGGTGCCGTGGGCATTGACGAAAGCCAGTTCGTCAGCGGTCAGGCCGCTGCACTGCAAAGCCTCAGCCAAAGCCCGCTTCAAGCCGAGTCCTTCGGGATGGGGAGCGGTCAGATGGTGAGCATCGCAGGCGGAACCGTAGCCGAGGACAAAACCACAGGCGGCCTTGCTTCGCTCACGCCGCAGAGCCTCAGACTCAAGCACCAGAATGCCGGCCCCTTCACCAAGATTGAGCCCCCTGCGGTTTTTATCAAAGGGCTTGACCGGGCTCTCGTCGGTAATCATCAGAGAGGTGAAACCGTTATAGGTGACCCGCCCGAGCTCGTCGGCCCCCCCGGCCAGCACCAGGTCACAGAGACCGGCCCGAATCCAGGCAGCCCCCTGGCCAACGGCGTCGGTACCGGAAGAACAGGCGTTGACGATGGTCTGGCAAGGACCGCTGAAACCGAATTCCCGGGCCAGACTGCGGGCCGGGTTACTCTTTAGAATCCGTTTCATCGGTGCCAGGTCGGGATGCCTGCCTGCGCGCAATTCGCGACAAAACCCCTCATCGCTGGTAGTGCTGCCGACGGTGGTACCGAGACAGACCCCGACCCGCCTGCCGCGCAGGGCATCGGCCGTCCAACCGGCATCGGCCAGCGCTTCGGCGGCGGCCACCAGGGCCAGCCGGCTGGTGCGCAGCAGTTCGGCCGATTCGGGCTCGGCAAGCGGCGCCTCGAAGACCGGATAGGTGACAGCATGACCGGTGGTGAAGAGGGTCGGCGCTTTCGGCTGACGCCTGCCGGCAAAGAGAGTTGCCATACAATCGGGCAGCGTCGCTCCGGCGGCACAGAGACATCCGAGTCCGGTCACGGCGACCGGCAAATGCCTCATCATGCCGTATGGCGCTCGTCGATATAGGCGGCCAGAGTCGCAATCGACTGCAGGGCCGCGCGTCCTTCTTCCATGTCTTTGATCTCGATGCCGAAATGTTTCTGCACCAGAACCACCAGTTCTACCGCGTCGAGAGAATCGAGACCGAGTCCCTCACCGAACAGCGGCTCGTCATCACCAATCTCCGCGGCGGTGATATCTTCGATGTTCAGTTCTTCGATGAGAATATTTTTGAGTTTATCCTTGGTCGTCATGGTCTTGTGCTCCATTGGTAAAAACATAAAATATAAGGTAGTTTATGCACTTAACTCAAGTGCAGCAGATATCAACACACACAGAAAAACCTTAAAAACAATATGAACAGGGATGATGGAGATAAAAATAAACCTTACACCTCAAAGGCCCGCTGTTGAACTATCCCCTTCATCTCCTTCATCCCTGTTATTTTTTGTTTTTTTAGAAAACTGGCAACAAATCCATTAATGCCCATGATCAGCGGCATATGGGTTCAGGAATCAGGCGTCTGCTTCCAGAGGTCGAAAAAATTGAAAAACTGGTACGGGTGCTTCTCGACGAACCCTTCCAGCGCTTCAGCAAATTCGGTAACGTAGGGCGCAGCGGCCGCGCTGGAGCGCCCCAAATTCTTCGGCACCCGGATCACCCGGGCCAGTTCCAGTGCGTAGCTGTCGGGGCCAGTTTTGCTGGTGAACATCACCACCACCGGCGCCCCGGTGCTGGAGGCCAGCTTAAAAGCGCTGATGGGGAACAAGGCCCGGCCGCCGAGAAAATCGACCGGCACGGCGTTTTTAGCGCTCCCCAGCACTCGGTCGCCCATAACGCAAAGAACCTCGCCCTGCTTGAGCACCTCCATCATTTCGAGAGTCCCACCGAGAAAACCGGTCGGATCAATGATCCGGTAGGGATTTTCACCGGAATGCTCGAAATAATGCCGATCGACCTCGCCATCCTCGCGACGCATCAGCATACTCACCGGCGTTTCGAGACAGCCAAGAGTGGCCATGGCGACCTGCCAGCAGCCGACGTGAGCGGTGACCAGCACCAGCCCCTTTCCTTCGGCAAGCAGCCCGGCAAGTTGCTCTTTTCCGCGCAAGCTGATCTGAAATTCATCGGGGCCGCGAATCCCCATCACCGCCCGGTCGACCAGCACCTTGCCGAGTTCAAAGCTCATCCGGTAGCTGTCAAGAAACCGTTGAACCGGAGCATGATCAGGAAAGCGCCGCCGCAAGTAATGAGAAGCGTTTTGGCGCAGCGATGGCCGCAACAGCACGTAGTAGAAGACCACGCAGCGCAGCAGGGCATAGGCGGCGCGGCGGCCGGCGATGCGAATCAGGGCATAAAAAATTTGATGCCCCAGGGCGTTGCCAAAACGACGCCCTCCAGCTTCTGTACTCGACTCAGGCAATTGCACCGGTATCCCTCTTGACCAACAGGGCCAGGGCGTAAATCACCACACCCGTCACAATTGCAAAAGCCGGGCCGAGGATCAGGGAGCCGAGCAGCCACTCCCAGAGACGCTCCAGCCCCTGGTACCCTAGAGTTTCCATTGAGATCTCGGTCAAAAACTCGCCGTGACGCATAAAGTAACCCAGTTCGATACACAGCGCCGGAACAATCGGCGGCATGCACAGCTGGCTGCTGGCGACGGCCGCCACTTTGTTGAGGCGAAAAAAGCTCGAAGCAAAGAGGATCGCGACAGTGTGGCAGGCGATCAAGGGCAGCGTCCCGAGCAGAACCCCGACCGCACCGGCGAGCGCCAACTGAAAAGGCGAACTGTTTTCGGTGAGCAAAACCTTCAGCGAACGGAGCGGCCGCAGCACCGAGACCGTTTCTGGCGTCCGCTCCGGAGTAATCAGCTTGCGATGCGGCATGGGCGCAATTGACCGCAGAGTCAAATGAGTGTTGAGCAGGGTCAGGCGGAAGTTGTCCATGAATCCGCGGAAATGGGAGACCCTCTCCTCAGCGGGAGGATAGTACACCGAGATGTCGACATCACGCAACTCCACTCCGGCCCAGGCCGCCTTGACCAACACCTCGATCTCGAAGGAGTAACGGGTCTCGTGCCACTTGAGTCCCTGAAACACAAAGACCGGATAGGCGCGAAAGCCGTTCTGGGTATCGGGCAGACTTTTACCCGTCTGCACCCGCAGCCAGAAATTGGAGAACTTGCGACCAAAACGGGACGAACCGGGGATATTCGCCACGGAAAAGTCCCGGTTACCCACCACCAGCGCCAGAGGATGCTGACGCATCACTTCGACAAAGCGGGGAAAATCGGCTGGATCATGCTGGCCGTCGGCATCGATGGTCACAATATGGCTCATCCCCAACCGCTGGGCCTCGCTAGCTGCGGTGAGAATCGCCGCCCCTTTGCCCCGATTCTGTTCATGACGCAGAGTCCGCACATCGAGGCCGGCAAGGGTTTCGAGGGCGCCGTCACTGCTGCCATCATCGACCACCAGCACCTGTGGATGGACCGCCAGGCAGCGCTCGACCACCTCACGTAGAGTGGCTGCATGGTTGTAGACCGGAATAACGATCAACACCCGATTTTCGGCGAAATCACTCTTCGGCATCAAGATATCGCCTGTTGACCCGGGTGAATTTGATAAAAGAACCGAGGTTGACCACAAACCGTCGCCAGCTGTCCGGGGAGCGCCAGAGCATGGCCACATAACCAAGCAGCACCTTCGGCCGTTGAAAATGCGAACGGTAAAAATTCTGAAAAAGCACCTCAAGCCGCTCACGGGTCATGCCATGGGGGACGAAGAGAAACTGCATGCAGTCCATCTTTTCCCAGTCCTCGTCGAAAGTCCCCAGTTCGTGAATATTCTCGTAGATCGGCGAGCCGGGAAAGGGCGTGAACTTGGCGAGATTGAAGTCATCGAGAGGCAGGGAAAATACATACTCCATGCTCTTGCGGATGCTCTCCTCCGTCTCTCCCGGTAGCCCCATCATCAGCAGCCCCTTGGTGCGGATGCCGGCTTTTTTGATCAGGCGGATCTTGTCGGCCAGCATCTGCAGGTTGGCATTCTGACGATGCTGGGCCAGCAGTTCCTCGTCCCCGGTTTCAATCCCCAGGCTGGCCATCCAGCAGCCGGCCGCCTTCATCAGACGCAGCAGCTCCGCGTCGATGTGCTCGGCCCGCACCGCACAGTTGAAAGTCATCCCCAGCGGTTTTTCGACCATCAACCGGCAGAACTCCTCGACCCGCTGACGATTGAAAGTGAACTGGTCGTCGTAAAAATTAACGTGACGGATGCCGAAGCGCTCTTTCAAGTAACGCAGATGCTCGTAGAGATATGCGGCCGAGTTATAGCGAAAACTGCGGCGAAAAACCGAACGGTCACAGTAACTGCAGGCATAGGGGCAGCCACGACTCGAAATACAGCTGGTGTTGGGCGTCTTGGGGTAATTAAAAATAGGAAGCTGGTAAACTTCAGGGAATCCCGCCAGCTTTTCATAGGCCGGAAAGGGTAGCGAGTCGAGCTCGAGGCCTTGTTCCCGGAAACCAGTGAAGAGGGGCGTACCGTCGTCACTGCGGCAGACCAGGCCGGATACCGATGGGGCACCGCTGGTTCCGGCCTTGATCAACTCGGCCATGGTCAGCTCCCCCTCCCCGACCACCACAAAATCAACGGCGGGATAATCGCGCAGCACCGCCTCTTTGAGCGCCGAGACATGGGCACCGCCGAACACCGTCTGGATTTCGGGGAGAATGCTTTGGGCCAGCTCAGCCAGACGCACCCCATCGAGAAAATTCGCCGTGGTGCAGCTAAACCCGATAAAGGCCGGGCGTTCAGCCAGCAGCGTCTCGCGGATCATCCGCTCCGATTCGGCAGGGCGCGCATAACAATCAATCAGCGACGCCTTGATCCCCCGCTGTTCGACAAAAGCGGCAATGCTTGCCAGCCCCAGAGGGGGCATAATGTTGGCAATTCGCGAAATATCACTGCCCGCCGCCTCGACCTGGTAGCCGAGGGGATGGACCAGCAGAATACGATCGGAATTCAGTCCCGTCATCTTAAGCCTCTTTCGGGGTTGTCCGTTCCGGAAACCTCACCAAAGTATCCCAGAGCAGTCCGCGATAACCGAAACGATGCATGACCGCCATCCGTTTCTGCCCCTCGGGAGGGGGAAAGATACGGTCACGACGGCCGCGAAAGGCCTGCTCAAGCATCGAATTCAGGGTCTGCGCGGTAATCTGTGGGGAAAAATAGTAAACCGGCCGCAGCAGATCATCCTGCTCATCGAGCAAACCGTCAGCAATCGCCCGCTTGCGCAGCGCCGTACCGGGGAGGATGCGAATGCCGGAGAAGGGGAAAACCACGCAGTGTTCAAGCATGGCAATGTTGGCCAGCCCCTCGCGGACCGTCGCCTCGTTTTCGCCAGGGCCGCCGAACATGATGAAATGGGCACAAGGAATGCGCTCGGCCACCGCGGCCCGGTTAACCCCCAGGACATCGGCGAAGGTAAAGCCCTTGCCCAGCTCCTTCAAGGTGGCATCGCAGCCCGCGTCGGTGCCGAGTTCCATGGCGAAGAGTCCCGATTTTTTAAGCAGGGACAGCTCCTTGCGGCCCAGTCCCTGAGGACGGAAAAAGCCGCTCCAGCGCAGCTTCAGGCCACGGCGGATAAATTCTTCGGCCACCAGAAGGTAATGGCCCTGAGCATCATTGAAGACCGAATCGGTGAAAAAGATGCTGGCAACGCCATGGTCGCGCTGCACCCGCTCGACATCGTCGGCCACCGCACGAGGATCACGGGTTCGAAATCCCGTCCCCTCCAGGCAAGGGTAGCTGCAATAGATGCATTGATGCGGACAACCGCGCTTGCTCTGCAGGTTCAGCAGCTCGCTTTCCGCCTTGTAAAAACGCACCAGCTCCGGGTCATACAGCGGCGAGACCATCTCGGCTGAACCTAGTTGCGGCACTCCACTGATAATTTTTGCAACCGGTCGATTCTCATTCAACGCCTGAATCAGCTCCGGCAGCGCCCGCTCCCCTTCTCCAACCACACCGTAATCGCCACCGATGTAATCCAGAATCGCCTCGGGCAGGATCGAGAAAGCCGACCCTCCGACGATCACCGGCGCCGTGGAGATCTCGCGAACCCCCTCAAGCAGACCTTTAACCAGATTGAGATACCAGCCCTTCAGGTCGCTGAAGGAATCGGCGTTATCGATATTACGCAGAGACAGACAAATGTAGTCAGGACCGAATTGCTCAAGCGCTGCGCGCAACTTCTCCTGCGACTTGCCAGAAGCCAGATAGTCGAACTGCAGCACCCTGTGCCCGGCGGCATCCAGGGCCGAGGCGACCACCGCCATGCCGAGCGGGTAGACCGGATAGGGTTCGATGGTCGTATTCGAGCTGAGCAGAAAAATACGGCTCATCCCTACTCCTTTATCTTTTTGAAGGAGCGGCTTTTGCGCGGGTTGTAGCGATGGTAGGTGCCGTCATCCATCTCGCGCCGAATCACGTTTTTAAAGAGTTCCCCCATTTTTAGCTGATGGCCACTGCCGGCGTAGAAGGTGTCCCAGGCGTAGTGGTACATCTCCTGGAGCTTCTCCGCAGTCATCTGCTTGGGCTGAAAAACCACCTTGCCGGCGGTGTAATCGATCCAGTTGTTGGAAAGGATGCGCCCCTCCTTTTCCAGCTCGGTCCGACAGGGAGAATGAGGAAAGGGGGTCATGATGGTGAATTCAGCCACGTCGAGTTCAATTTCCATGAGGAAATCGACCAGGCGCTTGATGTCGTCCTCACTCTGGTCATC
>JBFHFM010000145.1:0-8540 GCA_041583595.1 Trichloromonas sp. | reverse complement strand
GGGTTGTCCCCGCCAGGAAATTGGAAACTGTTTCCAACGGAATCCGTTTTTTTAAGCCGGGGCCTTCAACGTTCAGGGCCGAATTCGGCATTCCGGAGACGGATGTTGTGATTGGCAATGTCGGCAACTTGTATCCTGTAAAAGGGCAAAAATATTTGATCGACGCATTTGACCAGTTGCGCAGGGTTCATTCCGGGGCTCATTTGGTACTGGTCGGACGTGGATCCGAAAAAAATAGTCTGGAGAGACAGGTACGGGAGTTGGGCATACCCGAAAGAAAAGTCATATTTACTGGTTTTCGTGAAGATGTTGAAAACATTCTAAACGGGTTGAATCTGTACGTGCAGCCCAGTCTCTCAGAAGGGCATCCTCTGGCTTTGCTTGAGGCGATGTCTCTTGGCATCCCTGTGATTGCGTCTGAGGTGGGTGGTATCCCCGAGCTTCTGGGGGCCAACCAATACGGCACATTGGTGGCCCCAGGGCGTTGTGAAGAACTGCATGCCGCACTGCTTGCTTATTTTGACCATCCTGGAGGGTTTAACGAAAAGGCTTTGGCCGCTCGGGACCATGTTCAACAGACCTTTTCTGTCGGACAGATGACCGGTCGGTATCTAGGTCTGTATCGGCAGGTGCTGGCCGGTCAGCCTGTTGGTGTGGCAGGGACTCATCCGTAACTTCGAAATCAGGTTCGGTATTCGATCCCAAAGTTTTTTTCTGTTAGCGAACGTGTTTTCAGGTCTGGGGGAAACCCCGGCCATAATCGGAAATGGGGGCGCGAGTCATGGAAACTGAGATTTTGTCGAATGTTCACACTCATGTTCGGGAGGATTGTGTGAGTGAAAAGCGCATGACCGTGCCGGTACTCGTGCTGGCTTTGTATATCCTGATCGAGTACGGGCGGCCACAGTTTCTGGCTCCGATCAAGCCCGGCTTGCTCGTGCAAGGATTGCTCATTCTCTGTCTGCTTCCCCACTTCGCTGAAGTTCGTAAGGTTTTAAGTGATAAATACTTCAAGCTATATCTGATGTTGCTGTTTTTAATGACGCTGCATGTATATATCGCCCCCAACAATTATTATGCCTTTTTGGGCCTCAAAGTAATGGTCTCCTATCTGGTTATAGCGGTGTCCTGCGTCGTTTTTCTGGACAACCTCAGCAAACTCAATATTTTCCTTTTTGTTTTTATTCTGGTGATGATGCTCTGCGCCGTTAATCGCATCAGTGGCGTCAATTTTCTCGGGATCTCCGGAGGAAGTGTCTTTTTTGACGAAAATGACTTTGCTCTATCGATGAACGTGGCACTCCCGATTGCATTTTTTCTCGGGTTCACACAGAAAGGCTGGAAAAGGTGGTTTTTCTGGATGGCTGTAATTGCTTTCGTGCTTGGTAATATGGTTACTGGTTCCCGCGGCGGATTTGTCGGCCTTGTTGCGGTAGGTGCTGTCTGTTGGTGGTCGATGAAATATCGTCTCAGGGCGATTCCGGTATTTATTCTGCTGGCGATTCTGGCCTGGAGTTTTGCTAGTCCTTCCACAAAGCAAGAGATTATGGAAATTGGTCTGGATAGTGCCGAAAAAGACACCGGGAGGGATCGCATTGAATTATGGAAAGTTGGCTGGCGGGCTTACGTAGACAACCCGGTATTGGGAGTCGGACAGGGGAATATGCCGATTGTGATGAATAAGTACCGTTTTGATAATTGGGGGGAAAGCTTTTGGAAACGCGATATGTGGGGGAGGATGACCCACTCAATCTATTTTACCTTGTTGCCAGAACTCGGAACTGTCGGGGTGATCATTTTCTGGTTTCTGTTGAAGGACTTATATCGCAAAACAAGAGACATAAAGGACTCCTGTGCCCGGATGACCAACCGGGAGAAAGTGGTCAGCATCGAAAATATCAATCGGGCGCTGTTGGTAAGTTTATTCGGGTTTCTGATTACTGGCGTCTTCTTGTCTGTGTTGTACTACCCGCCCTTCTGGAATATTTCCGGGCTCCTGGTTGCGATGTCTCTGATTTCTTCGCGAATGGCGGGAAAGCCGGAAATCGCTGGCGGGGCAATCGCTTTTAGTCGCCTGTCTCAAGCAGCACATTCCAAGGATCATTAATGTTTAAACAAATGCGCCTCGTGAAAAAAAAGCTGCAGGGATTGAGTCGAAACATTCTGGATTCGATCTTTTATCGGGTCACGAAAAACCAAAGTGTTATCAAAAATCCCCGAAAAATTGTTTTTGTATGCACTGGCAATATATGTAGAAGCGCTTTTGCGGAAGAACTGTTGAAAACCGAAATCGCTGGGGCCTTTCCGGTTGTTGAATCCTGCGGTCTTGACGTTCAGGTGGTTTCTCCTTCTCCTGTCGAAGCGGTTCTGGTCGCTGAAAAAATCGGTCTGGATCTCAGTCATCACCGGTCTCGGGATATCGGCAATTGTGACCTGGAGAGCGCCGATTTGATCCTGGCCATGGAGTATTGGCAATTTCGTGAACTGGCCGAATCCTTTCCCCATAAAAGACCGCAACTTAAATTATTGAGGGAATTCGCACCCTTTCCGGAAAATCTGTTGTGTAATATCGACGATCCATTTGGACAAAATGAACGTGTTTTCCAGAAATGTTTTGCGCAGATCCAACGTTCGGTCGCCACGATCAAGGCCTTGATTTAGTCTCTTTCCGTAAGCAGAGGGCAGGTTGACGTTACGAGGAAGAAACCTTGAAATATTATTGCGCAGAATTCACTGATCGGGCCGTCGGCTGGATAATGGAACCGTATTTGTTGCGTCATCTGGTTTTCATCGATGGGGGCCACTAACCATGTTACCCAAAATCATGCTCAGACGGACCCTTTCTGCCCTGCTGTCTTTCAGCGGTATTCACGCCATACTCGAACACCTGTGGCTCTCCGACAGGGCGTTTGTCTTAATGTACCACCGGATTAAATCCTCGGTCGATCAACCTCCGTACCATGTGCAGTCTGGCATGTTTGTGACTGCCGCCACCTTCGAAAAGCAACTTGCCTACCTCAGAAAAACATTTGAAATCATATTGTTGGATGATTTGGTGGCCAAGGCCAGAAAAGGCGAATCCCTCGGCAGGTACTGCGCCCTGACGTTCGATGACGGGTGGCGAGACAACTATAGCGAAGCCTTTCCGTTACTGAAAAAATATGCTGTTCCCGCCACGATTTTCCTGTCCACGGGATTTGTGGGGACCCAGAGAACTTTCTGGCCGGAGGAAGTCATTTCCTGGCTTACCGGCGGTGATATCGACAGCCTGGCTGACGGGCAGGCGTCTTCATCGGTAGCCCGCTTTGCTGCAGAGCTCGGAGGTTTGAATTATGCGGATTCTGCTATGTTTTGTGAGGGGGCGATTGAGTTGTTAAAGCAGAAGTCCCTTCAGGATCGGGAGGACATACTGACGCATTTGCGCGGTGTCTCCAGTGGTTCATCATCGACTCGGCAGATGTTGAGCTGGGAAGAGGCGCAGGAAATGGTTCACAGCGGGTTGGTACGATTCGGCGCTCACACGGTTAACCATGAGCTTCTGGATCAATTGCCACTGCAGAGGGCCCGTGACGAGATTTCTCTTTCCCGCGACGAGATAGAAAGCCGTCTTGAACAGAAGGTCAGCGCCTTTGCTTACCCCAACGGGAATCACAACGCCAGGGTCCGTCAGATTCTTGATGCGGATGGATTCGATGTGGCGGTAACAACGCGCAAGGGTTTTTTTGAACAGGGGGTGCCCTTTCTGGAAGTTCCCAGAATCGGTCTGCACGAGGATGTAAGTTGTACTATTCCGATGCTTAGATCCAGGATTCTGCTGCACGCATTCTGAGAAGGCAATTATGAATATTCTTGTTACTGATGGTGAAACCAGAGCAGCGCTGGCCGTGACCCGTTCACTTGGGAGAAAGGGGCATACGGTTTTTGTTTGCGGCCGGGAAATGAAGAATATTTCTGCTTGCTCTGCGTTTTGTCGGAAAGCCTTTTTATCGCCAGACCCGATGAAGAATGGTGCAGGCTACTCCGCCTTGATCGTAGACCTCGCCCTGAAACAGGGAATCGATATGATCATTCCTGTGACGGAGCAATCTATTTATGTTCTCAATAGGGCGAGAAACCTCTTGGGTACATCGGTCATTCTGGCCTGCGCACCCCCTGAAAAAATGGAAGCGGTATCCAACAAATACAAGTTATTTCAATTAGCAGAGACATTGGGTGTGGCCATTCCTGAAACCATTTATGTGGCCAATGTCGATGATTTTTGGTGGAAGCGAAATAGCATCTCCAGTTTTCCTGTCGTTGTGAAACCGGCTTTTTCAAAAGTTGTGGAGGGGGAGAGCATCATTTCATCAGGGGTGATGTATGCCGCAGATCAAAATGAATTGGTGCGGTTGTATGAAACCAGGCCTGTTCTCAGGTATCCATCCTTGATTCAGGAGCGGATTACGGGGGAAGGGGCAGGGGTGTTCACTCTTTTCGATGGTGACCGCCACCTCGCCCTCTTTTCTCATCGTCGCCTGCTGGAAAAACCGCCCTCGGGCGGGGTTAGCGTACTGTCGGAGAGCGTCCCCTTGGATGACCGTATGGTTGAGGCCGCGCGCAAGTTGCTTAGCGCGGTCGCATGGCCGGGGGTTGCCATGGTGGAGTTCAAAAGGGATATCAGGGATGGTTCAGCCAAGCTGATGGAAATAAACGGCAGGTTTTGGGGCTCTCTGCAACTGGCGGTATTTTCCGGGGTCGACTTTCCGGCCCTGTGTTTGGATTACTACCTGGGGGTCAAGCCGTCAGCGCCATGTTGTGACTACCAAATCGGCCAGCGTCTGAAATGGACGTTCGGTTTACTGGATCATTTGATCATCCGCTTGAAATCTGGTCGGCGCTTCAACGCCATGTTGCCACCCGGGTCTTCTACGCTTCTGCATGTTACGAAAGAATTGCTGGGAGGAGGGGGGAGCGGGATCTCTCTGGATGTCTACGATCCGCAAGATCCAAAACCCTTTGCCGCCGAGGCTCAGGCCTATGCCGGGGCACTCTTCCGGTTTCCACGAAGAAAATGACCGCGGGAGCTCTCTCGCACCAGTCGATTAAAGGAGCACGTATGGCTATTATTCACCTGGTCTGCCAGGAGGATTCTTCATCCGGACTGCCGATCTACTTGCGGGATGCTCTGGCGGGGCTCGGTCACCAGATGGGGATCATTGATGCAAAGAAATGTCTGTTCTCAAGGTTGCGAATCTTGCTGGCGTCCTTTTACCCTAACCGGAAAATCTGGTCACATCGACGCTCGATGCTGGGGACCTATTCGGTTGCGGGCTGGAAACGGACCACCGGTCTCAACGGTCTTCTATTGGATCGTGTTCGCCAACCTGAAGATAAAATTCTCCAGATCGGGGGGTTGTACGCGCCGCATCCTGATTGTGCCAAGATGAAATATTTCCTGTTTTTTACCTATACCATGAAGCTCGCTTTCAGCGATGGCATTTCAAAATGGGTTCCGGAGGAAGATCAGCGGGAGAAATTTGTTGAACTCGAACAGCAGTTGTATGCAGGCGCGGAGCATATCTTTGTGGCCGCTGATTTTGTGCGCCGGCATCTGATAGGTGACTACGGTATTCCTGATGACCGTATCACAGTCGTCAGCATGGGGGTTGATGACTACTTCATCAGGAACATGCGTCGCCAATTGCCGGACACTCCTGCCCAAAGATGTCTATTTGTGGGGTACACATTCGATCTCAAGGGCGGCCCGGATGTCCTTAAAGCCTTTTCCCTGGCACGTAGCCATTTTCCTGGTCTTGAACTCGTGATCGTTGGGCCGAACCATTCCGAGATCATGGACCAGGAGGGGGTCCGTTATGTCGGTGCCGTTACGGATCGAGACACCTTGCTTGAGTACTATCGTAGCGCTGATCTCTTTCTTCTTCCTTCGCGATGCGATTCTTTTGGTTTCGTCTTTTTGGAGGCGATGACACAAGGGCTGGTTTGTGTGGGCTCAAATATGAACGCAATGCCCGAAATTATCGCTGACGGCGAGACTGGCTACATTGTGGAACCGGGAGATTCTGAGCGGATGGCTGAGGTGATTGTGGACTTTTACAGACACCCGGAGGTGAGGATACCGATGGGAAATTGTGCGAGGGAACGCGTATTGGAGCGGTTTACCTGGCCGCGTGTTGTCGAAGCTATGGACTCCGTGATGTTCCCGTAACGACTTTGTGATTCTTTCGGGTAGGGCTGGTGATGTCAAGGGGCTAAGCCATCCATGGTAGTAACGAACAGGTCGATTCAGACCCATAGAATACAGGGGCAGTCATGACAAAGACCGAACTCTCCTTTATCATTCCGGCGCTCAATGAAGAAATGCATATCGGCGGCGTTTTGGATACCATCAAGGAAAATGTGGGTACGCGATTCTCCTATGATGTGATCGTTGTCGATAATGGTTCCCGTGACCGGACCGTGGAGATTGCCGGGAACAAGGGGGCTCTTTGTCTTCATGCTCCGGGATGTACCATCTCGGCCTTGAGAAACCTGGGAGCGGCAGAAGCCCGTTCCGAAATTTTGGTATTTCTGGATGCCGATGTTTATCTGGGAAAGGACTGGGGTGGACGAATCAAGTCCGTCATGGAGAGGCTTTTCAGTCATCCTGATATCATTACAGGTTCTCTGTACGGGGTCAGCGAGGAGAACAACTGGATAGAGAGGGTCTGGTTCGCGCCGAGGACGACCTTGACAGAGATCAACTATATCAACGGTGGGCACCTGATCCTTCTCAAAAGCCTTTTTCTGAAAATTGGCGGATTCGATCCTGAATTGGAGACCGGAGAGGATTACGAGTTTTGTTCCCGGGCGCGGAGGATGGGGGCTCAGATCGAAAACGATCCTGGGCTACACGTGGTACATGCGGGGTATCCCAAAAATATCAAGCACTTTTTTGGCAGAGAGCGGTGGCATGGTCGTGGAGATTATAAATCAATAGGGACGCTGATGTCCTCAAAACCGGCCCTTGTGTGCCTTGCAAACATTAGCCTGGCTGTGACATGCGCCGTTTGTATGGTTGTGGGTTGGCAACCTTGGCCAGTCTACGGTGTAATTTATTTTCTTTTTCTTGCTGGAGTCTCTCTGGCGGCTTCTGTGCATCGCAGTCGCAGTGAATTCACCCCTGATTTCGGCCGGATCATCTTCCTCTATATGATTTACTTCACCGCACGCTCACTCTCCCTCGTCGATGTGGTCATGATGAATCTCAGTCAGGTCATGAAAAAAGTATGATTCAGGGGGGCTTTTACTCCTGATGGCATGCTACTTCGGCTGCCGGCTGAAATTATATGAATCGATCTCTTGCATAGTTGGATTATGCGGACATAATTGCTTTGCAGCTCTGAAAAGGGTCTTGGTCCGCACGAACTGTTTTCTGTATCCATTTGAAATAGAATGGATTTTAGGAGATTTAGTTCGATTTAACCCACTTTGCTGGAGGCGTTGATGATATCAAAAGTAGGGCGCAACTGGGTGGTCATAGATTTTCGCAGCAGGCCTAAATTTCAATTATCATGTTTCTGCCGGGAACGGTCCGGGTTTGTCTCGAACCCTTCAGTGGATACGAATTGGCCTTTGGTTTGGGCATCTCTTGCGGTGGTCTTGGTTTTGACACTCTGTATCGCAAACGTGGCAAATGCTAACCTTATCACCAATGGAGATTTCTATTCTGGAACCCTGTCCGGATGGGAGAGCAGTAGCTCAAATACTTCTGTCATTGATTGTCAACATATCCCTTTGATATATGACAATATTGGGGATTTCACTGAATGGGAAAGTCGCATGGATGGAACCTTCGCTTTCATCGAAGGTGGTGATTTTCTGACGACAAAGACCGATCCTGTTTCCGGTTCCAGTGTTTTTACACTTTCTCTAGATTACGCCGTAGCATGGACCAATCCTACGGGGCTAAACCCTGGTGGTTACTTTTATATTCAAACTATTGGAGAGATCGGCAGCCTGAAGCGCTCTCTTTCCTATACCGAAATAAATTGGCGAGCGGTGGAGGGGCTTGAGAATGACATTTTTACGGGGACTCTTTTTACCCAGAATTTTATTCAGTGGCCCGATTTAATGTTTGATGACATTTCAGTTCAGATTGGCGTATTCAACCCTAATCAAACTCTGACTCAAATTGTCGGTATAGATAATATCAACTTGTCGGTAATGCCTGTTCCAGAGCCTTCTACGTTGCTCCTTGTTGGTTTTGGATTGGCATTTTTTGTTCGATATTCTTGGCAAGAAAAACAGAAGTTTGAGGCGAAAGGGAGAACTACGCAAAAGGGGGAGGCTTGATCTGGTTCGGTTAAGCTTTGTTGATGGACTCGCTGGTCGTGCCGTCACCTTATCAGGTCTTTTGTTTTGGGACTCCCCTCCCTTTTTTCTTGACGAAAAAAGGGAGGGGCACTGCTATTCGACGGGGAAAGACCTTATTGCCCCGAGCTGGCCAGAATCTTTAAGCCCGTTGGGGCGGAGAGAGGAGTGACCGTGGGCGTGGTCGTGGT
>JBFHFM010000144.1:0-8551 GCA_041583595.1 Trichloromonas sp. | reverse complement strand
TTGTGGCAGTCTTTGCAACCGGTGGGAGCACCCTGATCCTTGTGGCAGCCCTTACACATGTCGTGAGCGGCTTTTTTCATGTCGGAAGCCTTGGGGTCGACGCCATGGCAGCTGCGGCAGGAACCGGCTTCAACGCCCATGTGGTGACAGGTGGCGCAGTCGCCGACTTCCTGATGGGCGGTGTGGTTGAAGGTGACGACTCCCATTTTGCCCGATTCAAAAGTGACCTCAGCCGGAACCTCGGCAAAGGCGATGGATGCCAATGAGAATGTGGCGACGAAGGCTGTGGCAAGCAGGGTAACGATAATGCGATTCATGGGATACCTCCTGTTGGGGAATGTTGGGACGGGAGCGCCCCGTCGAAATTAGGTAAACCTTAACCAAAAAAATTTAGGGCTGCATCAGATATCTATCATCATGCTGCCCGATGTCGGTATCTTTAAATGTAATTACAGTTGCTTAGAGATCGCCATGTCGGGTAAGAAAAAGTCTGAATATTTGCCGTTTGCAGCTAAATCGGGGGTCTGTTACACTCAAAAGCACTTTTTAAGAGGTTGGGATTATTATGACGCAACTGCTCCCCCCCACCGTATGCCTGGACAGTGAGGCCGTGCGGCGCGTTCGCGAAGAAAAAAAGCTGACTCAGCTTTATGTCTCGAAAGTGGTTGGTGTCACTACCGATACCATCTCGCGCTGGGAGAACAATCGCTACCCCACGATCAAACGGGAAAACGCTCTGCGCCTTGCGGATGCTCTCGAAGTTGAGATTGAAGCGATTCTTGAAGCCGGTGGTGAGACGGAGGTTTCCGCAGGGCCTCAAACGGCGCTCTCCTCATTGTTTCGCAGGCGTTTTCGCTGGCTGCTGGCCCTTTCAGGACTGGCTATCCTTGGCCTCGCGGTTTTCTTTTGGCAGAGCCGGCAGGCTCAGGTGCCGCTGGTCAGCCTGGAGGCGGAACGCTGGCTGCCGCCTTTTGCCGCACCGGGGAGTGTTGTTCCCGTGCGCCTTCAGCTCGAACCCGATACGGGACTTAAGGGGTTTATCCTGCGCGAACATTTTCCCCTGGGATGGCAGTTGATCGAGGCGAGTCCTCCCCCAGCAAGTCTTGACAATGAACGGGGGACCGCTCGCTGGATTATTAAGCCTGGCGAAAACCCTGGATTCGTCTCCTATCTGGTGAGAGTGAGTCCGCAGGCATCGGTGGGGCAGGCGGTGTCGCTGGTAGGGGAGGTTGTTGTTGGCCCTGACGGTCATAGCAATCCGGTTTTGGTTCGGGGGGCGACGCAGATCGATATCGCACCTTACCACTGGGCCGATCTTAATGGCGACCGGCGGGTTGATGACGGCGAAATGCTCCTGGCCTCTGATTCTTTCGCGCTTATGACCGGGGTGCATCTCGACTGGGATCTTCTGGAAAAAATCTGGGATTCCGGGAGTTACCAGTGGGATGCCGCGACGGGTAATTTCGTGCCCGTCAAATATGTTCTGCCCGCGGGTCAGGAGAGTCTTCCGGCGGCGTCCGGTCGGTGATGGGATGCGACTGACTCTCGGTAAAAAACTTTTTCTGTTAACCAGTTGCAGCCTGGCCCTGTTGCTGATGGTGACATTTTTTATTCTCGAACGCAACCAGGCGCGCCAGTGGGAAGACCATCTTAAGTCTCAAAGTCTGTCCTTTGCCCGTTTCGCGACCCCCGAATTACTTAAGTTATTTCGGGGGACGTTTCCTCCGCAGGATGATGAAACCCTTGCGGAGGTTTCGGAATTTCTGGCGTTCAACCCCGACCTTGCGGGATTTTCCCTGTTCTCCCCAGGGGGGCGGATGCTCTATCGTTCGCCCCTGTTCGGATCCTTTGCCGACCCGAACTCGTACGAAAGTTTGCGTGACCGTTCGGTCGACGATTATGCCCT
The DNA here is from genome assembly GCA_041583595.1 of Trichloromonas sp. GTDB lineage: Bacteria > Desulfobacterota > Desulfuromonadia > Desulfuromonadales > Trichloromonadaceae > Trichloromonas. Next base: position 6,645 of record JBFHFM010000144.1, on the reverse strand, counting down.
GACAGAACCGCAATTACATACACTTGTTCTGCCAGGAGGCCGGCGCGTGCTTGAATTGACGGCACCGGCGTTTGGTCCTACCGGCGTGCAGGTTCTGGCCATACGTTATTTGATTTCATATGATTCCGTTGATCGCCGGCTTGCGGAAATGCGAACCTATTTTCTGCGAATTGCTCTGAGCACGCTGGTCTGTTCGCTCCCCCTGGTCGCTTTGGTGGCCCGAAGGGTTACCCGGCCGATAAAAAAACTTACCGATCGGGCACGGGCCGTGGCCCGGGGTGATCTCGAATCCCGTATTCGAATCTACAACCGCGATGAAATCGGTGTGTTGGCTACGGCTTTCAATGACATGTCCGAGAGCCTTTCAGTCAGTCGCACCGAACTGACCGATAAGAATCGAGCTCTGATTCAGGCTAATGACGACTTGCGTCGAGTTCAGGAGCAACTGCTCCGCTCCGAGCGTCTGGCGGCGATCGGGCAACTGGCCGCCGGAGTTTCCCACGAAATCGACAACCCGGTCGGTATCATTTTGGGCTATGCGGAACTTCTGCGGGCCGATTTGGGCGAGGATGACGACCGTCGCCAGGATGTCGACGCCATCATCGCCGAATGTCGGCGTTGTCGACGCATTACCGGGGGCTTGCTTGGACTGGCCAGGAGTGGTCCGGTGAGTAGGGAATTGGTGAACCTCGAAGTATTGGTGGACGGGACGGTCCGCTCTCTGAGACCGCAAAAACTTTTCAAGGAGGTCGTTACAGAGATCTCGGTAGCCAGGCCTTTGCCGTTGATTCTGGGAGATCCGGATCAGATTCGTCAGGTGTTGGTTAATTTGATGCTTAACGCAGCCCAGGCCATGGAGGGGGTTGGCCGGATGACATTAGCCCTGGGGAGGGAAGGACAGCAGGTCGTTCTGTATGTTGGTGATAGTGGTCCGGGAATTCCTGAAATAGTTCAACCGCGCGTTTTTGATCCTTTTTTTTCCACCAAAGGCGCGGGTGAAGGGACCGGGTTGGGATTATCCGTCTGTCGCAAATTGATGGAGGATCAGGGGGGCGAAATATCCGTGGAGCAGTCTTTGGGTGGCGGTGCGCGTTTCCGCTTGGCATTTCCTCAGGCTGAAGCGGAAAAATGCTTTGACAATGGTCGGGATGCTTCTTAAGATAGCAGGAATTTTAAAGCGTTAAGGATGGTTTATTCCCCATGGAAAAAGCACTTGAATTACTTCACGATGATTTGATAGGGGTTGAGGCCCAGTTCAAAGAAGACCTCAGCTCAGATGTTCTCCTGATCCGCAAGGTCGGTGAATATGTTCTTGGCACCGGCGGCAAACGGATTCGTCCTATGCTTCTGCTCCTCTGTGCCCGCTTGTCCGGGTATAGTGGGACCAAGCATATTGGCTTGGCCAGTGTTGTTGAGTTTATCCATACGGCGACGCTTCTCCACGATGATGTCGTCGACAGTGCTGTGCTGCGGCGTGGTAACGCCTCGGTCAACGCCATTTGGGGGAACGAGGCATCGGTGCTGGTCGGCGACTTTTTGTTCGCTAAATCGTTCTCGATTATGGTGCGTGGCGGCAGTCTGAAAATTCTTCAGGCTTTGTCCGATGCAACTACCATGATGGCTGAAGGCGAGGTGCTGCAGTTGGTCAGTACCTGTGATCTCGACCTGGCTGAAGAGCGATATATCTCGGTGGTTCGCAACAAAACGGCGGTGCTGATTGCCGCGGCTTGCGAAGTCGGCGGTATGCTTGGCGGGGTCAACGAAGAGCAGGAAAAGGCGCTGCATGAATTTGGCATGGAGTTGGGGATTGCCTTCCAGTTCATGGACGATGCGCTCGATTACGTAGCGGATCAGGCCGAATTTGGTAAGGCTACGGGGCACGACCTGGAAGAGGGCAAGGTGACTCTACCGCTGATTCACGCCTTGCGCCAGTGCTCGAAGCAGGATCGTGAGCGTTTGGCTGAAATCGTTGATCAAGAAGCGTTGAGTGATGAAGACCTTGCTTATGTAGTGGATCTCATTGACCGCTATGACGGCATCGGCTACACGCGCCAACGGGCCCGTGAACTGGTCGAAACTGCCAAGGGGCATCTTGCGGATTTCCCCGACGGCATCGTTAAGGAGGCCTTGTTCGAACTGGCAGATTACGCGGTCAGTCGCCGTAAATAATTCTTGCCTTCAGTGATATCGCTTGTCGGATTGCCGCGAAAAACCTTCTCTATCTTTTGGAGAGGGTTTTTTTGTGCTTTATCTATTTGAAATTAATAGTTTTTTGGTTTTGTGTTCAGGTTGGCCCGGGTTTTGCTCAGGTGTATCGTAATTGCATTGGTGCACATCTTTGAGGGGGCCGATTGTGGATTCAGGAATACTCATACATACTGCGGAACTGAGCGTGTCAGGACGTCCGTACGAGGTGGCGGTTTTTCTACGCTCGGATGGCTCACTCACTGCTCAGACCATTTTCGCTCCCGGTGATATCATCATTCACGATGGGCATTCCCTTGAAGAGGTTCTGGCCAAGCACCAGCGACTGCTCCCCCTGGCCATCGATTCCCGTCAGGTTTTAAGTGAGTTGCGCTCTAACGATCGACGTTGATAATTATACCATCCCATCGGCTTTCCGAGTTTTTTTCTAAAGATTGACGCTTGGGTCCTGCTATAATGAGGACCATGTTTCGTATTCCTTTCTCCCTGCATAAAAAAGTTCTTCTGGCGTTTTGCCTTTTGTCACTGGTTCCGCTTGTATTGTTGGTCTTCGTGTCGAGCCAAAGTCTGCGCTCGGTTGAAGAGCTTTTGCTGGACAACGCGACCCAGGCACTCGACAGGCAGGCCTCTAAGGCCCTGGAGTTGCGGGCCCGGATGGTGGCCGACGAGGTGGGGGCTTTTTTACGCAGCGTGGTCGCTGATCTGGCCGACTTCAATCAGATCCCCCCCGAAGCGAAAAGCTATGAACAGTTTTATCTAAACCACCAGCGAGAGCTCTGGTATCGCAGCGGAACCAATGATCACCCCATCGAAGTTCGCCGGTCTGTCCCTATGTATTCAGAAATCGCCTTTATCGGGGCTGATGGCCGGGAGCGTTTGCGCCTGGTCGACGGGGTGGTTAGTGATGAACTGCGCGATGTTTCCGTTGCGGCTAATACAACATATCTCACCGAAGACTACTTTGCCCGCGCTCGTGCGCTCCCTCGAGGGGAATGTTATGTCTCCGCCGTAACCGGATGGCATATAGACAAGCAGAGCCAACTGCGCGGGGCGCCTACCCCTGAAGCGGCGGTAGAAGGTGATTCTTACCGCGGGGTGGTGCGATTTGCGGCCCCGGTTTATTCAGAGCTCAGCGAATTCTCCGGGGTGGTCGTTCTTTCCCTCGATCACCGCCACCTGATGGAATTCACCCAGCACATCGTTCCAGAAGAACCACATTTTAAGCTCTTTCCATCGTACGAAAGCGGCAATTACGCCTTCATGTTTGACAATGAAGGGTGGATGATCGCTCATACCAAGTTCTGGGATATCCGCGGTCTTGATTCTTCTGGACGTCTGGTGCCCCCCTATACGGCGGAAACTTCTGCAGCACAGGTTGAGCAGGGACTCATCCCTTTCAATTTGCTCTTTGCCGGTTTTATTCATCCCAATTACCCTGTTGTCGCCAAGGCAGTTTTTGACGGGCGCTTCGGGATTGCTGACGTCACCAATGTCGGCGGAGCGCAAAAAATCATGGCGTACGCGCCGATTTGGTTCAATCATGGGGACGCCTCGGTAAAGACTATTTTCGGCGGGGTCACCATCGGGGCTGAGGTGACTCAATTTCATGCCGCCGCTATGACCGTCTCCAAGGTGATCCGTCGTGAGATTACCCGCTTCGTCAGTGGTTCGATGGCGATGATTCTGGTCACAGGGGTGCTGGTTGCCTTCGCCGCTTACCTTTTGTCGCGCAGTATTACGGATCCTCTGCGTACCCTTATCGACGGAACTAAGGAAATGTCGCGCGGTGATCTGGCTATCCGGGTTAGGGTTTCTTCCCGGGACGAGGTAGGCGAATTGGCCACCTCGTTTAACGCCATGGCGCAGGATCTCAACGATCGTCAGGAACGGCTGCTTAAGACGCTGGATGATCTCAGTCGTTCTCGCCAGGAAATTCTCCGTGAGCGCAATTTCAAGGAGACGATTTTCGAAAATGTTGATATCGGATTGCTGACTCTTGATGACTGTGACCACATCACTTCTTTTAACGGTCCGGCTGCCCGGATCCTGGGGGCTGAGTCCTGCTCGAGAGCGCTCGCGCTGGAGGATGTCTTTGCGAACTGGCCGGAGATGCTTCAGGCGGTTCAGGAAGGGCTGACGCGGACTGGACGGGAACGCTGGAACTCCTATCTCAACGTTGAATCGGAAGGCAAACAGTTGGTCTTTCGGTTGGCCATGCTGCCCTTGGTATCTGGTGGTGAACAGGGGCGGATTCTGACTATCGAGGAAATTACCGAGCGGGTCGAATTGCGCAAGCGCATGGCGCGCATGGAGCGGATGGCTTCCCTTGGACGCCTGTCCGCCGGGATTGCTCACGAAGTTCGCAACCCTCTCACCGGTATCAGTTTACTGCTGGATGAACTGCATGATCGCCTGCTGTCCCATCCTGCCGATCAAGATTTAATCCGCCGGGCTCTGCAGGAGATGGAGCGGCTTGAGGGGTTGGTTAATGAGCTGTTGAATTTCGCATCGCTGCCGCAGGCCCGTCTGGAATCAGGCGATATCGGTGTCGTTTTGCGTGACACCCTGTTTCTTATTCGCAGTCAATGCCAGCGTAGTGGCGTAGAGCTGATTACTGATATCCCCGAAGGGTTGCCGCCGTTCCCCCATGATCCGGGGCGCCTGAAGCAGGCTTTTCTTAATCTCTTTACCAATGCTCTTGATGCTATGCCCGAAGGCGGTACTCTTGAAGTGCAAGTCGCTATCGCAGATGACGCTGTGCAGGTGAGGGTCCATGATTCTGGCATTGGGATCCCCGTCGAGCGCCTGTCGTTGATTTTTGAGCCTTTCTATACCAACAAAGGGGAGGGGACAGGGCTGGGCTTATCGATCACGCATAATATTATTTCCGACCATGGTGGACGGATCGAAGTAGCGAGCACTGTAGACCAGGGGACTCTTTTTACCATCAGTCTTCCGCTCAAGGCCGTCCTCTGAAAAGGTCGACGGTTTCCTTGTTTTTTTTAATCATTTTTTTGTTAGCTCCATTGTGGCCAATTTTGACCATTTTTTGATTGTCTTCCTGCCGCGCAACACCTACCATTGCCGTTGGTTCAGGGGTACTTTCAGTTAATTATAAGAGGGGGTATGGAAAAAATTCTAATTGTCGATGACGAGGCCTTCATTCGGGAGAATCTCGAGCGGATTCTGTCTGAAGATGGCTACCGTCCTTTTTCCACAGCCAGTGGCGAAAAGGCTGTGCGGCAGGTTAGCGAAGAAGAGGTTGACCTGGTACTGCTCGACCTCAATCTGGGGGCCAAAAGCGGGCTTGATGTACTGGCCGCCCTCAAGGAAGTCGATCCGGATGTTCTGGTTATCATCATTACCGGCTATGGGACCGTCGAAAGCGCCGTTGAGGCCCTCAAAATGGGGGCTTACGATTATATTAAAAAACCGTTCAAGGCGGATGCCATTCGTTTGATCGTCAGACTGGCCCTCGAAACTCAGAGTCTTCGGCGCGAAGTCCGTCATCTGCGCCGTGAAGGGAAGGGCCTGCTCGAATCGGTCGACATGGTTGGTTCCAGTCCGGCATTGATGCAGGTCTATCATCAAGTCCGCGAAGTGGCCAAGCACGAGACGGCCACGGTTCTGATCACCGGTGAAAGTGGTACGGGCAAGGAGCTGGTGGCTCGGGCCATTCATGATCTTTCTCCGCGCAAGGGGCGGCCTTTCGTTGAAATCAACTGCGGTTCTCTTCCTTTTAACCTGCTTGAGTCTGAGCTGTTTGGCCACGAGCGGGGTGCCTTTACCGATGCCAAGTCCCGTAAGATCGGCTTGTTCGAAGAAGCCTCTGGCGGCACCGTTTTTCTGGATGAAATCGGTGAGATGGAAATGGGGTTGCAGGTTAAGCTGTTGCGGGTTCTGGAAGACCGCAAGATTCGCCGACTCGGAGGGGCGCGCAATATCGACATTGACGTGCGGGTGGTGTCGGCCACCAATTGTAATTTGAAGGCCGCCATCGAAGCCAAGGATTTTCGCGAGGATCTCTACTATCGGCTTAACGTCTTTCCTATTCAATTGCCGCCGCTGCGAGAGCGACGTGAAGATATTCCACCGTTGCTCGACTTTTTTATCCAGCGCTTCAGCCGTGAGTTCAACAAGCGGATCCGCGAAGTTTCTCGTGACGCTCTCGACCTGCTGATTCGCTATCACTGGCCTGGCAATGTGCGGGAATTGCGTAATGTCGTCGAGCGCATCTGCATCATGCACAATGTCGAGGTCATCAAGGCCGATTGTCTGCCCAAGGAAATCTGGGGGGGCGCGCCCCGGAAAGAGGCGGATTTTTCTTTCGAAATACCTCCTGAGGGGATACATCTTGAAGATTTCGTTGGCCAGATTGAAAAAGACCTGATTGCCAAGGCGTTCAGTATCACGGGGGGGAATGTCGCGAAAACGGCGAGG
>JBFHFM010000143.1:0-8554 GCA_041583595.1 Trichloromonas sp. | reverse complement strand
GGCGCCGGTTTCGAGAGTTGTCATCAGATCATCAAGACTGGGCACCTGGGTAAGCTGCACCGGCTCGCCTGAGGAATCGAGCAGGGATTGAGGATCGCCCATGGCATCGTAAAAGATCGGATCACCGGAGGCGTCTACATCAGCCAGGGTACCGTCACTGTGCAGATAAACCGGCTTGCCGGTTACGCTATCGACAACCGGGTTGCCGGACACATCCACCTGCTGGGTGAGGCGAATCGGCTCACCGTTGTGCATCAGCGGAATCTGGTTACCTCCGCTGTCGAGTACAGGACTCCCGGAGGCGTCGAGCAAAATGGGGGTTTCGGTGGTCGGATCACCATTGAGGTAAGCACTGTCAGGCAGGGCAGTACCCGAAGCATCGAGAATTTCGCCATCTTGCCCGCTCAGAGAGAGCTCGAGACTGTTCAGCATTTCAAAGAGGTCGATGCCGGCCGGCTGCAGATAGCCATCACCGTTGGTATCCTCCATCCCCAAAAAGACGGAGCTGCCGGTTTGGTTAACGCTCACCCGGCTGCCCGGTCCGATTTCGAGTTCCTGGGTCCGGGAGTCCCCCTGGTAGGCCACGCCGTTGATCGAATTCGAGTCGCTGCTGAAGGGGACTGCATCATCCGAAAATCCGGCGAACAGGTATTGTCCGTTATACTGAGCATTGGCGGCCGACAGAAGCTCTTCCTTGAGAGACGCTACTTCGCTGGCGTAGCTGAGCTTGTCCGCATCACTCACCGAAGCATTGTTGGCGGCGATGGCAATCTCTTTGGCCCGCACCAGCAAGTCTTCCATCGAGGCAAATTGGCTGTCCATCGTATCGACCTTGTCGAGGGCCGTCTCACTGACCTCGATATAACGGTCGGTGGAGGCGGTCTGCGACCGATTCTGGATTACCGGACGCACCGAAGTCGGTTGGTCGGATGCGGTGGTGAGTTTTTTGCCCGTGGCACTCTGCAGGCGCAGATTATTGAGAGTGTCGCTGATCTGGCTGATATTACTCATCAAGCTGCGGTAGGTTGTCGCGTCGGTAGCTTTCATGATTTACCCCTTCATACTGAGTACGCTGGCCATCATTTCATCGACGGTAGAAACAAACTTGGCCGATGCCTCAAACGACTGCTGGTACTTGATGAGATTAATCATCTCTTCTTCGAGAGAAACGCCGACCGTGGCATCGCGCAGATTGGTGAGTTGCTCAATGGAGTCCTCGCTGCCGGCAAGGGATAGCTGGTTCTGTTGCGATTCCATACCGACCCGGGCGGCCAGATTGGAGTAAAACTCGACGAAGGTTTCGGTGCCGTCGATCCCATTGGCCTGACTGAGTGCCGCCAGGTCGAGAGCGTTGGAATTATCGCCGCTCGCATCCGAACGTCCCGCAGCCACCTGTGTGTAATCGCTGAGAGCGACGGACAGGCTTGAGGCGGCGCCCGCCTGCTGATCAGGCTGGGTGAAAAAATTACGGTTGCTGACACCGTCCGAGCCGGTCCCCCACGAATGCACCTTGTTGACTTCGGTGGCCAGACCGTAGGCCAGCTTATCGAGATCGTCAATGACCCCCGGGATAATCTCGTCGCGCACCTCCAGCAGCCCCCCGACGGTGCCGCCAACATTGCTCGAATCCAAGGATATCTTCTGACTTCCCATCTGCAGGTACACATTAAGAGTGTCGCCGGACTGCGTAGTCCCGAGGGTCTGGGCCGTGGTATCCTGAACCACTGCGATGCCGTTAGGTAAAAAGAGCGAAACCATGCCGGTGGTAGACGATTCGACGGACCGGGTCCCCAGAGCCTGAGCAACCTCCTGCACCAAGGCATCACGGCTGTCACGGGCGGATAGGGCCGTCTGACCCGTTGCCTCAATTGTAGCGATGCGCTCGTTTAAAGAAGTGAGCTCCGTAAACTTGGCGTTGAGATCGTCAATTTCTGATGTCAAAGTTACGTTAAGGTTCTGACGCAAATCATTCAGTTCGGTGACCGTATCGGAAAAAGACTGAGAAAGCTGCTCACCACTGTACAGAACCGATTCACGAGCCACCTGGCTGCTGGGATCAGCACTCAAATCCTGCCAGGAGCCGAAAAAATCATCGATCTTTGAGGCGAGGCTGGTCTCAGAAATGTCGATAATATTCTCGAGCTCGGCCAAGGGGGTCTCCTTGGCTTCGGCATTGCCAAGGCCGGCGCTCTTGTCTTGAATCTGTCGGGTGAGAAATTCGTCGTGTTCGCGGCTCACCTGGTCGATCTGGGCACCGCTACCTACCGCGAATCCATTCATGGTCAGCGAAGGCAAATCGCTGAACTCCGCTACCTGCTTGGAATACCCGGCAGTGTTGACGTTGGAGATATTATTGCCGGTAACCTCGATCGCCTTCTGCCCGGTAAGCAGGGAAGTTTTGCCGACATTCAGTGCGCTGGAAAGACCACCCATCTCACACTCTCCCGACCAGCACCATGCCGCTGCTGCCCTTGTTGATCAGCGCGCCTCCGGCCCCGTAAGAGGTCTGAGTCACCTGGCGGTTGAAAAACAACATGCTTTCACGAATTAACTTCAGGGTCGACCAGAAGAGGTAGGCATTTCGGCGGTTCTCCTGTTTGACCTTCTCGGCCAGAACGCGGATCTCGGGACCAGCGTCGGCAACCGGCACCAGCTGTTGCAGCAGCACCTCCTTCTCGTGAGTGGTCGCCAGCAGCTCATCGAGAGCAAGACCCTTGGCGTACTTACGTTCGAGAAGAATAAGTTCATGCAGCCTGCACAGTTGATTCTGCAACTCTCGGGCAGCCATGGCTACTTCTCTGTCGCGATGAAGCTGAGCAGGCTGTCGGCTACTTTCTCCAGGTCAGGGCGGTACGAGCCGTCTTGCACCTGGGCCTTGAGGTCCGCCACTTTCTGTGCCCGCTCGGCATCGGGAGCCGCTGAAGTTTCTTTGGCTTTGCTCACGTCCTGCAGGATCGATGAAAAATCCACACGGTCGGTCGAAGTCTTGCCCGCTTCCGTCTTGGTAGACTCGGTTTTACGCGGCGTACTCAGCCCGCCCACTGATCCGATGCCCTTGCCGAAGTTGATTTGCTCTGTCATGACGATCACCCTTACCATTTGTTGAGGCCTGTTTTCCCCAAATTCATACGGGCACAGGCTAAAGCCCTGAACACCATGGTATATGTTCCTGAATGACTTATCGACTGTCTCCCTGGAAAACTTTAGAAAAATCTTCCGAGAAAAACGAAAAGAGGATTTTATCTGTGAGGGAGGCAGTCACTTCCGTTCAGAAAATGGCCTGGCCTTAAACAGTCCGCTCTCCGCTTGCAGGAGAGGGTCAGGGAGGGGAGATAAAACAACCAGGGGCGGCAATATTCACCCCTGGGCAAAAAATGATTCGCTTCAGTTCTCCGGTGTATCGTTGACCTTCAACTGACGGTACAGGGCCTCGGCAATCCCCATGGTGCCTTGATCGGCAGACTCCTTGGCGACTTCCAGGTCCATCAGGTCACGAAAGGTCTCATCGGCCATCCCCTTGGGAAACAGACCACCGTCGGGCACCGTTGAACGCATGGCCTTGTACATCGACTGGGTGAAAATCGCCTCAAAATCTTTACAGGTTTTCCGCAGAGCTTCGTCATCTTGGCGACCAGCCTCCTTGGCATCGGTGGCTTTTGCTGTCTGCTGCAACAACAGCGACGGATCAACCTGATTCAGTTTCATCGATAGGCTCCTGAAAAGGACAGTTATAGAATTACCAGTTCGGCATGCAGCGCCCCGGCCGCCTTGATCGCCTGAAAAATGGCGATCAGGTCTCTGGGAGTCGCCCCAATGGCGTTGAGGCTGCGGGCGACATCACCAATGCTGACCCCTTTTTCGAGAACAACCATTTCGCCAGCCCCTTCAGAAACCTTGACCGTGGTGCGCGGCACCACCTTGGTCTCCCCCTTCGAAAAGGGATTGGGTTGCGAAACCTGGTCGGCTTCGGAAATCACCAGATTGAGATTACCGTGGGAGACGGCCACAGTCGAAATCCGCACCTCTTCACCCATGACAATGGTGCCGGTCTTCTCGTTAACCACAATCCTCGCCAACTGGTCGGGAGTCACCTCAAGACTTTCAACGGCAGCGACAAATTCTACGGTCCGGCCACGATAGGCCTGGGGAACACTGACCCGGATACTCCCGCCGTCGATCGGTTTGGCAACGCCTTGGCCGAAGCGGTTGCCGAGAGCTTCATTCATTCTTGAAATCGTTGTAAAATCAGCATCATTCAATCGATAGACCAGGCTTTCACGGTCACCGAATTCAAAAGCCACTTCCCGCTCGATCAGAGCGCCGCCAGGAATCCGACCGACCGTCGGATGATTGGTCTGCACCTTGGCCGCCTTGCCACCGAAAGCCAAGGATCCGACCACCAGCGAGCCCTGAGCCACCGCATAGACGTTACCATCGGGGCCATTAAGAGGGGTCATAAGCAGGGTACCGCCAACCAGGCTGGACGCGTCGCCCACCGAGGAAACCTGCACATCAACGGTACTACCGGCCCGCGAAAAGGGCGGCAAGACGGCGGTAACGATGACTGCGGCGACGTTATCAACTTTAACCAGACTCCGGTCGACGGTGACCCCGAGGCGCTCCATCATGTTAACCAGGGACTGCACGGTGAACTGAGTACTGGCGCTGTCACCGGTGCCGTTGAGACCGACCACCAGGCCGTAACCGTACAACTGATTGTCACGCACCCCCTCGATGGTGGCAAGATCCTTGATCCGCGCCGCCATAGCTGAAGAAGGCAGGAGCAGGGCCACCACCAAGGCGAAGAGTATGATTTTTTTCACTGTATCGATCATAATTTAATCCTTTTTATCACGCCTCACGCCTCACGCCTCACGCCTCAAAACGGCCAGACATTGTCCACAACCCGCATCAGCCACCCCTGCTGCTGCTTGTCGCTAATCACGCCCTTGCCGGTATAGGCAATGCGAGCATCGAGGATATTCTGCGAGTCAACACTGTTCTGCGCCGAGATATCTGAGGGACGCACGATGCCGGTGAGTTTGACAATCTGCTTTTCCTTGTTGACCGTCACCGTTTTAGCCCCGGTAATGCGCAGATTGCCGTTGGGATAAACCTCGACAATCTGGGTCGTCAGGGTCGCAACCAGATCTTCTTTGCGCGAGGTCTTGCCTTCGCCCGCGAAATCGTTGTCAAAACTGGCATCCAGCAGAGCGGTCGGATCGATGGAGCTATTGACGGTGCTGAGATTCTTTTCGAGTCCCAGTAATTTTGACAGGCTGGCCGAGACGCTGCTCGAACGGCCGGTGCTGGTACTGGCCTCTTTGCTGGCACTGGCTTGTTCATAGATAGACACGGTCACAATGTCGCCAACATTGCGTCCCTTGGTGTCATAAAAGAGACTTCCGCGCTGCTGGGTCCAGAGCGAACCGGGGGTGGCCGGAATTGCCGGCTCGATCACCACCGATGAGGCATCGGGCAACGGCTCGGATTCTTCGAGATATTTATCATGCAGAGCGCAACCACTGAGCAAAAAAGCGACCAGTGCGATAATGAATATTTTGCTCATAATCAGTACTCCACCTCGATCATCCCGGGTGCGGTCACCCGGCCGAGGATATCTCGCTGGGAATTTGTATTGCGCACACGGATCGTTTCACCCTCCTGACCATCCTGACGGGCTTCGCCTCGCGCGGTCAACTCCAGCGAACCATGCTTGAGAATGATGGTAACCATTTCGCCGCGGGCGACCATCGGCGGAAATTCTACGCTATTGCGATCAAGGGGGACCCCCTGACGCAGCGAACGCTTGAGCTTCTTGCCGACCAGTTCATCCATATTGAAACAGGGGTTGCGCAGACCGACGATATCAAGTTCGACCATGTTCAAATCCTGCGAGGACAAAAGGCTGCCCCTCTCCAGGCTGGTCGCGGCGACAACGACTTCGGTAAAAACCTCCATCTTTCCGCTGATGCTTATGTTTTCAACGGTTACGCCATCAATGCGGAATAGAATGGACAGGCGGCGACTCGCGACAATCTGAGGATCAGAAGGGATGACTTCAGTCGTCAGAGTCCCCTTGGGAAGAACAAAGGAGGCGGGAAAACGATTGGCCTTAAAGGAAATTCTGGCTTGAGGGAGAAAGCCCCGATTCGCCTCGAAATAATCCTCAATTATTTTCTCGATAACAGGCCGATCGATCACCAGGCCGTCCTCCTGTGCCGCCGCTTTCGACGAGCTGAAGCAGCTCATCGAAAGGGTCAGAAACAACAGGATATAAACGAAGGAGCGGATTGGCATCATGATATTATCGATGCCTAGCTCACCAGGTTGTTGGCCATCTGCAGCATTTCATCAGCAGTCTGGATGGCTTTTGAATTGATCTCGTAGGCACGTTGGCCGGCAATCATGTTGACCATTTCTTCCATGATGCTGACGTTAGAGCCTTCAAGGTAACCTTGGGAGATAGAGCCCAAACCGTTTTCACCGGCTGTGCCGGTTTCCGCTGCGCCGGAAGAGACGGTTTCGGCGTAAAGGTTGTGACCGAGGCTGTCGAGCCCGGCGGGATTGCTGAAACGGGCCAGTTCCAGAGTACCGACCTCGGTCGGGGTTGTGCTGCCGTCCTGCAACACCTCAATGGTGCCGTCACTGCCAACGGAGATCTGAGTGGTGCCGGACGGAATGACGATTTCAGGGGAGAGCGCCAGACCTTCGGAGGTCACCAGGCGACCGGTACTGTCCATCTTCATCGCGCCGCCACGGGTGTAGGCAAGCTCGCCTGAAGCCTGGGTCACCTGAAAAAAGCCCAGACCTTCAATGGCCAGATCGAGTTCGTTACCGGTACTTTGCATGTCGCCAATAGTAAACACCTTCTGAACCGCCGCAACTTTAGAGCCGAGTCCGACCTGTACCCCGGTCGGAACTTCGCCACCACCGGCCGCGCTGGAGCCGGCTATCTTGGCCGTCTGGTAAAGGATGTCCTGAAAATCGGCCCGGCTCTTTTTAAATCCGGTACTATTGACGTTGGCCAGATTGTTGGCGATAACGTCCATATTGATCTGTTGAGCTTCCATCCCGGTTGCTGCGGTCCACAGTGCTCTGATCATTGCTGGTTCTCCTCTATCGACTTAACCAATGGTTCCGAGTTCGCTTAATTTGGCGGAAATTTCGCCGTAATTCTTGATAGCTTTCTGGCTGGTTTCAAAAGCCCGCATCGTTTCGACCATGCGAGCCATCTCCTGCATGATATTGACGTTAGATTCTTCAATGCTCCCCTGCATGACCTGGGGGTTTTCCATCAAGGAGGCCTCCGCGCCCTTGAGGGTGAAGAACGACCCACCTACCCGCTCCAGCGCTGCAGGGTCTTCCACCTTATACAGGGGAATTTTTTGTGTCGCGCCCGAAGCCATCTGGATGGTACCGTCTTCGCTGATAGTCACATCACTGCCTTCGACGACGATCGGGGCATCTCCCTCGTCCACCAACTTAAAACCACCGGCTGCAACCAGATTGCCCTCGGCATTCGGATTGAAATTACCCTGCCGGGTATAGTAAAAATTCCCGTTTGTATCGACAACCTTGAAGAAACCTTCACCAGAGATCGCCATATCAAACGACTGACCAGTGCGGGTAATATTGCCTGCGGACATGTCGGTAAAACCTTCTTGCATCCGGGTAAAGTTGATCCCCTGGGTGCCGGTACCCGACTGCGCTTCGCTGAGAGTCGCCGCAAACAGGGTGCGCCCACCCTTGAATCCGGCAGTCTTCATGTTGGCCATGTTGTTGCTGATGGTATCGAGCATTTCCATCCTCGCCCTGGCCCCTGACAATGCGCTGTATATTCCTGAGCTCATCATTACCTCGTTTCATTTAACTTACCTGTCATATCGACAGCTTCGTAAAAATCCTTTAGCTTTATTTGTCCTGCAAAAGAGCCCCATGGGTGGGAGCAGACTTTCGCGGGAAAGGCCTGCGCCTATGAATCCTGTGTGGTGCCTGGCACCCGGACTAACTTGAGCAGTTGTTCGGCTTCACCCAGTGAAATCTCGAGAATTGCAGCAATATCCGCCGCCGCCAGACCGCGACGGGCCATGACAGCAATCATCCGATATTTTTCCGGCACGTTTTTGGGACCGTCCCCCCCCTTGAGCCGCTGCTTGAGATCGGCCTCCGCCAGGTCGGCGGTAAAATCATCAGCCCTTAGACGTGAAGCCAACCGGGTTTCGGCTTGCTCCAGTCGCCTGAGAGCGTCTTGCAATTGCCGGTTTAAATCGTCCTGCTTCTGTTTCGCCTGAATCAGGCGACGGTCGAGCCACCAGCACCCGCCAGCCAGTGCCAGGGACGACAGCAGCATCAGAGCAAAGAAAAGATCCTTGCCGCTCATAGGCTACCTCTTGCCGAGGCCGCGCCGGCCAAGTTTGGACTTAAGTTTAATCAGCGCCTGACTGTGCAGTTGAGAAACCCGCCCTTCGGTAACTCCGAGCACCTCGGCAATCTCCTTCTGCGTCAGCTCTTCGTAGTAATAGAGGGCCACAACCTGGGTTTCTTTTTCGGT
>JBFHFM010000142.1:0-8582 GCA_041583595.1 Trichloromonas sp. | reverse complement strand
TGAGGAACACAAGGCCAACTGCCGGTGGATTATAGCGGAAACTGCGGTATTGGTGGAGCGGCTGCTGAGATAGAAAAAATTTTTTTCTTAACACGAAAAAACCCGCTCCGGTTAGAGCGGGTTTTTCTATAGTGCGATTGGCAATGGATTGCCGATCCGTGTTCCTAGTGTTTGTTGGACTTTTTATTGGACTTTTTATTGGCTGAAGTGGTCGTTTCTGCTGAAGCATGGCAGAAGGTGCAGTCGCTGGCCGTGGCGACGCCGCGTTTTTCGTGGCAGCCGTTACAGCTGTTGTGGATGGCGGTCTGGGAATCAACAAAGCGGCTGTCGCGGCCATGGCAACCCTTGCAGGTGCCGTTGCCGACCCCCATGTGGTGGCAGGTTGTGCAGTCGGCGTCCAGGTCCTGGTGGATCGCGTGGTTGAATTTGACAGACGGCTTGCTTTTGCCGGCCATGTCAATGGTAGCTGGTCCCTTTTCGGCAAAGACCAGTGCAACCGAAGCGAACAGCAGGGTGAGGCTGAGGAAAAGTGGCAGGATATTCTTCATTTCGAACCCCTCGAAAAAGCATGGGCGGGTCATTCCGCCATTAATCGTTAAATTATTAGCTAAAAGCGGGGGGAATTTCAATGGTTATTTTCTCCGCCGGGTGCTGGTATCCGGCCGGAGATTTTGAACAGGCGGTGGGAGAAGTCAGCTGGCTTTGCGAAAAGTAAGCTCTTTGAGCGCTTTGGATAACTGGTCCGGACAGCTGGTGTTGCCGCGACAAATGATGCCCTGAAGTTGTTCAATCACCTCGGTCACCAGCATGCCTTTAACCAGGGCCGAAATGCCCTGCGCGTTTCCTTTGCAGCCGCCGATGAAACGGACCGACTGCACCCGGTCCCCATCAAGTTCGATGTCGATAAACCGGGCACAGGTGTCCGAAGTGGCATAGGTTGTTTTCATAGAAGGGTTCCTTTGTGCGAAAAGAAGAGTTTTACATGGGATATTTTTTCGCCAAAGTAGCACAGAACCGAGGGCTGGATAAAGTGTTTAATGCGTTTTTCTGCATGTATATATATTTAGTCGTTTCCGAGGTGTGAAAAGGCGGCTGCGAGGTCCTTGAGCTGGCTGGCCAGATTTTCGAGCTCCAGGGTCTCTTGGCCGATGATCGTGGCTTTCTGGGCGTTTTTATGCAACCGCGATGCGGAAGTAGATAAGTGGTTGGAAATTTTCCCTGCTGTGGTCATCTGGTGTACGGTGGCTACATTGATCGCCTGAACTTGAATTTCCCGCTCGGTCAGTCCCTGATCGAACTGCTGGTTGGCTTTGACTTGTTCGGCCATGCCGCGGGCGATCTGGTCGGCTGCGGCCTTCATCTGGGAGACCCCCTCCTGGGTGCGGGCCACGGCGATCTGCTGCTCCTGGACGATTCGAGTGATGGCCTTGACCGACTTTAGGCTGCGACCGGCATCATCGAGCAGGGCCCTGGCCCGACGTCCCTGCTGTTCGGTGAGATCGGCGATTTCATCGGAGGAAGCAGCCGCTTCGCTGGAACTCTCGACAATTTTGCTGAGAGCATCTCCCGTGGATTGGGACAGTTCTTTGCCCCTTGAAATGGCCTGTGCGGTGGCATTGACGGCTGTGGTAACTTTCTGTGTGTCGTCACCAATGGTTTTGACAATCTGTTGGATGTCCTGGGCGCTGGTGGTGGTGCGGTCGGCCAAGTCACGGATTTCTTCTGCGACCACCGAAAACCCCTTTCCTTCTTCACCTGCCTTGGCGGCGATGATGGCGGCATTGAAAGCCAGCAATTCGGTGTCGGATACCAGCTCCTTAATGACCTCGATGATTTTGGCCACTTCTTTGGTCTGTTGTGACAATCGCTGCATGGCCTCGGTGGCATTGCGGCTTTCCAGTTCGATGCGGGCCATCTCTTCCATCGAAACCTGCACGACTCGCAGGCCATTTTTTGCATCTTCTTTGACGGCATTGGCCGAGTGGGCGCTGGCTATGGCCCCGGCCTGAACCCGAGCCAGAGAATCTCCGATGGAATCGAGGTCGTGGGCCGTCCCTTCAACCGAGCGGGCCACCTCTTCTGCCTGGACGACGACTTCTCTGATACTGGCAGCCATTTGGTCGACAGTGGCGGTGGTTTCTAGAAACTTGGATGTCGAGTGTTCCATCGCCCCGCTCATTTCTGCCAGCGATGCCGACAGTTCCCGCGATAAGGCCGCCTCGTCCTGAGATTTGTCTTTCAGGGATTGAACCTCTTCGATAACTTTCTGTTGGTTCTCTTCCATCGAGGTCATATCTTTGCTTGCCTGGTCGGCGGCTTGAAGACCTTCACGCGTACGTTCTGAAAGATAGCGGCTGACCTCGGACAGTGACCGATAGTGAGGGACGAACTGGTCGGTGGTGGCCAGGAGTTGACGTACCAGTGAATTGACTTTGGAAACTGAACTGGTTAGGGCTTGATTGAGGGCTTCAACGGTTCCCTCGTTGACCGAAATTTCACCGATTAGCGGGCTAAGCAGCTCGATCTGGTCGTTCAACTGTTCCTTGAGGGTCGCCCGCACAAGCAGAAACACGATGACGGCCATAAGGAAACCGGTGATCAGGCAGGAAAGAAAAAATGGAAATGTCAGGGCGACATTGCCAATGAGCAGGGATGCCGGGAAGGGAAACATCAGTCCCATCAGGATGCCTGCGATGTGGGTCAGATAAAAGACTTTGCGGAGATAAGAAATTTCACTGCCACCAGCTACCGGCATAGGCCCTCCATCTTGTTTATTGCGACTTTCTATGATAATTCGGTAAGTTACCAAATAGCATAGAATGCTGGCCATGACAAGCAATTATAGTTAAACAGCAAACCGAGGCTTTTCTGGATCGCCTCGATTGTGGTAGCATCGAAGCCATCATGAAACCACCTCAAATTTCCCTTTTCGATACACACGTCCATCTTGACTGTCTCCCCTTGCGAACGGACCTTGAGGATGAAATCCAAAGGGCCATTTCTGCCGGGATTCATCGCTTTGTGGTACCTGGGATCGCTCCGGCCGCCTGGCCGACATTGATGGAAACTGTCAGCCGGGTTCCGGGGGCGTTGGCGGCGCCAGGGGTGCATCCACTTGCTGCTGACAGCTGGTCCAGGGCGGTGGCCAAGAGCCTCGAGGACTATCTCGAAGTGGCGATTGCCGTCGGTGAGATTGGTCTTGACGGCGCCCTCACCTTTCCGGCTGCGCCGGTGCAGGAAGAGGTGTTTGTCGAGCAGTTGCGTTTGGCCATCGCGATGCGGAGACCGGTGCTGATTCATTGTCGCAGAGCGATCGGTCGGGTCCTGGAAATTCTCCGCGCCGAAGGGGCGCAGCGGGTTGGCGGGATCTTTCATGCCTTCTCCGGCAGCCTCGAGTCGGCGCAGGAGGCCATCCGGCTGAATTTCGCTCTCGGAATTGGTGGCTCGATCACCTATCCCAACGCGCGTCGCGGTATCGATGTTCTGCGTCATATTCCGGATGAGTGGCTGGTCTTGGAAACCGACGCACCGGATCGGGCTCCGCTGCCGCATCGGGCCGAGGTCAATCATCCCGCTTACCTACCGCTGATTGCGGAGCGGGTCGCTGTCCTTAAGGGCTGGTCTATTGAAGAGACAGCACGGGTAACAACCGCTAATGCCCTGAGGGTTTTGGGCTTATCTGAAAAGATTATTTGTAAAGGAATAAAACTACAGTGACTCAACAACATCGTTTCAGCCGGATGGAGTTATTGGTTGGAGAACCTGGGTTGGCTCGTCTGCAATCGGCATCCGTTGCCGTTTTCGGTGTCGGGGGGGTTGGCAGCTATGCGGCCGAAGCTTTGAGCCGGGCCGGGATCGGTCGATTGACCCTGATTGATTTCGATGATATTTGCCTGACGAATATTAACCGGCAGATCCATGCGATGGACGGTACGGTTGGTCGGGCTAAGGTCCAGGTGATGGCGGAACGCTGCCGGGCCATCAACCCGCAGCTTACGGTCGAGCCGCTCAAGGCTTTTTACCAGGCCTCCAATTCGGATGAATTGCTGGGCCGGGGTTTTGATTACGTGCTTGACTGCATCGATCATATTACCGCCAAGCTGCATTTGATTCAAAGCTGCAAGGAGCGCGGATTGCCGGTGATTGCGTCGATGGGGGCCGCCAACAAGCTCGATCCGACCAAGATCGCTGTGGCCGATCTGTTCCACACCCAGAAGTGCCGCCTGGCGCGGATCATCCGCAAGGAACTGCGCAAGCGGGGCATCTCATCGGGGGTACGGGTGGTCTATTCCACTGAAGAATTCCGCCCCTTGGGCGAGCAGAGTGCGGCCTGTTCCGAAGACTGCATATGTCCCAACAAGGACGACCATCAGTGGCGCTGCACCGATCGCCGTGTAATCCTTGGCAGCAGTTCCTATATCCCGCCGATTTTCGGCCTGACCATGGCGGGAGAAGTGGTCCGAGATCTGCTGAATAACAGGGGGTGTTGATGGATCCTTACGTTTGGTAGCTCCCGGTGCTGATAGTTGTTGGGGCGATTGCCGAGGTTCTCTATGTTTTGGCTGGGTTAGCTTACGTGGCGGTGAGAAAAGGATCCGACGGGATAAAAAGGTTTGTTTTACTGACGATGCTATTCAATTGCTGATCGGATAGGAGTCTTATGGAATCCGTGCAAGAATCGAATTTTGCCTCGCCTCAGCGGGCGACGCAGTGCACTTTGTTTCGGCAACAGGGGTATTTTTCTGCCACTACGATAACCCGCAAACTGTTCGATGCGATGCCTGGTATTCTGATCGTTCTTAATGGGCAACGTCAGATCGTTTATGCCAACAGGGATCTGTTGAAATTGATCGATAGGGACGATGAGTCGACCTGTCTCGGATTGCGCCCCGGGGAAGTCTTCGGCTGCGATCATGCGAGTGAAATGCCTGGAGGGTGCGGAACCTCGGAGACTTGCAGTACCTGTGGCGCCGTCCTTGCGGTCCTTTCCGGGCTGGACGGTCAGCGCGATGTGCGGGAATGTCGGCTGACCCGTTGCCGCAACGAACGGTTCGAGGCCCTCGATTTTGAAGTGGTGGCGACCCCCCTGGATCATGCCGGCGAGCGATTTGTGATTCTGACGCTTGCCGATGTCAGTCATATAAAGCGTCGACAG
Organism: Trichloromonas sp.; assembly: GCA_041583595.1. Lineage (GTDB taxonomy): Bacteria > Desulfobacterota > Desulfuromonadia > Desulfuromonadales > Trichloromonadaceae > Trichloromonas. Next base: position 3,427 of record JBFHFM010000142.1, on the reverse strand, counting down.
GCACTGGAACGGATATTTTTTCATGACATCCTCAACCTGATGGGGAGTGTGCGGGGCTTTTCCGAATTGCTGCAGAATTACGATCTTGATAATCGGAAGGACATCTATCGGTTGGTGTATGAAGCCTCGGATCAGGTCATTGGAGAAATTGAGGCACAGCGGATGCTGCTATCTGCTGAAAACGGAACCTTGCGTTTGCGGCCGGAACTGATCGAGGCTGGACCTTTTCTGTCTCGCCTGGTTGAAATCTACCGCTATCACCAGGTTGCAGAAGGCCGGACTCTGGTTGTAGCCAAAGAGGTCAGTCCTCTGGATATCCAGTTCAATACCGACCGGGCTCTGCTTGGCCGCATCCTTGGCAATATGGTTAAAAATGCTCTTGAGGCCTCTCCTGACGATGGAACTGTGACCTTGGCCTGTCGGCAACAATATGATCAGGTTGAGTTTTCTGTGCATAATGCTGGGGAGATTCCGCGATCTGTACAGTTGCAGATTTTCAGACGCTATTTCTCTACCAAGGGAGAAAGCCGGGGGCTGGGAACCTACAGTATGAAGTTGTTGAGTGACTATCTTGGCGCCGAAATATCTTTTGTCAGCGGAGCGGTTACCGGCACCGTTTTTCGTTTACGGATTCCCGTTCTGCTGGTGTCGAAACAATAGTGATCGAGAATTTTTAATGGATCATTCTCCGCAGAATTAAAGTCAAAGGGTTCAAAGGGGGGCTGCTGGTGCCGGTCCTGCTCTTTTCTTTCTGGTTTTCGCAGCGGAGGGCGACCTGCTGTTTAACTTATCAATTCGGCTCTGGGCCTCTGTTGTGACCTTGTGTCTCTTTGCGAAGGTAGAGAAGGAAAGAATCCTGCCCTCCGCATCTATCTATCCTCTTCCCGTTTAGTGCCGCTAATCTGCTCCCGTCGTATGAATTATTGCTGCAGGTCTTCAATGGTAGTTGTATGTCTTGCCGTGGAGTTCGCAGGGGGCTGACCTCGAAAGACTAGACCGGTTGATCTGTCCTTTATGTCCTCTGATTTGCAAGGAGGGATGGACAGGTTCGACAAGGTCGGTAACTCGATCCTTGAACTTGTCATTAATAAAGAGAGATGCCGTTGGGGATTAGGGTTGACCGGTTCTCAGGTGTTTCTGGAACTGTTTCAATCTTGAATTGGATCTCTACTTCCGCCGTAGGGGACGGGGGTTGATGTCTCATTAGGTCGATGTCATATGAAGCTGAATTGTTTTACTTGTATGTCTTAATCTCAAGAAAAGGCTAACAGGTTTCATGGTTTAAAGTTCAATGTAATGAGATTGCTGATAAAAATGCTTGACAAGTTTGTGTGCCTTTCATTACAAATATAAGCTGTCTGCTAAAGAGGATTGGCCTCCAAAAGCTGTATACGGAGTTGCTAGCAGGCTGAATCGAATCGAAACTGCCACGAAAATAAATCGATTAACGATCTAAATGGACAGGGGGAAGTATGTTGTTTTGCAAGGTCTTAGGCCACAGGAGCGTTCTTGTCGGGGTCAAGGCATTGGTGTGTCTGCTGGTGCTCATATGGTCACCGTGTTTGGTGCTGGCGGAAACGTCCACGGGGTGTACCCAGTGTCATGGTACCAGTGTCGCTGAAGGTCATCATGAGTCGTCCTTTTACACCTCGGGGGAATGTACCTACTGTCACTCCGAGATAACGACTACCGGTGATTGTGACCAGTGCCATACCTTTGGTCAGGAGAATGCTCACCATGATACGGAGTCCGCGCAGAGTGGTGATTGTGTCCAGTGTCACACCGGGGTTGGTGAACTTACCGATTGCGCCAGTTGTCATGAGGGCAAGCTGAGAGCACCGCATCATGAAGCGGCGACGGAGCAAGACATCGACTGTTCTACCTGTCACTCGACCTTGCAGGCCGGCGACGGTTGCCAGAGTTGCCACGGTAGCGATACCCGATCGACTCACCACACGGCTGCGGATACCAATGATATCAGCTGTGCATCTTGTCATGTTGATATTGAGCTGGTCTCCGGTTGTGACACTTGCCACGATTCCGATTATTGGGGGACTTCGACCGATGCTGATGGTGTCGTCACTCTGTTGACGGCTCGCGACCGTCACCATGCTTTGGCCTCAGCCAATGGTGAGACGTGTCAGGATTGCCATACCAATGCGGTACTTGAGCAGGATTGCCACGCCTGTCATCAGGGCGAGTCGGCTCCGCGACACCACACCCTGGCGACTGCGGCATCCATTGAGTGCGCCGTCTGCCATGCGGATATCGTGGCCAAAGATAATTGTCAGGACTGTCACCAGGGGGAGACCCGTGATGAGCATCACGTGCGCGCCGCTGAGGACGACACCCTGACCTGTAAATCCTGTCACAACGATGCTCCAAGCGATTCGGGTTGTACCAGTTGCCATGACGCCTCTTACTGGGCTGACGACGGCGATGCCCGCACTCGTCACCATGCGCTGGCTACCACCGACGCTCTGTCCTGTACCGACTGCCATACGACCCTCGATGCAAAAAGTACCTGTACCGATTGTCATCAGCGCGGTGAGGCCCGCGATTTCCATCATGAATATGCCGACGCCACTCCCGGTTTTGAGTGTGGGACTTGTCACGACAGCCTGGGGGGCGCCACCGAATGTGCCAGCTGTCATACCGCCTCCACCTGGAATGTCGATGTGCGCACCGATCATCATGAACTGTTGAATGATGAGTCGCTGGTGGTTAGCTGCAGCACCTGTCATACGAGTATTGAGGAGACCACCGGCTGTGAAAGCTGTCATGGGACCTCCAGCTGGAGCGAGGGCAATGCCCGCAACCAGCACCATGCGACAGCTACGGCTACTGATCCGACCCAGGATTGTACCGCTTGCCACACGGGCATGGTCGGTACCGATGGCTGCCAGGATTGCCATCAGGGCGATGCCCGTACCGCGCATCACGATTATGCGGACCTGAACAGCACCGCCTGTACTACCTGCCATACCGCCTTGGCGGCGGTAGACAATTGCGAAAGCTGTCACGACAGCTGGACGGAGGGTACCGCTCAGCAGCAGCATCACAAAACCGCGACCGCGATCTCCGGTGATTGTACCGAGTGTCATACGGCGCTGAATGATTCATCGAGCTGTGCCAACTGTCATGATGCCGATTCCTGGGCTGCCGGGAGTGCTTACGCTCAGCACCATGCCACCGATACCGCTATAAACGGCAGTTGTACCGATTGCCATACCGGAATGCCGGGTGTCGGCGGCTGTCAGGATTGCCACATCCGCGGCGAAGCCCGCACCTTCCATCATGATTATGCCGAAGCAACCACCGGCTTTGAATGTGGTACCTGTCATGATAGTTTAGCTGGGGCCACCGAATGTGCCAGCTGCCATACGGCTGATACCTGGACCACCGATGTTCGTACCGACCACCACGA
>JBFHFM010000141.1:0-8652 GCA_041583595.1 Trichloromonas sp. | reverse complement strand
CTGATTCCGATGGTTTACAAGCGTCAGAAGGCGCGCAAAGAGATGCAGAAGTCACCTCCACCGCGAGCCATGCAAGAAATAATAGTCTCTAGCTTCAAAAGATCAGTTGGGCATAAACTGGCCATTCTGGCTCTGTTATCGGCACTGGTCTGGCTAGGAATCTTTCTCGGCAACAAGGTTTTCTGGGTCATCAACGCCTAAGTCTATACCGTTGCGGGTCGTGCTAGTGCTGGTGCGACCCGCTCTGTTTATTTAATCCTCTCAATCCATCTTTTAAATAACGCCATTCTTCTGATAATAAATCTTTTAAATCCCCCGTCCCCAAAGTGGGCCTTCAATACGCAAAAGAGGGATATTAATCAGACTCCATTGGATCGCTAAAAGAAGTGCCCGCGACGAGAAAAAGTACGGACAGGGTTGTCCCTGTCCAATCCGTTCAGGAGGTGGACCAGCCGCAGGGCGCACTAGAAAAGCGCAGGCGGCTCGGGGTTTTCTGGCAGAGGTTCGATGCACTCCGGCCCCTCATTGCCAACCTTGTTTACAAAGCGGGAAACCGGATGCATGGCGAGCAGGTTGGAATGGGCAGGAAGCAGCAGAGGGGACAATTTATCCACCCGCTGCTCCTCGGGGTCGAGCCAGAGATCGAAACAGGAGGGGTCCAGAATAACCGGCATGCGGTCATGCAGCGGGGCAATCAGGTCATTGGCGGCGGTCGTGAGAATGGTGCAGGATTCGATCGCCTGCGAGCCATCAGCGGCTTGCCAATGTTCCCAGAGTCCGGCAAAAGCGAGTGGGGCCGCATCCTTGCGATGAATGTACCAGGGTTGTTTCTGCTTTCCCTGCTTGGCCCACTCAAAAAAGCCACTGGCCGGAATCAGGCAGCGACGGTGCTTGAAGGCGGCGCGAAAAGCGGGAGAAGAATGGGCCGTCTCGGAGCGGGCGTTGATAGTACGAAATCCGCTCGACGGATCCTTGGACCAGGACGGGATCAGTCCCCAGCGCAAACTCACCAACGAACGTTGCTGACCGTCGAAACGCACGGCGGGCACCTCCAGAGACGGTGCGATGTTGTAGCGAACATCAACGGTTGCGGATGTCACCGCCAGGTTGAAATACTCGAGGAGTTCACTATGGCTAAAGGTAATCGCATATCGTCCGCACATGGAGCAAGTCTAGCATAATTGAGCCGTTTCATCCTTGCAGGAAAAACGAATATCTCTCCCCCATGAAACAGCCTCCAGCTCCCCCCTGCCTCAGATCATGAAGAGCCCATTCTCTTTGGTGCCGGAGTCCGGGTTGACAACCTCCCCTCAGCCCCTAGACTTGAAAACCAACTGCCGGGCCTGAACGAATTTCGTATTTCCCAAAGCCTTTTGCCGGCGGCAACGCCGTTCAGAAAGGTCAGCACCGTGCTTGTAACCGACCTGAACAATTCCGAGGACCTTCGCAAGGGATTCCAGGGTGCACTGGTCGAAAACGCGAATATTATCCTGCGCACCGCCCACCCCGCTGAGACCGTTCGCGACTTTGCCCAGTCGGTATCCGATGGTCTGTCCCGTTCCCCCCCCATGCTCGACAGCCGCTTCCTCTACGATGCGCGCGGCAGTGAACTCTATGAGGAGATCACCCGCCAGCCCGAATACTACCCGACCCGCACCGAAACCGAAATTTTACACGGCTGCGCCCAGCAGATCCGTGAACTGACCGGCCCCGTGACCCTGCTGGAACTGGGTTCCGGCAATAGCGCCAAAACCGACACGCTGCTATCCGCCTACCTCGCCCGGGATCGCGAGGTCTGCTACGTACCGGTCGATGTGAGCCAAAGCGCCCTTAACAGGGCCGGGCTGGACATCTGCGAGCGCCATTCCCGGGCCCGAGTCATCGCCATCAATGGCTGTTATCACGACGCCTTTCCCCTGTTCAAGGCGGCCGCCCCGGTAATGGTTCTTTTTCTGGGAAGTTCCATCGGCAATCTCGATGTTAAATCGACCAAAGCTTTTCTGCAAGAGATCGCCGTTCACCTGCAGCCCGGCAGTTTTTTTCTATTGGGGATCGATCTGGTCAAAGACTCCAGAATTCTAAACGCCGCCTACAACGATGCCGCAGGTGTAACCGAGGCGTTTACCCGTAACCTCTTCACACGGATGAACCGCGAACTGGGTGCGAATCTCGACATTTCGCTGATTGAGCACAGGGCCCATTACAATGAAAAAGACGAGCAGATCGAAATTGATGCCCGATTCGCCAGCGAGCAGGTCCTTCATATCGCGCCCTTGGGAAAGACTTTCCGCTTCAAAGCCGGAGAGCAGCTTCGCACCGAAATAAGCCGGAAATTTCATCTCAAACCGCTATCGGCCGATCTCCGCTCACCTGGTTTTATATTGCGGCACGCCTTCACCGACCCGAAAAACTGGTTCGCCCTTCTGCTTTGGCAACGAAGTAACGAAAAGATCCACTGAGGTAGAGTATGAACGCTCCCCCAAAAACCCTCATACGCGACGGTCTCTGCGGCATTTGCCCGGCCGGGTGCTGGGTACGCACCCATCTCAAAAACGGGCGCCTGGAAAAAGTGGAACCTTACCCCGACCACCCGTTGGGCATCATGTGCCGGATCGGTCGCCATTCTCCCGAGATCGTCTACGACCCCGACCGGCTCCGCTATCCCCTGCGCCGCGTCGGACCCAAGGGAAGCTACGACTTTGAACGGATCAGCTGGGATGAGGCCATGGGCCTGCTTGCCGGGCGTCTGCAGGAGATCAAAGCCAGCTACGGTGCGGAGGCCACCGCCATCTACACCGGACGGGGCAGTTTTGACATGGCCCTGTGCGACCTTTTTCAGCCGGCCGGAGTCGCCGTCTCCTCGGCATCGAGCGTGCTCTTTCCCTTCGGTTCCCCCAACACCCTCGGCGTAGGGGCGCTCTGCTACGTCTCTTTTGCAATGATCGCCCCCCACGTCACCTTGGGGGAAATGTACACCACCATGGAAACCGACCTGGAGCAGTCGGAGCTGATCCTGATCTGGGGCGCCAACCCCGCCACCGACTCGCCCCCGCGAGTTCACGAGCAGGTTCTGAGTGCCAAAGAGCGCGGTGCCGAAGTGGTGAGCATCGATCCGCGACGCAACAGCACCGCCCGCGAAGCCGGCGCCGAGTGGATTCCCATCCGGCCAGGAACCGATGGGGCCCTGGCGTTGGGAATGATTGGGGTACTGATCGAGGAGGAACTCTACGATGAAAAGTTCGTCGAAAACTGGACGGTAGGATTCGACGAACTGGCCCAGCTGGTGCAACACTACCGCCCCGAAGTCGTGGAAGAAATCACCGGTGTGCCGGCTGAAACGACGCGCAGCCTGGCTCGGCGCCTCGCCACGGCTCGCGGGGCCTGCCCGGTGATGTACACTGGCCTTGAATATTCTGACAGCGGAGTGCAGGCGATCCGCGCCGTATTTACCCTGTGGGCTCTGGCCGGGCAGCTCGACGTTCCAGGTGGATTGTTGATCCGCATGAAAGAGAACTCGTTTCCGCAGAACCGCTCAGGCCTGATCCCTAATCCAGATGTTCGCAAGGCCCTGGGCCGCGACCGCTTTCCGGTCTACAGCCTGTACCGGGGCGAATCCCACGCCATCGCCCTGCCCGCATCGGTGCTCGAGGGCGAGCCCTACCGAATCCGCGCATTGATTAACCTGGGCGGGTCGATGATCACCAGCTGGCCCAATCCCGACTTATGGCGCAAAACCCTCGGGGCCCTCGACTTTCTGGTCAGTATCAATCGCTATCACACCGCCGACTCAGCCTTCGCCGACCTGGTACTGCCAGCCACAACCGGCTACGAAATTACCTCCTACATGCGCTACGGGCCTATTTTCAAAATCCGCGAAAAACTCGTCGAACCGGTCGCCGAAGCTCGTAGTGATTTCCTGATTCTGGCTGAGCTGGCTCGCCGCTTAGGCTATGGGCACCTCTACCCGCAGAGCGAAGAAGAAATGCTGCGTGTCGCCTTAGAAGGGAGCGGCTTTTCTCTGGAACAAGTGCGCGAGGCCGGCGGGACGGTGCAGGTCCCGACGGCCGTGATGGAATATAAAAAATGGGAAAAGAGCCGACTGCGTGCCGATGGCCATCCGGGATTCGACACCCCAAGCGGCAAATTTGAAATCGCCTCATCGATTCTCGCCGAACACGGCTACGATCCGCTGCCGATTTACACCGAACCGAGCGAAGGCCCCCTGGGCAATCCCCGTCTGGCTCAGCGCTATCCATTGGTGTTCAACTCAGGCACCCGCACCTATTGGGATTTTCGCAGTCAGCATCACGGGGTAAAAGGCCTGGCGGAGAATCTCCCAGAACCGACCGTGCTGGTGAACACTCGGGATGCTAGCGAACGGGGGATCCGCGACGGCGACCGGGTTTGGCTGGAGACGCCCAGAGGACGGCTCGGATTTCGCGCCCAGGTCACCGACGAGATCGTTGCAGGCGCCATCGATGCCAACATGGGCGGAGGCGGGCCTCTTGGCCCCGGCAGCTGGCAGGAATGCAACGTCAACGAACTGACCGACCACAACCACTACGACCCGATATCCGGGTTCCCCATCTACAAAACCCTCCTCTGCCAGCTCAGTCTGGCCGAAGAAACCGGCCCCCGGCCTGAAGCATCCGGAAAGCCGGAAACCTGCGCGGTGCCGCCCTCCCCGGTCCCCGTAGAACCGGTCCGCAAAGTTTATCTCGATCACAATGCCACCACCCCTGTCGACCCCGAAGTGATCGACGCCATGCTCCCCTATCTGCAAGAGGACTGGGGCAACCCGTCAAGCATTCACAGTGCGGGCAGTCGGGCCCGAGCGCCTCTCGAAAAAGCCCGGCGCATCGTAGCGCAGGCGCTTAACTGCACCGCCCGGCGCCTGATTTTCACCAGTGGCGGCTCCGAAGCCAATAATCTGGCCATTCGGGGAACACTCGGCGCAAGAAAGAATGGCAAGGGACATCTGGTGACCTCAGCCATCGAACACCCTTCTGTGCTGGCCACCTGCCGGGCCCTGGTCGAGGAGGGTTACGAAGTCACCTTCCTGCCCGTGGATAGCCAGGGACGGGTCCGCCCGAAAGATTTTGCCGAGGCACTGCGGCCCGAGACGATACTGGCCAGCATCATGCTGGCGAACAACGAAACCGGAGCGCTTCAGCCCATCGCAGAACTCGCGGGGATAGCCAAGGCAGCGGGGGTGCTGCTGCACACCGATGCGGTTCAGGCGCTGGGGAAAATCCCTCTGGACGTCGAAGAACTGGGCGTTGATCTACTCTCCCTCTCAGCCCACAAGGCGTACGGGCCCAAAGGCATAGGCGCCTTATTCGTGCGCAAAAACGTGGCCCTCAAGCCCATTATTTTCGGTGGCGGACAGGAGCACGGCATGCGTTCAGGGACCGAAAACGTGGCGGGCATCGTCGGATTTGGCAAAGCCTGCGAGCTGGCGCAGAGACGATTCAACCAGGGCGAACTGCAACGGGTCGCCCGGTTGCGCGATCGACTGGAAGAAGGCATCTGCCGGCTGCTCCCCGAAGCGCGGCGCAACGGTCCCCGCGAGGGGCGGCTGCCCAACACCCTCAACATGTCCCTGCCGGGCATCCGCGGCGAGTCCCTGGTATTGCTCCTCGACCGCAAGGGGGTCTTCTTCTCCTCCGGATCGGCCTGCAAATCCGGCAACCCCGAGCCCTCCCAAGCCCTGCTGGCCATGGGCCTTACCACGGATCTGGCCCACTGCGCGGTGCGCCTGTCCCTCGGCGTGGGAAACACTGAAAGCGACATCGATTACCTGCTGGAGAGCCTGCAAGACGTTCTCGCAGAAACCCGCACCAGGATCAGCTTCGCGCCCTGTCGCTAACAAACGAAAGATATTTAACAAGAAGAGGAAAGTTGAACTGGACCTGGAAGCCTTCGGAGCAGTAGTCTACAGGTTCATACCTTAATTCATGGGGAGGATAAGCCATGGCACAGGAACGCGCAGTTTTGGCGGGCGGCTGCTTTTGGGGCATGCAAGATCTGATTCGCAAGTTACCCGGGATCGAGGCGACTAGGGTCGGTTACACCGGCGGCGATGTTCCTAACGCCACCTACCGCAACCACGGCACGCACGCCGAAGGCATCGAGATTCTGTTTGATCCGGACAAGATTTCGTATCGCCGCATTCTGGAATTCTTTTTCCAGATACACGACCCCACCACCAGCAACCGGCAAGGAAATGACCGGGGTGCGTCCTACCGCTCGGCCATTTACTTTGTTAACGAAACGCAGAAGCAAGTCGCGCTTGAAACCATCGCCGATATCAACGCCTCGGGCTTATGGCCCGGCAAAGTAGTCACCGAACTCGAACCTGCAGGGGATTTCTGGGAGGCGGAACCCGAGCATCAGGATTATCTCGAACACTTTCCCTACGGCTACACCTGCCATTACCCGCGCCCGAACTGGGTACTGCCAAAACGCCCAGGCAAGTGATCTGTTTGTTGTTGAAACATGCCCCCAGATTATTTTCCCTTCAAGAACGGTTTGGGCGATGGCTTTAAATCAGGCATTTCAATCCTGCGTCCGCGGCAATTCTCGATACAGAACCCCTGCTCAGTCCCTGGCGACTGCGCGTAAACTTTATCCAGGGGACAATCGGTCAGGCTCTCAGCAAAAAAGATCTCTGCGGTAACCGGCAGGCAGCTCGTGCACTCGGGAAAACCAAAGGTGGTGCGCACAAAAAGCTCTCCAGAATCACAGCGCGGCACACAGCTAAACCTCTCCACATTACAACGCATATCAGCGCGGCAATCGATATCACGGGTACACTCAACCTCAACGCACTCGTTATCCCTGCACAGAGCGGGCTGGCTGCAATCGCTATCGGCCTGGCACTCCACCGACAGGCAGGTCCGGCAGGAAGAACAGATCGACATAACCCCACAGTCCTGATCGGTGCGGCACTCAGGTGGTTCCGGAAAGGTACAGACCCCCCGGCGGCAATATTCACGGCAATCACATCCTCTATCATCGTTACAGGGGGCATCCGGCACCGCCAGAGCAGCCGCTGCTGCTAGCAGCAGCACACCGAACCCAAAAACAAGAGACACCGTAACCGACAGCCTGCCTGATACTTTTTTCTTCATATCGAAGTCTCCCTGAAAAAGCACTGGCCCCAAGGACAAGACAATGGACGAACTCGTCACCTTGGCCCCAATTTAACAGGAGACAACCATATGACAACAGGTCGCCGTTAAAAAGCTTATCAATCCTCCACGGCCCCAACTTCCCACCCAAGTCAACAAATCACCAGCAACCCTATTCCCCGTCGCTCTCCGCAATCTCATCAGTCCAGACCTTAAAACTTTCCAGCATGTGGGGGCCAAAGGTCGTCGTGATGGCGACATCACAGGCATCCCGACCTCGCGCCATCAGGACGCGCCCCCGACGGGGCACATTATAGCGAGGGTCGAAGGTGTGCCAGCGGTCGCCAATCCAAGCTTCGAACCACGCCGCAAAATCGCCTGCGGAGAAAGGAGGGGGTGTCCCAAGATCGCTCAGATAGCCGGTGCAGTAGCGCGCCGGGATATTCATGCAGCGGCAGAAGGTGATAGCAAGGTGCACGTAGTCGCGGCAGACCCCAGTCCGATCGTTAAAAGCCTCCACTGCAGTGCGGGTGGCTCTGGCGTTCATATAATTAAAGGCAATATGATTATGAACGTAATCGCAGATAGCTTGCACGCGAGAGTACCCGGGAGTCGTCCAGCCAAAGAGTTGCCAGGCCGTCTGAGACAACAAATCCGTCTCGCAATAGCGGCTCCCCAGCAGAAAGACCAGAGTTTCTTCAGGCAGATGCTGCACGGAGTTCTCTCTGGCGTCGAGAATTCTCTCATCGGGCAAATTGTTATCTCTAATGATCGCATCGGTTGTCAGACGGAGTCGACCTGCAGGCGCCAGTCCACGGTTACACCAGTTTCCGAATACATCATGAAAACCGGTTATCGATATGGGCGGCTCGGTGATAAGGCGATCGGGGATGATCAGGTCAGTGACCCGCGAATGGTGGATATTCACAAGGAGGATGATCGGTGTAGGCTGAGGAAAGCTATAAATCAGTTCGTATCCAGTCCGAAGCAGCACAGGTTCCCCCTGGTTTAGTCCCGAATGACTGAGCATTCATTTTATCCAGAGGACAACCATATGACAACTGGTCACCCTCAAAAAGAGTATCAAGGCTCGACCCGAATCTCCTCCTCCCTAATACTTATCCATCCCCACAACATTGAGAATTTGGCCTGACAGCTTTTGTGATGGAGTCAAGGTAAGAACTTCAAGCCCCGTATCGGTCACCGCAACGGTGTGTTCAAACTGTGCAGAGAGGGACTTGTCTCTGGTTCGCACGGTCCATTGGTCACGTTTATCGGTAATGACCGCACTTTTACCCATGTTGATCATTGGCTCTATAGTAAAGGTCATTCCCGGCCGCAGAATCACGTTTTCACACTGGTCGGTACGATGATGGAACACGGAAAAATTTTCATGAAATTTAAATCCAATACCGTGACCAATATAATCTTCAACCACCGAATAGCCATGCGATTCGATGAAGGGTTGAATGATTTCGCCGATGACACGCAAGGACATGCCAGGCTTGACCTCTTCAAT
>JBFHFM010000140.1:0-8694 GCA_041583595.1 Trichloromonas sp. | reverse complement strand
GCATACTGGTATAATTCGCCAATATTTATAACCTGCTCTGGGAGTTTTGCCGTGAATCCGCTGTGGAGCAACATCTTCCGAAAAAAAACCGAAGAAGATTCACTCAGTCACTTTCTACGAAACCTGGCCGTTTTTGCCGACCTCGGCCGCCGCGAGCTGAGCTTCATTGAAAAACTCGTCCACCCTCGCCATTATAGCCCGGCGGAAACCATTTTCGAGGATGGTGATCCAGGAACCGGAATGTACGCCATCCGCTCCGGGCGGGTTTCCATTTTTGTGCGCAAGCCGGACGGGCAAAAAGAACAACTGGCACTGCTGGGCCCCGGAGATTTCTTCGGTGAATCGACCTTGCTGGCCCCGTCACGTCGAACCGCCTCGGCCCGCACCCTTGAAAATACCGAACTGATCGGCCTGTTTCGAGCGGACCTGCTTGAAGCCACACAAAAGCATCCGATCGTCACCAACACCATCCTGATCGGTCTGGCCCGCACCCTCAGCGAACGTCTGCAGGCCGCCGAAATTGAGATCCGACAGCTCCGCACGGCTGCAGCCCAGGCTGTTCCCCTGCCCCCTGCCGACATTGTTACTGAATCCTGAAGTGTGATCCCATGGCGCCGAAACAAGATCTGACCCGAGTTCACCTGCTGCTGCTCTTTCTGGTTCTGACCGCCGGCATCGCTGCGGGGCTGTCGATCTTTTCCTCGGCCTCAACTATCATTTCGCTGATCAAGACCGCCACCACCGGACTCTTCGTACCGATTCTGCTTGCGCTCATCGTCACCTTCATGCTCGACCCGATGGTCACCTTTTTCGAACGAAAAAGGATCAGCAGAGCGACCAGTATTCTTCTCCTTTACCTGCTGGTCACCGCGCTCATCATGCTAGCCATCTCCTGGATCAACCCCCACTGGCAAGACATGTGGAATTCACTGCGTACCGACCTGCCACGCTACACAGCGAAACTTATCGCTCTGCTACGCGAAGGGCAAACGACCCTGCTGGATCGCTTTCCCTACATCGAAACCTACGACTTGCCCGGTCGCGCTCGTACTCTGGCTGAACAACTGGTCGCCCAGATCCTGGTGGGAACGCCAAAATCGGCCCTGCGGCTCGGCAGCCTGATGATTCTGGTTCCGCTCTTTTCCTTTTTCTTTCTCCGTGACGGCAACCGCATCCTGCGCTTCTGTATTGCACTGACTCCGAACCGCTATTTCGAAATGGCCCATGACCTCTCCTCCCTGGTCAGCCGACAGATGGCCCATTTCATCCGCGGCCGTATTCTTGAAGCCGTTATCGTCGGCTTGGTGGTGACTGCCGGACTGGCTCTTACCGACATACGCTATGCGCCCATTTTGGGCCTGTTTGCCGGAGTGACCAACCTGATCCCCTATGTCGGCCCGATCATCGGCATGATTCCCGGCATCCTCATCGCCCTCGTCGACCTCGGCATGGGAGGACAATTCTGGTGGATCATCATCGTCTACATTCTCATCGCCCAAATCATCATCGACAACTTCATTCTCATCCCGATTCTGATTTCGCGCGTTTCCAACCTGCACCCACTCTGGGTCATCCTGGCCATCATCATGGGGGGCAAGCTCTATGGGGTATTGGGAATGATCATCGGCGTTCCTGTTGCTAGCGCCATAAAAATCGCCCTGATTGAAATCCGCCATTACCGCAGCACCTTCACCCTGCCGGATGCATCACAGGAGCCTGACCGCCTGACTTGACCTGCGTCAACCTAAACGCTCCTGCCCTTCCCCACAAGAACCTGTCCCCCCGTGTCCCTACGCTTGACTTGGCTTGCCGTTTACAACATAATCTAGCCAATTTTCACCCTTTATTGAGTCTAAATGAGCCGTTACCCTTTTAAATTTGTCAACAACATGCGCCTGCGCGGAAAGATCCTGTGTCTGGTCTTACCCCTGGTCATCCTGCCCCTTTTCATTATCGGCGGCGTCATCGGTGTCATTGCGACCCAACAGGCTTATCGCGGCATCACCCAGACCAGTGAAGACGACCTGGACCACATGGCCCATTTTACCATCGACCTGCTCGATGCCCATTATCAGCAGTTCCAGGTTTACAAGCGGGACAGGCAGAAGGTCATCAGAGACGAATTGACAACTCTGACCAATTTGGCCTACAACCTGGCCGCAAACGAATACATGCAACACCAAAAGGGAACCATCTCACTGCACACCGCCCAAGACCTCGCCCGCAAGGCCGTAAAACAGGTCAGCTTTGGCGAAAGCGGCTATACCTATGTACTCAACAGTTCCGGCGAACTGCTGGTACACATCGCCCGAGAGGGTGAAAATATCTACAATGAACAGGATGAAGACGGTCGATATTTTATTCGTGCGCTGATCCAGACTGCCCAAAATTCCCCCCCGGGCCAAGTACTGTTCAGCATCTACCCCTGGCGCAACGAATCCCTCGGCGACCAACTGTCCCGTAAAAAAATCGTGGCCTATCGCTATTTTGCCGAATGGGACTGGATCATCGCCACTGGCGGATACATTGACGAAACCTACGCAGACGAAGAATTCGAAAAGCAAGCCCTGGCCGACCTCAAACTTAAAATAAAAAACAAGCGGGTCGGCCAAACCGGCTATATTTTCTGCATGGATCTGCAGGGGACCCTGACCATCCACCCCGATGCCGAAGGCCAAAATGTCGCCGACAGTCAGGATTCGGAAGGACGCCATTTCATCCGTGAGATGATTCAAAAAAAGAACGGTTTGATCCGTTACCCCTGGAAAAACCTCGGGGACACCAAACCTCGAATGAAAATCGTCCGCTACCGCTACTACAAGCCGTGGAACTGGATCATCGCTGTCGGATCTCACGAAGATGAGTTCTTTCACGAAGCCAATGTTATCAAATGGCGGATCATGGCGAGCATGTTAATGCTTCCCCTGTTAGTCGGTACCCTGGCCGTGATTCTGCTGGTAATCGCCTCGCGAATTCTGACCGAACCGATCCAGAACATGATTACCGTCATCCGCCAGGTCAAAAAGGGGCGGCTTGACCTTCGCATGCCGGTCGAATCCAACGATGAACTGGGTGAACTTGCCATCGCCTTCAACAAGATGACCCACATGATCCGACGCAACCGGGAGATGGAAGCGTCCCTGGCTCAGCAGGGGAAAATGGCATCCCTGGGGGTTCTGTCCTCCGGGGTCGCCCACGAGATCAACAATCCGCTCGGCGTCATCCTGGGCTATGCCAGCTACATGGAAGGGAAAATGTCGCCGGATGAGCCCTACTATGAATTCATCCATGAAATCAAACGGGAGAGCAAACGCTGCAAAAAAATAGTCCAGGACCTGCTCAGCTACGCCCGGACACCAAAACCAAACCTGGCTGAAACAGACATCCACGAGCTGCTCTCTCAGATCGTCGACTTCGCTGCGAATCACACCGACATGCACCAGGTCTGCGTGCTCAAAGAATTTGTTCCAAATCTGCCACACATCCAGGTCGACGGCGACCAGCTGCGCCAGGTGGCCATTAACCTGATTCTCAATGCCGGCGCCGCCATGCAGGACGGGGGGCAACTGGTAGTACGAACCACCTTCGACGAAAGCTGGGTCAATATTATCTTTGCGGACAACGGAGCCGGTATTCCGGAAGAAAACCTGGAAAAAATCTTCGAACCCTTTTTTACAACCCGGGCCCGGGGCACCGGCCTCGGACTGGCCATCACCAAACAGATCATAGAACAGCATCAAGGACAAATTACCCTGGACAGTACGGTCGGCGTTGGTACCACCATCACCGTCCGACTGCCAGTGACACGGGAGGATTATTTTGACTGCTCCGAAACGGATCCTGCTGGTTGACGACGAAGAAGGGCTCTGTCGTATGATGGCGGCCATTCTCACCGACAGCGGTTACACGGTGAAAGGCTACACCCGTTCTTTTGAAGCGGTCGAAGATTACCGCCATGGCGACTGGGACCTGATGATTTCCGACATCAAAATGCCGGGCATGGACGGCATTGAGGTCTTGGGCCGCATCAAGGAAAAGTCGCCCGACCTCCCGGTGATCATGATCACCGCCCACGCCACCGTCGACATGTCGATCCAGGCCCTGCGCAAAGGGGCCTATGACATGCTGACCAAACCTTTCGAGCCAGAAGAACTGCTGTACCGGGTAAAAAACGCCCTCAAGCACACCCAGTTGCTGACAGAAAATAAGGAACTGCGCGATGAACTGGTCGGCAAATTTCGCTTCGACAACATTATCGGCGACTCTCCCCAACTCAAGGAACTGCTGCAGAAAGTTGAAAAGGTTGCCATCCGCAACACCTCGGTGCTGATTACTGGCGAGTCGGGAACCGGTAAGGAACTGATCGCCCAGGCCGTGCACTACAATTCGCCGCGTAAGGGCAAGCGCTTTGTCGCCATCAACTGCGGGGCGCTACCGGAAAACATCCTCGAGAGCGAACTGTTCGGCACCAAGAAAGGAGCCTTTACGGGGGCCACCGAAAATCGTCAGGGGTTGCTCGAGGCGGCCGACGGCGGCACCCTGTTTCTGGACGAAATAGGCAACCTGCCGATGAACGTGCAGAAAACCCTGCTGCGCTTTCTACAGGAACAGGAATTTCTGCGGCTTGGCGATACCAAGCCGATCAAGGTTGATGTCCGGGTCATTTCGGCTACCAATTCTGACCTGCTCGCTGAAGTCAAAACTGGAGCCTTTCGTGAAGACCTCTATTACCGCTTCAATGTGGTCAACATCCACCTGCCGCCACTCCGGGAACGCCGAAAAGATATCCCGCTACTGGCAGCCCATTTCATCAAGCTGCAGAACGAAAAGTTCGGCACGCAGATCCGGGGACTCTCCCCCGAAGCCCTGCAAACCGCCTGCGACTACACCTGGCCCGGCAATATCCGACAATTGCGCAACGTCATCGAAGCCTGCATGGCCATCGAGAACGACGAATGGATCAGCCTGCCGGTTTTGGCGCAATTTATCGAGATCGACTCAGCACAGGTCCGGGTTGCTCCCGAGGAAGACAATTACTCCGCGGCCCTCTCGCGCTTTGAGACAAACTACCTGATCGGGTTGTTGAAAAAGACCGAGGGCAATATCGATGCCGCGGCCCGTGAAGCTGGCATGAACATGGCCACCATTTATCGCAAACTGAAAAAATATGACATCAAAAAGGAAGATTACTCCTGACCGCCTCTCGCATCGCTGCAAATCGGCGTTCATCCGTCTTGGCAGCGATGCGACAAGTGCATCCCTTCGCACCGACAACCTTGTAAACCACCGAAAATATTACAGTTAATCGTTCCATTTCGGAACCAGTCCCATCCCTTCCGGTGCCAGAAAGCCTCGTCATCTTTGCATTCATGCAAAAACAAGCGCGAATGCGAGTTCCTCCAACCTCGCTACTTACGCTTCCAAGATATTGAAATAATTGCTTTTAAACATTATGATCGATTTTATTCCCGATTTGGTACGCCGGTTGCTCTATAGGTTTTAATAGCCGCTGGTCTGCCAGGCCTCTTGCCTGGGATAGCGGAACACTTAGCGGGCTCCGTGCGGCATCGACTGAGGATTACGGGATGATTTGTCCTTTTTTCGGAAAAAACGAAGATTATTGCGATATCGGTTGCGGCTATATTTCGCCGTCCGACGTCAAGAAAATCATTCAGTTCTGTTCCGATCACCCGGACCGCTGCCCGGTCTTCCAGGATTTGATAGAGCGACACCCGGAGGAGGCCCTTCCTCCATTCATTGAAGCAACGCCCCCGGTCCTGCCCCCCGCCGCCCCCCTTGCGCCACAACTTGTCCCCAGTGCCCCGACGCAGACCAGTCGTTGCGTGTCTAAACTGGAAAGCCAGCCAGGTCCTCACAGACCACGGCCTGACACCGACATACTATCCAACCCATCCCCAATCGGGCTCCTCGCTTTCGGTCTGACCACCACACTTTTCAGCCTTTATCATACGGGCACCTACCCTCTCGACAACACCATGCTCGCCATGGGGGTTGGCTATGGCGGCCTCATCCAGATCATCGTCGGCTTCATGGAATGGAAACGTCAACACGCCTTTGGCGCCACAGCCTTTACCTCTTTCGGTCTTTTCTGGTTGTCACTGCTGGCAATAACGATTATTTCCGACACCCGATTCATCGAATTACCCAAGAATTCCGCCATGACTGCCTACCTGATTTTATGGGGCCTGTTTAGCGCGATTCTTTTCGTGGGTGCGCTGAAACTGAATCGATCCTTGCAATGCGTACTCGGATCTCTGACCCTGCTATTTCTTCTGTTTGCCACCGGGACGGCCACCGGTAGCCCGGCCATCACCATAATCGCCGGATGGGCAGGTGTCAGCTGTGGGCTTGCCGCCATCTACACCGGACTCGCCCAAATATTAAACGATGTATTAGGTCGCGCCGTCGTCCCCTTGGGCGAGCACAAAAGTCTACCTGGACAAAGAATTCACAACCGCCTGTCCTGACCCGACGCCACCCATTCCGGTTTTGCAAAGATGCGAATTTATCATGAATGTATCTACGACAATGCAAAGCCCTTAATGGCTCCCTCCCCCTAAGTTAGAACGTTGTTTAAAATCAGTCAGTTACTTTCAGGAAAACGTTTTTCGCAACGCAAACCCTTTGTGGTAATTCCAACTTCCCAAGAACATTTTTTTGCATCAGTGCAAAAACGACGTACTGCAAAAACAAAATAAATCCACCCCAGCTAAATCCTAAACAACCGTAATTACATTGATTTTAAATTTATCAATAAGCGTATACGACTGGCACACCCTTTGCTTTTTAGAGTGCCGTTACTCCTTATGGAACGGGTAGAGTCCGTAACTGACGAGGGCCAGTTCCGGACTCTTGCCCGAACCGTCCCAGCCGCAAGCTCGAAGAAACAAATAAAGACTTCCGCGCATCACCGCATTACAACGTTTCTGCCGACAGCCATAATTCAATGCATTCGCAACTCATATTGAGATGGCTAAGCAAAAATCTCGACCTTCAAGGCCTGGTGATTTTTCGGGGGCAAAGACCTATATCAGGTAGGTCAAGATCCTGAAAAGACAGCGCGACGCCGCAGGGTGACTTTTTGCGCCGCCATCATGTATTGCTAATCAATCATCCAAGGAGACCTCACCCAAATGACAAGTTCAAGCCAACAAGCGAGCGCCTCGACTCTAGACCTCAACGATACCACTGCCAACCCTGCTCCGCTCGGCCTGCTCGGGTTCGGTATGACCACCGTCCTGCTCAATCTGCACAACGCCGGTTTCTTCCCTCTCGATGCCATGATTCTGGGCATGGGTATTTTTTACGGCGGACTCGGACAGATCATCGTCGGCATCATGGAATGGAAGAAAAACAATACCTTCGGGGCCACAGCCTTTACCTCTTACGGCCTTTTCTGGCTGTCGCTGGTCGCCCTGATTATTCTCCCCAAAACAGGCTTCGGCAACGCGCCAACGGCCGCGGCGATGACTTCATACCTCGTTATGTGGGGACTCTTTACCGCCGTCCTGTTTATAGGCACCCTGAAATTGAACCGGGCCTTGCAGGTCGTCTTCGCTTCACTGACAATCCTCTTCTTTTTGCTCGCTATCGGTGATGCGACCGAAAATCACTTCATCAAAACCCTTGCCGGATATGAAGGGATCTTTTGCGGACTTTCCGCCATCTACACCGGACTGGCCCAGGTTCTCAACGAAGTCTACGGACGGACCGTCGCCCCCCTCGGCATACTCAAAAAATAATTTCTTTTACAATCGACTATTTATCGGAAGGCTCCCTCGGGGGCCTTCTTTTTTTATCCGACATCTTAAATATAACCAAGTCTCATTGGCGGTTAACAGACCGGCACCACATTCAACCAGGAACGAATAAAAGACTATTACACAAGCACTTAACTCTTGACTTATTTTAGAACAATGGTTAATTTTCAAGTACAATGTTGAGCTTTGAGGGAGATTAATGAACACCAAATTAAGTCAACACATGATCCTGCTGGGGCTCTGTGCCCTTATATTTTATGCGGTTATGCTGATTTCCGGCAAACTGCCACTTGAAGCCATGCCACAGTTTGTCATTTCCGCTGTCATTTTTATGAGTTCCGGTCATTTCATGCGTAAAGCCGCCCGAGCCATGACTCGAAACGACGAAGAGGAAGATGACAAACCAAAGAAAAAAACAAAAGAAAGAGACTGGCCCTGGCTAACCACCCTGCTGAACTGGACCGCCGCCTTTCTGATTCTCGGCACCATGGCGATTCTCCTGATGAAACCGATGGGGGTTTCATTTATTGAAGCGATCAAGGCGACTCAAACGCACGACCATCACTATTTTTCCCACCCCATCCCCTGACGCCTTCGCAAAATTGAAACGGTTACGCAGAATTTCACCAGCAGAGCCTGAACAGTGCTAATTCAAGTCAAACATAGGGAAGTCCTGAAATAGCCATAACGCAAGAAAGCGAACTTTTGCCGAGCAATCGCCCCTTGCCGCCTCCTGTAAATGCCAACCTTCCAAACCACCCGTACCGGGTGTTTTTTTTTGCCCCGCGCCACACAAAAACGTCCTTGACAAACAATGACAAGATACCCTAATGTCCAAAGATGTCCAACGATAAGCATCGATGTCACTGACAGGGTAAAAATGAACCTTTCTGTAAAAGACGCCGCCCGGCTC
>JBFHFM010000139.1:0-8748 GCA_041583595.1 Trichloromonas sp. | reverse complement strand
GAGATCCAGATTAACCTGTCCGGGCCACTCGGGAAAAAGTTCAGCCAAGGCAAGATCTTTACCGCGTGCGCTGCTGCGTAAAGAAAATCCGTCAAGCCAGCCAATCGCTAAATCGCCAGAAACCTGCCCGCCCAGCCACTCACCAGCCAACTTGGTAAAACCAATCTGATCCGAGTCGCCGGAAAAAGACCCCGCCAATCGTGATTTCAACCAACCCTCAACGCGATTTTCAAGGTTGGCGTACCCGCGATATTCATCCACGTCACCCTCACCATCAATCTCTCCGAAGAGCAGCAGCGGGACGCCGGCGAGCTCAGAAAGATCAAGATGATCGACCCGGGCTGTGGCCTTCCAGGGAAGATGCTCACGCAGTTGCGCGGTCCCCTGCACCAGCAGCCGGTCAGGATACCCAGGGAAAAGGATCTCCCCGTTTTTAACATGCAGAATAGCGTCGGAAAGTTCAACTTCGGCGACCACATCAAACCAGGCTTTCTGCGCATCATAAAGAAGGGCCTGAAGCCGGCCAATAGTCATCGACGAATCGCTTCCTGCCGAAAGGTCGAATTTCAGTGTTGCCCGTTCGACACCGGCGATACTTTCGGCTACGTCCAGATGCAGCTCCCCTGCCAAACGAGAATTCAGCAGATCGGCATTCAGGTTCCCCTCAAGAAGGCCTTCAGGTGAAGCAAGATCCAACGTTGAAATCGTCAGACCTTCCCCATTCCAGCGAGCCCCCATCCGCAAATGGTCGCATTGCCAAAGGGTGGCTTCGGAGTTACGAATAACCAGGCGGTCAATGCTCAAATTGGCAATATCTGCCGACACCTGCAAGGGCCACCCGGACAGCTGTGGCCAGCGAAAAACAAAGGGCTCAGCAGATTCTGACAGGGGGTCCGGCTTAGAGACGGATTCGGTCGGTTGATCAAGAAGAATATCGACATCAATAACCGTCAGTTCCGCAACCTTCAACTCTCCGCTGAACAGGCGGGAGAAGGACCAACGGAGAGAAGTCTGTTTAACCAAAGCGGTTCCACCAGGCCAACGAACCCGCAGGCCGTCAAGTTGCAACTCATCGGCCAGGCGACCGTCGACCCGGTCGGCTGATATTTCGATGGGAGACTGTTCAAAAAGAACACCCAGCAACCAGGCACTTCCTGAAGGAGACCAACACAGCCAGAGACCAACAACCAGCAAGGTTGCCAGCAGCACCGAAACCGTTGCAAAACCATATTTAAGGATACGAGTTACCATCCGAAACCTATGCTTAAGTGAAGACGCCAGGCCGGATCCTCTTCACCAATCTGTCTGGCGACATCGACCTTGACCGGGCCGACCTGAGTATAATACCGCAAGCCAATTCCGGCCCCTTGGGCCCACTCGATATCTGAAAGATTGTTAAACGCATTTCCCGCATCGTAAAAACAAGCCACCCCCCAATTATCCAGGAACTTTCTTTCCAGCTCAATACTGGCAACCGCCAGGTGCTTGCCTCCGATCGTATCGCCAAGGTCGTCCTTTGGGCCAAGCGACTGGTAACTGTATCCACGCACACTCTGATCGCCACCAGCAAAAAATCGCATCGATGCGGGGACTTCGGCTAAGGACTGATCCTGCAAAGAAGTTGCCCCTTCAACCCGGGCAAAAAGAGAAAACCGGGAAGGAAGCCTGATCAACGTGTTCCCTGATGCGAGCACCTGCAACAAACTAATATCAGATCCCAGGTTCTGATGGGCCCCCCGCACTTCAAGGCTGAAGGAATAACCCTGTTGTGGCCGCACCGGATCCTTGTAACGACGACGCGAAAAACGAAGTCCTGGGATAACCATCCGCGACCGATCATCCTCCTCGCCAATAATATAATCCTCCTGCAGAAGACGTAAAAAAACAGATCCCGCCCACCCCTTGCCCAATCCCCAGGTCTGTTCGGCCTCAGCCAGGGTTGATCGGGTCTGGTAGGTATCGAGATCTTCAGCCTCATAGCCTAGACGGAAGGACGTCTGACTCTCCAGATTTCGAGACGATGGAATCGTATAAGAGGAAACCAGAGACTGGCTCCACTGAGCTATCAGCAAATCGGTTTCAAAGAGATGAGCGCGGTGAAACAGATTGACATCCTTGTAACGCAACGAAAAACGTGCACCGGTATCGGTGCCGTAACCAAGTCCAGGTCGCAGATGTCTCCGAACCGATGGCACCAGTTGTATGGATATGGGAACCAGTCCTTGTTGCGCCAGTTCCTCCAGGGAAGAGACAATCACATCCCGAAAGCGGTCTGAATCGAGAAAATTGAGTTGAGTCTGACCCAGTTTTGCGTACGAAAAGACATCTCGTTCAGAAAAAGCCAGATGCCGCCTTAGAAACCACTCGGGATAATCAGGGGCTCCATGCAAAAGGACCGTTCCAAAGGACAATTGTGGCCCCGTATCGAGGACCAGTTCAATGTCAGCAAGATGCTGAGCCCGATTGACCCGAATTTCATGGTGTTTAAAATCGGCCTGCAAATAACCGAGATCAAGCGCGGTCGCCTTTAATTCGCCCTTAGCCTTCTCATAAAGATCCTGGCGCAGAATGCCACCCACAACCAACGGAAACGCTCTCACATTGGCCAAGAGGGTCTTGTGTTTCTCGCCAGGGCCTACGACTGCGACACGAATCGTTGCCACCCGAACCAGCTCTCCCGGCTTCACCTCAACAAGTAAACGGATCTGATTTTTCTTGTGGTTTTCCAGTCGGGAGCTTGTTATGGTTTCAAAATAACCGAATGGCTCGAGCGCTCTAGCCACTTTGACGGGAATCTGGCTGCGAAAATGTTCCAACCAGCGCCGGTCAACACTACGATCCGCACGAACCAATCCTGCAGGAAGCGCAAGGGCCGCCTGCACGTTGTCAAGCAGATCACCTTCGACTCCGGTCACACTCACTTCGATGGGATCAACAGACAATAATGCATGGGCGGGAAGGCAAAACAGCCATACAAGAAAACCTATCAAGAGGAAAAGGGACTTGCCCCCCATTTTCATGAAGCTACTCCTCATCACCAACAACAATTTCTGGAATCAAGTCCATACGGAATATACAGTTGAAAACAATCGAGGTAGCACTTCAAAAACTGATGACTTCGCAAAAAAGTTTGCCCTTGCGGCGTTACGGTGATTTTTCGGAATCTTAACCTGCCTGATGTAGATATTCGCCCCTAAAAACCACCAGGGCTTGTAGGACGAAATTTTTGCTTAGCTATCCCAAACTTTTTTTGATAATGCGTCAAAATCGAGAATAAAACTGCTGCTTTTCAAGGGTATTGGATAGACATCCTTTCAAAAACCACGGGAAAGCATCAGGGCACATGTTCTACCATATCATCATATTTAACAGGATATCGTATGCAAATGTGGAAAAAAATTAACTGCGTTACCGTCCTTTTTATTTTTCTGCTGACAGCTTGCAGCGCCATGGCCTGGGATCCGGAGCTCAAATCCGACTCCTTCTTACTAAGCCCAGATTGGCAAGGAGAAGTAATCGGCGCCCACCGCTTTCACACCGTCGGCCCCCAAGAAACCCTGATGGAACTAGCTCGCGACAAGATGCTCGGGTATAACAACCTCCAAAATGCCAACCCCGGCATAGACCCCTGGTTTCCGACTCCCGGGCAAGTCGTCCTGTTGCCTTATTCCACAATTTTGCCGATAGAGGCCAAACCTGGCATCACGATCAACCTTGCCGAGTTGCGCTTATATTACATCTGGAAAGAAAACAACAGATTCCGGACTCGCACCTACCCGGTAGGGATTGGCAGTGAAGGAACCGAATCGCCGACAGGCCAATTCGCCATCCGGAGTAAAATCAAAAACCCAACATGGACCATCCCCCAGTCCATCCGCAAAGAACGCCCGGAATCTCCCGTTTCAATCCCCCCAGGACCCAAAAACCCTCTTGGTAAATATTGGATGGGATTTTCTCATAACGGATTCGGTATTCATGGAACGAACATCCCGCTAGGTGTCGGTCGACGAGTCAGCCACGGTTGCCTGCGTCTCTACCCTGAAGACATTGAAGATTTATTCAACCGTGCAGATATCGGAACACCGTTGCAGATTATCAATAATCCGATAAAAGTCGGAATAAAAAATGGAATGCTCTTCTTGGAGGTTCACCGCACGTTGCAGGAAGACGGCGATGAATTAAAGAAAGAAATTGTCAGGCAGGCAAGAATTCTCAACTGGAGTGGTAGCATCGACTGGGACGGTATAGATCGTACCCTAAAAGAAAATAGGGGCATTCCTTTTCCGATTTCTTTCGGCTCCGATACACAATGAAACCTGGCCCAAAAGTCACTGGAGAGTCGACCTATAAGATCTGATGTTTTTTCGAGGGAGAAAGCCTGCTGCAGCAAATTCAAGGCCCTGAAAAAAAACACCGCAACATCGAAAGGCAGACTTTTCTAGACACCCTTAACTTTTGATCCATACATAAAACCGGGAGTTACTGCTTAACGCAGTAGCTCCCGGTTTTAATCTTAATAACTTACACTTCTACTGACTGCTTACTTGCGCAGACCCATCTCGAAAGCTTTTTCTGCTTTTTTTGCACTCTGCTCAGCTGAACTTGCCGCAGCGACTGCTCTATTTGCAGCATCAGCGGCTTTCGCAGCAGACGCATCACTGGCCGCCGCAGCCTTTTCAGCTCTTGCGGCAGAAGCCTCTGAAGCTTGCGCTGAGCGCGACGCTGCGTTACTTGCGTCAATGGCTTGCTTGAGAAGGTTCTGATCCGCCGGTGAAAGACTGGCAGAACATCCTGCCAAGCAAAAAACAAGAGCGCTACCCACCAATAATACCATTTGTGATTTACGCATTTGAGCCTCCTGAAAAGAAAACGTTTCGCTTATTAAAACATATTTTTTTGGATTGTCAATATTCCCCCCAATACCTCCCGAGAGAAAAACACCCAGACCGGTTCCAGCATCAAACACAAAGGGGCGGATCCTAAGACCCACCCCTCGGTGATTATACAAAAATCATTCTTTTCAAGTTAGAAACTATCCGAAACCTATGGATAGGACTAACACAGTCTTACATTGGAAAGGAAGCATTTGCCATTTCCAAATAAAAACTGGTTACGGGAGCAGTGATTTGATGAACTCCCGGTTAAGCTTGGCAATGAACTTAACATCAATACCCTTCGGGCAGGATGCCTGGCACTCGTAGTGGTTGGTGCAGTTACCAAATCCACATTCCTGGAGTGCTTCGGTCATAGCCTTAACGCGCGCCTTGGCTTCGGGACGACCCTGCGGAAGGGCAGCGAGCTGAGCCACCTTGTTACCGGTGAACAACATAGCCGAACTGTTGGGGCAACCGGCGATACAAGCACCACAACCGATGCACTCGGCTGCGTCCATGGCATAATCAGCGATAGGCTTGGCGATCATTACAGCGTTACCATCAGGTACGCCGCCAGTGTGGCAAGAAGTATAACCACCGGAATTCATGATCGTATCCATAGCGGCACGGTCGACTACAAGGTCCTTAACGATCGGGAACGCTTTAGCCTTCCAAGGCTCAATATAGATACTGTCGCCATCCTTGAAGGTACGCATGTGCAGTTGGCAGACCGTAGTACGATCTTGACCTCCATGAGGGCGACCGTTAATAACCTGCGAACACATGCCGCAGATCCCCTCACGACAGTCGTGGTCAAATGCGATCGGGTCTTTTCCCTGCTTGATCAACACTTCATTCACATCGTCGAGCATTTCCAGAAAAGACTGGTCGGGGCTGACATTGGGAGCTTCGTACTGCTCCAGTTTGCCCATGCCTTTAGGGCCATTTTGGCGCCATACGTATAATGTAAGGTTCATTATTTATAACTCCTTACTGCCAGATGAACATTTTCGAATTTCAGAGGCTCTTTGTGCAGCTCAGGCTCTTTGTTGACACCTTTGAATTCCCAGGCCGCAGCATAGCAGAAGTTCTCGTCATCGCGCATAGCCTCGCCGTCATCGGTTTGATGCTCAACACGGAAATGGCCACCACAAGATTCTTCACGATGCAGAGCGTCCTTGGTCATCATCTCAGCGAACTCAAGGAAATCACCGAGGCGACCGGCATTTTCCAGCTGCTGGTTAAACTCAGCGCCGCTACCGGTGACCTTAACGTTTTTCCAGAACTCTTCACGGAGTGCAGGAATCTGCTTGAGAGCCTCTTTGAGGCTGGCGTCGCTACGCGCCATACCGACGTTCTCCCACATAATCTTGCCAAGGGCACGATGCATTTCAGAGACCGTCTTCTTGCCGTTGATGGACAACAGTTTATTAATGTTGGCATTAACTTCGTCAACCGATTTTTTGAACTCAGGATGTGAATCGGTAACTGCGCCAGGCTTAACGGTAACCAGGTAGTTGGCGATGGTGTAAGGAATAACGAAATAACCATCAGCCAGACCCTGCATGAGGGCAGAGGCCCCAAGGCGGTTAGCGCCGTGCACGGAAAAGTTGGCTTCACCGAGAACGAACAAGCCAGGCAGGTTGCTCATGCAGTTGTAATCGACCCACAGACCACCCATGGAGTAATGGGGGGCAGGATAAATCCGCATCGGCTGCTTGTAGGCGTTCTCATCGGTAATCTTTTCGTACATTTCGAAAAGGTTGCCGTAACGCTCCTTGATGGTATTCTCACCCACCCGGGCAATAGCCGAAGCATAGTCGAGATAAACACCGCGTTTACCCGGACCAACGCCGCGATCATCGTCACACTGCTCTTTTGCGGCACGGGAGGCGATATCGCGAGGAGCCAGGTTTCCGAAGGAGGGGTACTTGCGCTCCAAGTAGTAGTCACGATCCTCTTCGGCAATATCACTGGCCCGCTTCTCGCAGTCTTCCTTGCGTTTAGGAACCCAGCAACGGCCGTCATTACGAAGCGATTCGGACATCAGGGTCAGTTTTGACTGATGCTCTCCATGCTGCGGAATACAGGTCGGGTGAATCTGAGTGTAGCAGGGGTTGGCCATGAAAGCGCCTTTTTTGGCGGCTTTCCAGGCAGCGGTAACGCTGCAGCCCATGGCGTTAGTCGACAGGTAAAAGACGTTGACGTAACCGCCGGTAGCCAGAACAACAGCATCACCCCAGTGGGACTCGATCTGACCGGTGGTCAGGTTGCGAACCGTGATCCCTTTGGCAACGCCGTCAACTACAACCAGGTCCAGCATCTCGGTACGGGGATGCATAACTACAGTTTTGGCCTTCACCTGACGGCAGAGAGCCGAATAGGCACCGAGCAGGAGCTGCTGACCGGTTTGACCACGAGCATAAAAGGTACGGGAAACCTGGGCGCCGCCGAAAGAACGGTTATCCAGATAACCGGCGTAGTCACGGGCGAAAGGAACACCCTGGGCCACGCATTGATCAATGATGTTGTTGGACACCTGGGCCAGACGCCAGACGTCGGCCTCACGGGCGCGGAAGTCGCCCCCCTTGATGGTGTCGTAGAACAAGCGGTAGATGCTGTCCGCGTCGTTCGGATAGTTCTTGGCCGCATTGATGCCGCCCTGAGCAGCGATCGAATGAGCGCGGCGAGCGCTGTCCTGGTAACAGAAAGCATGGACGTTATAGCCCAGCTCGCCCAGGGAAGCCGCCCCGGCGCCACCGGCAAGACCGGTGCCGACCATCAGAATTTTGTATTTACGTTTATTTGCCGGGTTCACCAGCTTCATATCAAAGCGGTGCTTATCCCACGATTGCTCAATTGGTCCGGTAGGACATTTGCCGTCAAGTATCACGAGTAACCCCCTAGATCTTTACGATGCCAGCGATGATGAGAATCGGAATCGAGATGTAGCCGAAAAGCAATACCAGCGCCACACCCTTACCTACCTTCTCAACAACCGGGAGAGAAGGACCATTATTGAATCCGAACGTCTGAACAAAGCTCTGGAAACCGTGGCTTACATGCAGGAACAGGAAAACCATAGCGGCAACGTAAATCAAGGAAATGATGAACTTCTGGAAGCTCAGCACCACCATGGAAAAGACGTCAGGACGTTGATGAGCATCAACCGGCAGAAGAGTAGCAGAAATCTCCGGATTGGTGACATGCATGGTGAAGTGCAGAATGTGGTAAACAATAAAAGCCAGCAGCAAAAGGCCACTAACGATCATGGTTTCAGAAGCGAAAGTGGCGCGAGCCATTTTCTTTACGGCATAGTTACCGGGGGTTGCAGCCCGGTTTTCCAGGGTCAACTGGATGCCGAAAATAATGTGAATGCCAATAACAGACAGCATAACCAGGCGGAACACCCACACCAGGGGTCCGAGGTCATGGAGATGTTTGGCGTAAGCGTTGATCCCATCGGCACCGAGAAATACAGAAGAGTTGCCGAGCAGGTGAACGCAAATGAAGGAGATCAAGATGACGCCTGTTACAGCCATCAAGATCTTTCTGCCCACAGTGCTTTGGATAAATTGCATAATTTTCATCCCTTAGAATGATTTTTTAGAGCAAATAAGGAATTTACACTCCCAGTCCCTTATCTCAGAACACATCCAACTTTCTCAGTCGTCAGGCGGGAGCGGGCTTGCCCCGTCTTCCAGATTCGTGACGCTTGAAAAAATGGGATCCCGAACATGAGGGGGGGCACGCCAACAAGCCAGACAGTCCATTGTTCTCTCTCCCTTGATAAAGATTAGCCCACAGATGAGCAACACACCGAAAATGCCGTTAGCGACAGCGGCAACATAATAAAATGTATACTGCATACACG
>JBFHFM010000138.1:0-8789 GCA_041583595.1 Trichloromonas sp. | reverse complement strand
CTCCTATTCGATTCCAGACCAGAGAAATTTTATTCCTCCAGCAGATTGTTCATGTAGTTCTTGCCGTACCTGGCTGATCGTCTCTTCGACAAAATATTCCAGAAAAGCGGCTTTCTCACTGGGGGGATATACAACTTTAGGATTTTCAGTAATCCCTGCCATTTTTCCTGCGGTAGCGATGGCATCCTGCAGATTTCCGAGTTGATCTATCAACCCGGCTTCAAGCGCCTGACGACCGGAATAAATTCTACCATCAGCCAGCTGTCGAACTTTTTCAAGATCGAGATGTCTTCCATCAGCCACGGCGGTAATAAACTGAAGATGTACATCATCGATCATGGATTGCAGAATTTTACGGTCGGCATCGGTCATAGCACGGATCGGAGATCCGATATCCTTGTGTTGACCGCTTTTTACAACCTGATTGCTCAGCCCGATTTTATCGAGAAGTTCACTGATATTGGTGAACTCCATAATAACGCCGATACTGCCGGTAATAGTCCCAGGATTAGCGAGAATTTTGCCGGCGGGAACGGCGATATAATATCCGCCAGACGCAGCAACAGATCCCATCGAAACGACAACCGGTTTTACTGCTGCGAGTTTATTGACTTCTTCGTATATTTCTTGAGAAGGACCGACCCCACCCCCGGGTGAATCAACGCGTAAAACAACGGCTTTAATAGAATCGTCATCCTTGAAACGGATGATCCGTTCATTGACCAGTTTGGAGGAGGCGATGACACCTGTGACTTCAATAACGCCGACTTTTTCACCGATGGGGAAGGACGAAGTCCCTCCCATCATACCGGCGGTGACGTAGACAAGCAGCCAGAAAAAAACGAAAATACCAGACAGGACCGCCAGTCCCAGAATTAACGGCCTTTTTTTCATATGATTATCCAGCAATACAAAACCCCCGCAACAATTGCTGCGGGGGTCTGTTTTGGGTCAGAAAAACTTATTCCCCGTCTTTGTCACTACCGGCTTTATGCATCGCTCCCTGAAGGAGGTCGCCAAAATTGGAAGTGGCATTTTTCTGGGCACCAAGGAAAGCATCAACCTCGGCTTTTTCTTTCTGATCAGACAGATGCTTGATGGACAGAGCGATTTTACGTTCAACCGTGTCCACATGCAGCACCACCGCTTCAAGGTCCTCACCAACTTTGGCGAAGTTCTTCGGCGTGTCGACTTTTTCTTTGCTGATTTCGGAAACGTGAATCAGTCCTTCAATTCCCTCTTCAACTTCGAGGAAAATCCCGAAATCGGTCACCGAAGTAACCTGACCACGAATGATGGTGCCGGGAGAAAAACGGACCGGAATCGATTCCCAAGGATCGGCCATCAACTGCTTGACACCGAGAGAAAAACGCTCATTTTCACGGTCAATATTCAGCACCACGGCGCGGACGAGATCACCCTTCTTGTAAAGTTCGGAAGGATGCTTGACGCGCTTGGTCCAGGACAGGTCGGAAATATGCACGAGACCGTCGATACCTTCATCAACGCCAACGAAAATACCGAAATCGGTAATATTCTTGACCTGACCTTCAATGATGGTGCCAATCGGGAACTTCTCACCGACAACTTCCCAGGGATTCGGCTCGACCTGCTTGAGGCCCAGCGAAATGCGCCGGTTCGGGATATCGAGGGCCAGTACGACCGACTCAACTTCATCACCGATGCTGAGAACCTTGTTCGGATGCTTGATCCGCTTGGTCCAGCTCATTTCCGAAACATGGATGAGGCCTTCGACCCCTTCTTCAAGTTCGATAAATGCGCCGTAATCGGTCAGGCTGACGACCTTGCCAACGACCTTCCGACCGACCGGGAACTTGGCTTCCACATCGGACCAGGGATCGGGTGCAATCTGCTTAAGTCCGAGGGATACTCGTTCTTTTTCACGGTCGAATTTGAGAATCTTGACGTCGATCTTGTCGCCGACGTTAAGGATATCCGAAGGATGGGTTACGCGTCCCCAAGACATATCGGTGATATGCAGCAGGCCGTCAATCCCACCGAGGTCGATAAACGCGCCGTAATCAGTGAGGTTTTTAACCGCACCTTCCACGACCTGACCTTCTTCGAGCTGCTTGAGCGTATCGCCGCGCATATTTTCACGCTGCTCCTCGAGCAGAACCCGACGAGAGAGAACGATATTGCCACGACGCTTATTGAGTTTAATGATCTTAAACTCATAGGTTTCACCAAGCATTTTGTCGAGGTTGCGTACCGGACGAAGATCCACCTGGGAACCAGGCAAAAAGGCATTGACGCCGATATCGACCGAAAGACCGCCCTTGATACGAGAAAGGATGCGCCCTTCAACAACCGCATTTTCCTCAAGAGCATTCCAGATCTTCTGGCGATCGGCCTTCTCTTTTGAAAGGCTGATCAGGCCATTCTCATTCTCGGTGCGCTCAATGAGCACGTCGAACTGGTCACCGACCTTAATGTCGGTTTTAACCTGACCATGCTCGTCAAGAAACTCATTGCTGGGAATCAGCCCCTCGGACTTGCCGCCGACATCAACGACTACCGAATCGGGATTGATCTGAACCACCGTACCGACAACAACATTGCCGGCCTTGAGTTCCTTGAGACTGTTTTCAAAAAGAGCTTCAAAGCTCCCTTCAAACTCGTCGTCCATGAAATCTTCTTCGTTATCCATGTTAGTTTCCGTGTTGTCCACCATTTGGTATTTGTTACCCCCTAACGATTTTCCCGTCGTCCCCGACGGTCTGACTCGCGGCCATGACGCAGGAACTTATCACAAAGCTTTTTAAAAGACAAATCTTTTATTTTTCTTTTATTTGCCCGCCCCTGAAGCCTTCTTCACAACCTTGTCGATAACCCACTGAGGGGTCGAAGCACCGGCAGTGATCCCCACCGCACTAACCCCCTCGAACCACCCGGGCTTAATTTCTTCAGCGGTCTCAATATGATGCGTTTTGGGCTGAATATCCCGACAGATTTGGGCCAGTCGGGTGGTATTGGCACTATTAAAACCACCGATGACCAGCATCAGGTCAACCTGTCCGGCGATATCCCTGGCCTCGTCCTGCCGTACCGAAGTGGCGTCGCATATGGTGTTGTAAACACGCAATTCCTGGCTTTTACCAAGACAAACATCGATCACTTCACGCAGGTTTTCGTAAGACTGAGTCGTCTGGGCAACTACACCAATCCGCCTCCTTGATGGTAATCCTTCCGCCTCATCACGTCCGGAAACCACGTAGACCTCACCATCCCTGGCATACGAAACTATACCACGAACTTCTGGATGCTCCCGCTCGCCGACCAACACCAGAGTATACCCTTCACAACTCAGCAGGCCGGCATATTCCTGGGCTTTTTTTACAAACGGACAGGTCGCGTCAACCACCTCGAGCCGCCGGGCATAAATTTGCGCCATTTCCTCAGCCGTCACCCCATGGGAACGAATGATAACGACCCCGGCGTGTATATCTTCAACCTGCCTCACCACCTCGACGCCCTGCTCTTCAAGCCGTTTGACCAACTGGGGGGAATGAATGATCGGCCCCAGTGAACAGATCCGCTGATGGTGGCCGGCAGTTGCCTCGAACGCCATGTTCGTAGCCCGCTTGACGCCGAAACAAAAACCGGCACTCTTACCGATAACGATTTTCATCGACAGTCACCGGCAACACAATCAAGCAGACCGGAAAGTCGTCGTCGCCGCTGGACAACTGCCGTCATTTCCCACAGGACCTCTTCGATCGTCATAACGGTAGAGTCAATGACAAGTGCATCCTCGGCCTGAATCAGCGGCGCGTGCTCCCGGGCGCTGTCGGCGGCGTCCCTCGCTATGACCTCGTCAATGGTCTGCGCAAGTTCCACCGATATACCCTTGGCCTTCAGTTCTTCATACCGGCGGCGACCTCGCTCCTGGGCTGAAGCACTAAGAAAAAACTTCACTTCAGCCTGTGGGAAAACCACGGTGCCAATATCCCGCCCCTCGAGGACCACCCCGCCTGCTGCGCCCCTCTGCCGTTGCAGCTCGACCATCGCCTTGCGGACCCCTACACAGGCTGAAATCTTTGACGTAAGCAAGCTTATTTCAGGGGTTCGAATGAGTCCTGAAACATCTTCGCCTTCAAGCAGAACCCGCTCTCCGGATTCATGACGAATAAAGTCAATCGTAATTTCGCGAGCGAGTCTACCAAGAGCATCCTTGTCCGTCAGGTCAACTTTTTTTCGGCTGGCGGCGAGAGCCACGGCGCGATACATGGCCCCGGTATCGATATTCATATATCCCAGCGATATCGCCAGGCGCTTGCTCAGGGTGCTTTTACCCGCGCCAGAGGGCCCGTCAATCGCCACAATCAGTTCACGTTTCAAAAATACAACCTCGCAAGAGTTTTTCAAGCAGGAGCCGATTAAAATCCGGCATTTAAAAAATCAGCAGCAAACTTGATCGATAAGCTCCCAGAAATTTGGAAAAGACGTAGCCGTACAGGCCGTGTCATCAATGAGCACCTCACTACGAGCGCGCAATGCCGCAACCGCCATGCTCATAGCAATACGATGATCACCATGAGAAGAAACCTTTCCTCCAGCGAGGTTCTCCACCCCCTGGATAACCATGCCGTCATCGCGCGCCGTAACCTGGCCGCCAAGGACGCCAAGCTCACTGACCATAGCGGCGATGCGGTCGGTTTCCTTGACCCGCAATTCCCTGGCGTCACGAATGATGGTGGTTCCTTCGGCAAAACATGCAGCCACGCTAACCACCGGGAATTCATCGATGGCCCGGGGAACCAGGGAACCACCGATCTCGATTCCCTTCAGATCGCTGCTACGCACCAGAATGTCCGCCACCGGCTCGCCGGAAAGCTCCCGCTGGTTGAGCAGTTCGATGGAACCTCCCATCTGCTGCAAAATGTCGATAATACCGCTACGGGTCGGATTCACCCCAACGTTGCAGATCAATAGTTCGGCACCGGGGACAATCAGCGCAGCGACCATAAAGAAAGCAGCCGAAGAAATGTCCCCCGGCACGAAGACTTCGCGGCCCTCGAGAGTCGGTTGAGCGGAAACGGATACGCCACCCTCAAAAGGACGCACGTTTGCACCGAAGTAGCGCAGCATCCGCTCACTATGATCGCGGGAAAGATGAGGTTCACGAACCGTGGTGTCACCATCGGCGTAGAGGCCGGCAAGGAGAACAGCCGATTTGACCTGGGCACTGGAGATCGGTGAAACATACTCGGTGCTCCTCAGGCCTCCACCCGAAATAGCCAACGGCGCCAGTTCGCCGCCGCCCCGTCCCCAGATGCGGGCGCCCATGGTCGCCAACGGATTAAGGACCCGCTTCATCGGCCGTTTGCGCAGGTAACGATCGCCAGTAAGCACAGAGAAAAAATTCTGCCCGGACAAAAGACCCGTCATCAAGCGGATTGTCGTACCAGAATTGCCACAGTCAATCACGTCACCCGGCTCTGTAAGACCATGCAACCCCTTCCCTTCGATACGCAGGTCGCCACCGGCAAGTTCTTCGATGCGAATCCCCATGCTGCGAAAAGCGTTCAGGGTAGAATGGTTGTCCTCCCCATGGAGAAAACCGTGAACCAGAGTCGTTCCCTGAGCCAGGGACCCGAGCATGATGGAGCGGTGGGATATCGACTTGTCACCTGGCACGGTAATTTCACCCCGCAGGCTTTGCGCCGGCCCAATGGTTCTGGTTTCATTCATATCGTTTTCTCCGTCATTTGAGGATGGCATCCCGCAACTCTTTCGACCGCAGAAAAAATTCGTACAGTTTATCCCCTTCGCCCTTGCGAATATCCTCTTTTAACTCGGTCAAAAAGGTCTCACAAAGCTCCATCATTTCCAGCAGGGCGTCACGGTTAGTCAGAGCGATATCCCGCCACATCGTTGGATCGGAGGAAGCGATGCGCGTAAAGTCGCGGAAGCCGCCGGCGGAGAATTCGAGAATATTTTCCTCGTAACGGTCATAGGATCCAACTGCGTTGACCAGTGAATAAGCGACCATGTGCGGCAGATGACTGATAGCGGCCAAGATGCGATCATGCTTTTCTACATCCATCATGACCACCTCGCTGCCGGCAATTTCCCAGACCTGACGCACCAACTCAAGAGCGGCTGAATCCGTATGAGCGGTTGGCGTAAGGATGCAGCGACGACCGTGGTACAGGGTGGCAAAGGCCGCCTCTGCTCCACTATTTTCGGTGCCGGCAATCGGGTGTCCAGGGACAAAATGGACCCCGGCGGGCATTAGCGGTTCGATGTCGCGTGCCACCGAGGCCTTGACGCTGCCCCCGTCGGTTAGTACCGCCCCCGGTTTCATATGCGGTGCGCATGACGCGGCCACCTGAGCCAAGGTCAGCACCGGGGTGGCAAGAAAGACCAAGTCGGCTCCGGTCACACCTTCGGCCAGGTCTTGAGTAATGCGGTCAACCACCCCCAACTCCAAAGCCTTATCCAGGTTAGCCTGACCTCGCCCGATACCAACTACTTCACCGACCACTCCGGCAGCCTTAAGCGCCAGCGCCAGCGACCCGCCAATCAGGCCGACTCCGACCACCGACAATTGCGGAATAAAGAATTCTTTCATCAGCAATACATCATCCTCGTATTCATAAGTACATATTGGATAAGATTCAATGGGCCCTCGGGTACGAGCCTAGCACCTTAAGGAACTGGCAATAGCCCTTGAGCTCGGCGACCGCCGCCGCGACGACCTCATCGTCGATATGTCCCTCGATATCGAGAAAAAAGACATATTCCCAGGCCTTCTTCTTCATCGGCCGACTCTCGATCTTGGAAAGGTTAATATCCCGCTTGCTGAACGGTTCAAGCATGCGGTAAAGAACTCCCGGCTGATCCTTGATGCTGAACATCAGCGAAGTCTTGTCGCCGCCGCAGCGCTCCGGGGTTTTCTGGCCGATCACCAGAAATCGCGTAAAGTTGTTGGGATTATCCTCGATACGCTCCTTGACCACCTGCAACCCATAGAGGGACGCAGCCATCTCGCTGGCAATAGCGGCTACAGACTCATCTTCGAGCACCATCTGCGCGGCCAGGGCGGTACTGCCAACGTCGACCAACGGAACGTCGGGAAGGTTCTCCTCCAGCCATTTGCGACACTGACCCAAAGCCTGGGGATGGGAGACCACCTTCTGAATGTCTTCCATGCGCCCGCTGCGTGACATTAGAAAGTGAGAGATGCCGAGAAGAATCTCCGCGTTGATCTTCAGATCCGACTCCATGAACATATCCAGGGTATGGGAAACCACCCCTTCGGTGGAATTTTCCACCGGAACCACCCCGTACGGAGCCCGACCGCGAGCCACTTCTTCGAAGACCGCCGGAATGCTCTTTTGCGGCACCACCTGGGCCGAGAGCCCGAACTGCTGCATAGCCGCAGCATGAGTAAAGGTTCCTTGGGGGCCGAGAAAAGCCACCTTCATCGGCTGCTCTAAGGAGAGAGATGCGGAAATGACCTCACGAAATACCTTACGGATTGCCTCTGAGGGAAAAGGGCCCGGGTTGTTCAGGGTCAACCGCTCGTAAATAGCCTGCTCGCGTCCCGGAACGTAGAATTCCTTGCTCTGGCCGGCCTTAGCCTTGCCCACCTCGATAACAACCCCGGCTCGCTGGTTGAGCAGGTCAAGAATGCGATCGTCGATGTCGTCGATTTTTTGTCGCAGACCCCCCAGATCCTTTGCAGCCATGGCGAAAACCCCTTTCATGGAAATTAATGGACGAAAAATTTAGCCTATCGACCATCAAAAATCAATGTAAATCCCTGGAAGTCTCCAGCCCTGCCCCGAACGCGTGGCCTTTTGGTTTAGTTCTTGACCGGTTTGCAGCGCCCGGTTAAACTCCCAACGCCGCGCTACTCAAATCAAATTTCAGGAGACTGACATGACCATATCCGCCAAAGTTAAGAACAGCATCGAACATTCGTCATGGATCCGCAAAATGTTCGAAGAGGGAGCCCGCCTGAGCAAACTACACGGCGCTGAAAATGTATTCGACTTTACCATCGGCAACCCATCGGTCGAACCTCCCGAAGCCTTTCGCCGCGAACTTATGGAACTAGCCAGCAATCCCCTGCCCGGCATGCACCGGTACATGAATAACGCCGGCTACGAAGAGACCCGCGCCGCCATCGCGGATGTCCTGTCCGAAAAATCCCCTCAGCCAGTCAAAGCCGAACAGGTCATTATGACCTGTGGTGCCGGCGGCGCGCTCAACGTGGTGCTCAAAACCATTCTTAATCCTGGCGAAGAGGTCATTATCCTCGCCCCCTATTTCGTAGAATACAAATTCTACATCGACAATCATGGTGGCGTCACCAAAGAGGTCTGGACCAACCGCGAAACCTTCCAGCTTGACATCAGCGCCATCGAAGCCGCGATCGGCACCAATACGCGTGCGATCATTGTCAATAACCCGAACAATCCCACCGGTGTGATTTATCCTGAAGCGGAACTTAAAGCACTTGGGCAAATGCTGGTGCGCAAAGAGCAGGAACTGGGACGGACCCTGTTTGTCATTTCCGACGAACCCTACGCCCGAATTGCCTACGACGGCCATCAGGTGCCCGGCATCTTCGGCTGCGTGAAAAACTCAGTCATCGTCACCTCCCACTCCAAGGACCTGGCGCTCCCCGGCGAGAGAATCGGCTACCTGGCCGCTAATCCGCAAATGGATGAAGTGGAGCTCTTCATCGATGGCGCGGTCTTTTGCAACCGGGTCCTCGGCTTTGTCAACGCCCCGGCCCTGATTCAGCGACTGGT